>CAMHDT010000099.1 GCA_946183985.1 uncultured Prevotella sp.
ATTATATTTCAATTAGCAAAGAAAAACAGAACTTTTTTATCGAAAAACAATATTTTTTTATTGTCTATCCGCTAAGATACTTTATTTCCGAACTTGAGGGCATTTCACTTGTTGTGAACTTATACTCACAGTGGTTGAATATAAAATAATGGCGATAGCGCTTACAACTTGCATAAATACGCATTTTTGTTCGACAAAAACACCAGCGAGACAAACAAATTATTCTTGTTTATCTCGCTGGTATTTAATTGTTTAAACCTAACAATAGGCTTTAATACTCATCCTCGTTGAACAGGAAGTCCTCTTTCGTGGGATAGTCAGGCCAGATGTCTTCGATGCTTTCGTAAATATCACCTTCGTCCTCAATCTCTTGCAGATTCTCGAGCACTTCGAGTGGAGCGCCCGAACGTATGGCATAGTCAATAAGTTCTTCCTTGGTTGCAGGCCAGGGGGCATCTTCCAGTTTTGATGCTAATTCTAGTGTCCAATACATATCAATTAGATGTTTTGTTTTTTAGGTCACAAAAGTAGTAAATTATTTTTTATCTGCAAGTGTTTTGCCACATAATTTCATCGTGCCCCATGTTAAAATTTATTTTTTTTGCTAAAATGAACAAATAATCGCTGAGACGGTTGACGTATTGGATGATGTCGTCGCCCACGACGGCGTGCTCAGCCAGATGCAGGATGCGGCGCTCGGCCCTGCGGCATACGGTGCGACAAACGTGGCACTGGGCGGCGGCTGCGGTGCCTCCTGGCAGCACAAAGCCCTGAACCTCTGGCAGCATGGCGAGTATCTCGTCGATGGCTTGCTCGAGCATAGCGGTATCGCCCTCGGGCAGCCGTGCCGAGGCATAGAGGGGTGTCTGGCTCTGGTCGGTGGCCAGGTGGGTGCCTATGTTAAACAGGTTGTTTTGTATGCGGATGAGCAGGGTGCGGTCGGCGCCGTCGGCGAGCATGGTCACCAGGAGGCCGATGTGCGACGACAGTTCGTCGACGGTGCCATAGGCTTCGAGGCGACTGTCGGTCTTGCTGATGCGGATACCGCCCACCAGGTCGGTCATGCCTTTATCGCCCCGGCGGGTATAGACTGTTGTGATTTTCATAAGGTGTGGATTCAGAAGTTAACAATATAGTTGTGTGGCGACCGGCGGCGGTCGAAGAGCACGATGCCGCAATAGTAAAGGTCGAAGGTGACGGTGACGCGCTCGTCGTGCTCTATCTGATGCCAGAGACGGGGGTGGCGGTAAATGTCTTGAAACACGACCAGCGACTGCTCGTTGCAATGTTTGAACAGCGCTTCATAGCCGGAGTCTATGGGCAGGAGGGCCATTTCGACCGTTGCGGCCTGCTCTACCCTTTTGGCGCGACGGCAGCCGGCACGGACATAGTCCATGAAGCCGAGGCGGTCGACAACGGTGAGCGGCTGCCGCTCGTTGGCCAGCCGCAGATAGAGGCGCCCCAACTTGCGCCTCATGCTGCTGTCGCGGGTGCCCACATCGTCGTAGACATGATAGGGCCACTGCTCGTTGATGACATAGCGCACGAAGCGATAGTCGGCCGGCGACTGTATGCCGGAGCCGCGGCTATGCATGAGTCGCCGGAGCCAGACCAGTGAACGCTTCAGCCAGTTCATCAGCGCTCTATGCCCACTTGCTGAGGTCTTGCTCGGCAATGAACCTCAGGTTGTTGAGGATGATGGCCTCGCGGGCCTTCTCGCGATTGTCGGTGCGGAACACGAGGATGCCCTTGCCCTTGAGCAGGAAGGTGTACATATAGGCTATGCTGATGCCGGCATCGCTGAATATCTTGACAGCGTCGGCGGCTCGGCCGGGCTCGTCGTCGAGTTCCAGGGCCAGCACATCGCTCAGGGCGACGGCCACGCCGGCTTTCTTCAACTCGTCGTAGGCACGCAGGGGTTCTGAGCAGATGAGCCTGTAGATGCCGTACTCTGCTGTATCGGCAATGGTGGAGGCGATGATTTGTATCTTTGCCTCCTTGAGCGCTTCGAGCACCTTGATAAGGGTGCCGGAACGGTTCTCGATGAAAATGGATAACTGATGGATTGTCATATAATTTACAATTTATTTTTCAACTTTTCAACTTTTATTGATAGACTTTTCTCTTGTCGACGACTCTCACGGCCTTGCCCTCGCTGACGGGCAGCGTGCCACGGGGTACGAGTTTGACACGCGGGGTGAGCAGTATCTCGTCTTTCAAGGCGCGGGTGATGCTCTTGCTGAGTTGCTGCAGGCGGTTGTAGTCGTCGGTGAACATCTCGGCCAACTCTACCTCGACGGTCATATTGTCGTTATCCTCGTCGGTGGTGAGCGTGATGAGGTAGTTGTTGCCCAGTTCCTTGAACTGCATCAGTATCTTCTCTATCTGGATGGGGAAGATATTGACGCCGCGGAGCACCATCATATCGTCGGAGCGGCCACGCATACGGTCGAGACGGATATGGTTGCGGCCGCAGGGACAGGTGCGCCCCAGCACACGGGTCAGGTCGCGGGTGCGATAGCGCAGCAGCGGCATGGCCTCGCGGCACAGTGTGGTGAGCACCAGTTCGCCTATCTCGCCGTCGGGCACTGGCTCCAGGGTCTCGGGGTCTACGATCTCCACAATGTAATAGTCTTCCCAGAAGTGCAGTCCGTTCTGCTCCTGGCACTCGAAGCCCACGCCGGGGCCGCACATCTCGCTCATGCCAAACGAGTTGTAGGCCTTCACGCCCAGCATCTGCTCGATGCGCTTGCGCTGCTCTTCGCTGTGCGGCTCGGCACCGATGGCCAGTATCTTCAGTTTGGTATCACGGCGCGGGTCGACACCTTCCTGCTGCATCACCTCGTAGAGACGGGTCACATATGAGGGCACGGCATGTATGGCCGTGGTGCCAAAGTCCTTGATGAACTTGATCTGGCGCAGCGAGTTGCCAGCGGCGGCGGGCACGGTGAGCATGCCCAGTTTCTCTGCACCATACTGGAAGCCCAGTCCGCCGGTGAACATGCCATAGCCTGAGGAGTTCTGGAACACATCATCGGGACGCAGGCCCACCATCCACAGATTGCGTGCCACCTGGTTGGCCCATTCGTCAAGGTCTTTCTTCGTGTGCAGGATAACAGTGGGATTGCCTGTCGTGCCGCTCGACGAGTGCAGGCGCACGCAGTCTCTCATGGGCACGCAGCACATGCCGAAAGGATAGGATTCGCGCAGGTCCTGCTTCGTGGTGAAAGGCAGTTTGCGCACATCGGCCAGCGTCTGAATATCATCGGGTGTGATGCCTGCCTCCTTGAATTTTTTCTGATAGAGCGCGTTGTTCATGCAATGACGGACAGTGGCCTTGAGCCGTTCCAACTGAAACGCCTCTATCTGCTCACGCGTCATCGTCTCGCGCTCTGGATTAAAGTAGGGTGAATTGTTGTTCATTGGTTTTATCTATAGTTTTCTCCTGTCTACGACATGGGCACTCTTGCCTTGCGAACGCTCGATGGTGCCAGGAGCCTTGAGTTGTACCTTGGCTGCAATGCTGAGCACACTCTTCAACTTGCTGGCCAGTTTCTTCTCCAGTGCGTCGACGGCGGCCGGCGTATCGAAGGTAGAGGTGAAGACCTCCTGACGCAACTCCACCTGCACCAGCAGGGTGTCGAGATTTCTTTCGCGGTCTACGATGAGCATATAGCGCGGTGCGAACTCTGGCAGCGAGAGGATAACACTCTCCACCTGCGACGGGAACACATTGATGCCTCGGATAATGAGCATATCGTCTGAACGACCTTCTATGCGCCCCATGCGCACATTGGTGCGCCCACAGTCGCAAGTGCCCGGCAACAGCGAGCAGAGGTCGCGTGTGCGATAGCGTATGACGGGCATTCCCTCCTTGGTCAGCGTGGTAAACACCAGTTCGCCCGTTTGTCCCAGCGGTAGCGGTTCGAGCGTGGTGGGATTGATGATCTCTGGAAAGAAGTGATCCTCGTTGATGTGTGAGCCATGCTGCATCTGGCATTCGTAACTCACGCTGGGCCCCATCACCTCCGACAGTCCGTAGATGTTATAGCCCTTCAGTCCCAGTTGTTCTTCTATCTCCTTTCTCATCTGTTCCGTCCAAGGCTCTGCACCGAAGGCACCGACACGCAGTTTGATCTGGTCTTTCGTGATACCCATCTTGGCCATTGTCTCAGCCAGGTAAAGGGCGTACGACGGGGTGCAGGCGATGCCTGTGATGCCCAGGTCACGTATCAGTTTGAGGTGTTTCTCCGTATTGCCCGTGCCAGCAGGAATAACGCTGGCGCCAAGGTGCTCCACGCCATAGTGTGCCCCCAGTCCGCCTGTGAAGAGACCATAGCCGTAAGCCACGGAGAAAATATCGTCGCGTGTAACGCCGAAAGCCGTCAGACATCTTGCCATACACTCACTCCACACGCCAATATCCTTTCGGGTGTAGCCCACAATGGTGGGGTTGCCTGTAGTTCCGCTGGAAGCATGCACACGGATGATCTCACTTTGCGGAGCAGCCTGCAGTCCGAAGGGATAGTTGTCGCGCAGGTCCTTCTTGGTGGTGAAGGGCAGTTTTTTGATATCCTCGATGGTTTGTATGTCATCGGGGCGTATGTCCAGTTCCTGCAGTTTATTGCGATAGAACGGGACATTGTGATATACATATTCTACAATCTTATGCAGGCGTTTACCTTGCAGCGCACTCATCTCGTCGCGGCTCATGCACTCTTTGTTCGGATTCCAAATCATGTCTATGTTTTTAGGTTTGTGTAGTGCAAAAGTACAACAAATATTGCGTTTTGCCAAAAAAATCATGGCTATTCTTTTTGCCTTTCAGTCAAATTGTATTATTTTTGCATCAAAATACCTATGAGTCTATGATTAACAAGCAACTTCTACAGCCAGAGAGCATCGTCGTCATCGGCGGCTCAAACAATGTCCACAAGCCAGGTGGTGCCGTGGTGCGCAACCTTATCAGCGGCGGCTACCAGGGCACACTCCGCATTGTCAATCCCAAGGAAGACGAGGTGCAAGGCATCAAAGCCTTCCACGAAGCACGTGAACTGCCGCCCACCGACCTGGCCATCCTTGTAGTGGCCGCCAGATTCTGTCCAGACTATGTGGCGTTCCTGGCCAAGGAGAAAGAGGTGCGCGCCTTCATCATCATCAGTGCCGGCTTCAGCGAGGAGACTAGCGAGGGTGCCGCCTATGAACAGCAGATTCTAGACACCTGCGAAGAGTATGGCTGCGCCCTGATAGGCCCCAACTGCATCGGTCTGCTCACACACTGGCACCATTCCGTGTTCACCAAGCCCATACCCCATCTCAACCCGCATGGCGTCGATTTCATCTCGGGCAGCGGTGCCACGGCCGTGTTCATCCTTGAGAGTGCCGTGACAAAGGGTCTGCAGTTCAACAGCGTATGGTCCATAGGCAACGGCAAACAGAACGGCATAGAGACCGTGCTGGAATATATGGACGAACACTTCGACGCCGAGCGCGACCCGAGGGTAAAGTTACTGTATATTGAAAACATTGCCGACCCCGACAAACTGCTTTATCACGCCACCTCTCTGATACACAAGGGATGTCGCATAGCAGCCATCAAGGCTGGTTCGAGCGAGAGCGGTAGCCGCGCTGCCAGCAGCCACACCGGCGCCATTGCCTCGAGCGATGCGGCCGTAGAGGCCCTGTTCCGCAAGGCGGGCATCGTGCGCTGCTTCGGCCGCGAGGAGTTGACCACAGTGGGCTGCATCTTAAGCCTCACCCCCAACCCCTCTCTCGGGGGAGAGGGAAGTGGTCAGACTCAAGAGAAAAAACAATATACTCCTCTCTCCCCCGAGAGAGGGGCTGGGGGTGAGGCTTTGTCTTTCGCCATCGTCACCCATGCCGGCGGCCCTGGCGTGATGCTCACCGACGCCCTGTCGAAGGGCGGCATGCAGGTGCCGGCACTCACAGGTCCGCTGGCCGACGAACTAAAATCGAAGTTGCTGCCAGGCAGCAGCGTGGCCAACCCCATCGATATCCTGGCCACAGGCACCGCCGAGCACCTGGCATTGGCCATAGACTACTGCGAACGGATGGACAACATCGATGCCATCATGGTCATTTTCGGCACGCCTGGGCTGGTCAAAATCTTCGAGGTCTACGATGTGCTACATAAGAAAATACAAACCTGTACCAAGCCCATCTTCCCCATACTGCCCAGTGTGAGCACGGCAGGGCCCGAGGTGCAGGAGTTCCTGAAGCGCGGACACGTGAACTTCAGCGACGAGGTGACGCTGGCCACGGCGCTCACCCAGATTATGAAGACCCCCGCACCTGCCGAGCAGAATGTTATCATCAACGGTGTTGATGTGCCAAGAATAAGGCGCATCATTGACGAATGTTTCCGGGGACATGAGGATACAAAGGTTTCTCCGATGTCGTTTTACCTCGAGCCTCGGATTGTTCACGAATTGCTTTCTGCCGCAGGCATCCCCACAGTACCCGAATTTGTGAGTGCCGACAAGAAAGAGATTGTAGCCTTTGCCAACCAGGTGGGCTACCCCGTGGTAGCCAAGGTAGTGGGCCCCGTGCACAAGAGCGATGTGGGCGGCGTGGCTCTGAACATACGGTCAAAAGAAGTGCTTGAGGCCGAGTTCGACCGCATGATGCAGATTGGCGACGCCACCGCCGTCATGGTGCAGAAGATGATCAAGGGCACAGAACTATTCATCGGCGCCAAATACGAACAGCGCTTCGGCCATGTGGTGCTCTGCGGACTCGGCGGCATCTTCGTGGAGGTGCTCAGGGATGTGTCGTCAGGACTGGCACCTCTCACCTTCGAGGAGGCTTACTCCATGATTCACTCCCTACGCGGCTACAAAATACTGAAAGGCACCCGCGGACAGCGTGGCATCAACGAACGCAAATATGCAGAAATCATCGTGCGTCTCAGCACCCTTCTCCGTTTCGCCACCGAGATAAAGGAAATGGACATCAACCCCCTGCTGGCCGACGAGAACGAGGTAACTGCCGTCGATGCCCGCATTCTGGTGGAAAGAGGAGATGCTCTTGCTGTGTGACAGTTGCAAGAGGACAGGCAACCCAAACAAACAAAAGGAGCCCCGGCTCATTGCTGAACCGGGGCTCCAAGAAAAGACGGCGGCCTCCTACTCTCCCGCATTGCATTGCAGTACCATCGGCGCAGGCGGGCTTAACTTCTCTGTTCGGAATGGGAAGAGGTGGGACCCCGCCGCAATAACCACCTGACAAATCGCTGGCGCTTAACTGACAATTGACAACTGATAACTGACAGTCACTGTCCATTATCCATTTTACACTGTCAATTGTCTGCGCCGTGTAGGGTGACATATCACACAAAGACCGCAAGGCAGACTTCATTCCGTCTGACCTGTCACAGTTGAAAGCATGCGCTTCACGGAAAAAGCCTTCGGGCAATTAGTAGCGCTCGGCTTTGACGTCGCCGTCTTTACACCTG
>CAMHDT010000100.1 GCA_946183985.1 uncultured Prevotella sp.
AGAGCATCGGACTGAAAATCCGTGTGTCCCCGGTTCGATTCCTGGAGGTACCACCATGAAAAACGCTAATCTTTCTCATTGAGTCAGGTTGGCGTTTTTTCGTAGTAAGACGAACTAATCAACCTAAAATGATAAATCTGAAATACGTTATTTCTTTGGTATTATTGACAGTCTTTTCTTCTGCTACCGCCCAGATCGTGGTTGAGGCGGGCAGTGTGGAGAGCCTGCTGGCAGCCATTGATAAGGCCAACCGTCAGAATGCCGACTCAGCCTCGAGCCGTTTGTTCGTATTTATTCCCAATGGTGTATATGATTTGGGTGAGCGCACGCTGACGCCTATTCTGGGCCATCAGATTGCGTTGGTGGGCGAGAGCATGGAGGGCGTGATTATCAGGAATGCTCCCAGTGTGGAGAATGAGGGCATCAGCAAGACAGCAGTCTTTTTGAACCGCGGCCATCACACCTATGTGCAGGACCTGACCTTGCAGAATGCGCTGGACTTTTACCACTCTGGTGCTGCCGGTCGTGCTGTGTGCTGGCAGGACAAGGGCAACTACACTATTTTCAAGCGCGTCAGGATGCTGTCGTATCAGGATACCTATTATAGCCATAGTGAGGAGTGCTATCATTATTTTGAAGATTCCGAGGTTCATGGCACCGTTGATTTCCTTTGCGGTGCAGGCGATGTGTATTTCAACCATTGTCTTATCGTGACGGAGAAACGCAACCTGGATGGCAGTGGCGAGAACGTGATAGTTGCACCTCGCACCTCAGACACGAAGTATGGCTATGTGTTTAATCACTGCACGGTGAGGAACGATGTGTCGCCTTTCTATTTTGCCCGTGCCTGGCACACCCATCCGCGCTGCGTGTGGCTGAATACTACGCTGGAGACGCCGGAGAAATTGCTGTCTTCCCGTTTTGACCCTCATGGTCTGCGCACGGTGGACACTGAGTTCTTTGAGTATAACACAATGGATGCAGACGGCCGTGTGATTACGCCCGAGTCGAATGTGGTGCCGTTTGTGGTGGGCGATGAGTTGCGCCGTGCCGAGACTGTGTTGCCTGCTCATATGGCTGCGCAATATGCAGTGGAAAAAGTCTTTCCCGCGTGGCGTCCAGACAAAAAGGCGCGCCTTCTGGAGGAACAGAGTGCGCGCATAAAGAAACAATGCCTGAACGGGCAGTGACTATAGTAGTTCGGGCAGTTGGAAGAGTTTCGTTCCGTTGGAACCCTTAATGAGAATAAGGTGACCAACGGGACGATTTTTTTGTATCTCGGCCTTCACCTCCTCCACATCTTTAAACTTGCGAAACTGTGTGCTGGTCTTGCCAAACTCCTCACCCACCAGCCAAACGTTAGTGAGGCTCGATGCTGCCAGCAGGTCAACCGTCTTCTGGTGCTCCTCCGTGCTGGCTTCGCCCAGTTCGCGCATATCGCCCAGAATGGCCATCTTGGTCTCACCCTCGTGGGCCGCCACCATCTGGAAATTCTCGAGGGCGGCCGCCATGCTCGATGGGTTGGCGTTGTAGGCGTCGACGATGAGGCGGTTGTAGGGTGTCTCGGTGAGTTGTGACCGGCTGTTGGTGGGCACATAGGTCTCCAGTGCGTGGCATATCTGCTTGCGGTCTACGCCGAAGTTGATGCCCACGGCGATGGCTGCCAGCAGGTTGTCGATGTTGTAGGCGCCGATGAGGTTGGTCTGCACCTTGTGCCATTTCTGCGAGGCGCCAGTCTCCTCTAACTCCATGAGGGGCTTGCGCCAGCGGAACTTGAGCAGCGGGTCGCAACTGATGACTTCGCCAGAGATGCATGAATACTGCTTCTCGGGGTCGGTGGAGTAGGGGGTGCACCACATCTCGTCGGTAAGCATGTCGCAGAGATAGTCGTTGTCGGCATTGACAAACACCAGTCCGTCTTCGCGGCTGCGCAGGTAGTCGTAGAGTTCGCCCTTGGTCTTGACGACGCCTTCAAACGAACCGAATCCCTGCAGGTGTGCGCGTCCAACGTTGGTGATGAGACCGCAGGTGGGTTCAGCCGTCTCCACGAGCGTCTTGATGTCGCCGGGATGGCTGGCTCCCATCTCGATGATGGCAATCTCGTGCTCCTTGGTAAGGCGTAGCAGGGTCTTGGGCACGCCCACATCGTTGTTGAAGTTGCCCTCGGTGGCCAGCACGTTGAATTTTTCGGAGAGCACGGCGCGTATGAGTTCCTTGGTGGTGGTCTTGCCGTTGGTGCCGGTGATGCCTATGACGGGGATGTTGAACTGGCGGCGGTGCTCGCGTGCCAGGTCTTTGAAGGTCTGCAGACAGTTGTCGACGAGGATGAGGCGCCCCTGAGGATTGTCGTGACTCTCCAGATTGTCTAGGTTTTCTAGAATCGCCGGCTCATCGATGATGGCATAGGCACAGCCTTTCTCAAGTGCTTGCAGTGCATATTGATTACCATTGAACTTCTCGCCCTTGAGTGCGAGAAAGATGCTGCCCTTCGGACAGTCGCGGCTGTCGGTAGTGATGCACGGATGCTGCTGATACAGTCTATAGAGTTCCTTTATGTCCATGATATGTTGTGTTATTACCCTGCAAAGGTACGAATAAGTGAGCGAAAAGCAAAGGGAAAACTTGTTTTTTCTTTTCTTTTCCGTTATCGCGTAGCGCTTGCTACCATCGGGACGCAAGAACGGGAGTACCTAAGAACGCAGTTCAAAGGTACGAATAAGTGAGCGAAAACTGGCTGTGTCATATATAGACATCAGTCCTCATTAAACTAACAAAAATCTTCAAAAATCTAGCAAAAATGGCTATTATATGGCTTATTTTTGAAAGATTTTTGAAGATTTTTGTTTTTTGACACACCCTCCCGTAATAAAAAAAGTCAAATGATGAGTGTAGGAACGTAAGGAAACTTTACTAAAAAAAGGGTCTCTTGAAGATGACATTCTAGAGTGAAAAAAGTGCCGTTTTGCACCTATTCATATCCACTGGCTTACAGCGGATGCTCCGTCATGGAACAAAAAACGCTGTTTTGAACTGCAACGGAGCCTGTTTTGAACTTCAACGGAGCCTGTTTTGAAACGCAACGGAGGCTGTTTTGCGTTTCAATATAGGCTCCGTTGCAGTTCAAAACAGCCTCCATGAGACCCTGACGGAGCGTCCATTGCAAACCATACCGTAAATATTGACCTCGAAAAAAATGTAAATTTTCTATAAATATCTGATTGTCAATCATTTGGAAAATATCTTCATGTTTCTCTTGTACGCAGCCATGGCCACTTTTTTGAAAACTTTTTAAAATATGGAGGGGGCATTTGTCAACTTCTTTTGCTGTTCTGGCGGGTAGTTGTCAATATGGAAGAAAGCAATAATGCAGTTGCCAGATGCACTTTTTCAGACATTTGTGCCGTTGTTTGCGAATAAATGGTTAAATTTGCAGGCAAAAGAGATAGAATAGATGTCGTATTCGCTGAATATAAAGGGGCAGTTGCTGTCGCTGGATGAGCCAAGGGTGATGGGCATACTCAATGCCACGCCCGACTCGTTCTATGCCGACAGCCGCCAGCAGACCGAGCGCGAGATAGCCGCACGGGCCAATGAAATCATGGCCCAGGGTGCTGCCTTCATCGATGTGGGAGCCTATTCCACGCGCCCCGGCGCCGCCGAGGTGAGCGAACAGGAGGAAATGCAACGGCTGCGTACCGCCCTCACCGTGGTGAGGCGCGAGCAGCCCGGTGCTCCTCTCTCGGTCGATACCTTCAGGGCATCGGTGGCCCGCATGGCCGTTGAGGAGTATGGTGCCGACATCATCAACGATGTGAGCGAGGGAGCCGATCCCGCCATGTTTCGCATGGTGGCGCGTCTGGGCGTGCCCTACATACTCATGTCAGTGCAGAAAGACCTGGCCGGCACGCTCATGGCCTTTGCCCAGAAGGTGCAGATGCTGCGCGACCTGGGACAGAAAGACATCATCCTCGACCCTGGCTTCGGCTTTGGCAAGACACTCGACGACAACTATCGCCTCATGGCTCAACTGGAACGGCTGCAGGTGATGGACCTGCCCGTGCTGGTGGGCATCTCGCGCAAGTCGATGATATACCGCCTCTTGCAGACCAATCAGTCGCAGGCACTCAACGGCACCACGGCACTGAACACCGTGGCGCTGATGAAGGGTGCCGCCATCCTGCGCGTCCACGATGTGAAAGAAGCCGTGGAAACCGTGCGCATCGTGTCGCATCTTGATCTCTCACTCCTCACCTCTTCATAGCCGCATGATAGAATTCGGAATAAAAGATGTTATTGACATAGTCGTGGTGGCAACTATGCTCTACTACGCCTTCAGGGTGATGCGCGAGTCACGCTCGCTCAATATCTTCGTAGGCATCATGATATTCATTGCCATGTGGATATTCGTGTCGCAGGTGCTGGAGATGAAACTGCTGGGCGCCATCCTCGAGAAACTGGTCGGCGTGGGCGTCATCGCCGTGGTGGTCATCTTCCAGGACGACATACGCAAGTTCCTCTATAATCTGGGGGCACACAAGCGCGCAAAGGCACTGCTCCGCTTCTTTGCCACAAGGCACAGCAGCGAGCGCGACGAGACCATGCTGAAGAAAAGCATCATGCCCATCGTCATGGCCACCATGTCGATGGCAAAGGGAAAGGTGGGCGCACTCATCGTGGTGGAACGCAACTTCCCGCTCGATGACATCGTGGCTACGGGCGAAGCCATCAACGCCGATGTCAACCAGCGGCTCATAGAGAACATCTTTTTCAAGAACTCACCCCTGCACGACGGGGCCATGGTCATTAGCGACCACCGTATCAAGGCGGCAGGATGCATACTGCCCGTGAGCCATAACCTCGACATACCGAAGGAACTGGGACTGCGCCATCGCGCAGCACTGGGCATGAGCCAGGAGAGCGATGCCGTGTGCATCGTCGTCTCGGAAGAGACTGGCGGCATCTCCATCGCACACAGGGGGCAGTTCATGCTGCGCCTCTCGGGCGAGGAACTGGAGTCCAGACTCACCGAACTGATGCGCGAATAAAAGACCGAAGTGGTTTAACCTTTAAATATCAGAGCGTATGTTGTATTATTGGAAAAAAGCAATCGTTGACAATTATGTCAACTTCTCGGGACGAGCAAGCAGAAGTGAATACTGGTGCTTCGTGTTGCTGAATTTCATTATCTCGATGGTGTTCTACATCATCACGTTTGTACTGGCTTCCAATGGAGTGTCTGATGGCCTCACGGTGGTGCAGGTGCTCTCATGGCTGGTGTCGCTGGCACTGTTCCTGCCAGGACTGGGCGTCAGCGTGCGCCGTCTGCACGACATCGGGAAAAGCGGATGGTGGCTGTTCATCATCCTCATCCCCTGCTGTATTGGTCTCATCTGGCTCGTCATCCTCATGTGTAAGGGCAGCGAGATGAACGAGAATGAATACGGACCCGTGCCGGAAGACTGATTGCTGACGGAAAAATGACAGAAAAGTCCGGAATGCCTACACAGGGCAGGCCGGACTTTTTTATGCTGAAAATGTACCGTTTGGCATGCCCGGCAATTCGTAAAGTGCTAAATTTCGGGCGAATACAGCAAAAAACAGGGCAAAAACTTGTCCATTTCACGAAAACATCGTACCTTTGCAGCCGCAATTCGTGCGCACTATGCACGAAGTATGCAGTAATGTATAACAATTTAAACAATTAAAGTCAAAAAACAGTATGATTATTGTACCAGTAAAAGAAGGCGAGAACATCGAGAAGGCCCTCAAGAAGTTTAAGAGAAAGTTTGAGAAAACAGGCGTCGTGAAAGAATTGCGTCGTCGTCAGCAGTTCGACAAGCCTTCTGTCTTGAAGCGTCTGAAGATGGAGCATGCCGTTTACGTACAGCAACTCCGTACAGCCGAGGAAAACTAAAAAAGTTTCTCGAAAATTTGGTAGTTTCGGATTTTTTCCGTAAATTCGTTGCCGAATAGAAAATAACTGTTAGAGCGCAACGCCATGGTCGACCAATTCCTCTGCTATCTGCGCTACGAGAAAAACCGCAGCGAACTGACAGTGGAAAGGTATGCAAAGAGTCTCGTCGAGTTTCAGAACTTCTTCGAGAAAGAATGCGAAGGGCAGACATGGGAAACGGTCGATGCTGATATCATCCGGGCGTGGATGGAAAGGCTTATGGACAGTGGACGCAAGGCAGCGTCGGTCAATGCAGACCTCGCAGCCATCCGCACGTTCTACAGGTTCGCACTGGCAAGGGGAAAAGTTAAGGCCGATCCCGCACGCTATGTGACAGGGCCTAAGAAGCAGAAACCACTGCCGCAGTTTGTCAAGGAAAGCGAAATGGACAAACTGCTCGACGAGAGCGAATGGAGCAATGAATATATAGATGTACGCGCACGTACCATTATTATATTGCTCTATGAGGCGGGAATCAGACGCGCCGAACTGGTGGGGCTCGACGATGCGGACATAGACTTGCAGGCATGTCAACTGAAAGTGACGGGAAAGCGCAACAAACAGCGCATCATTCCGTTCGGGGCAGAACTGAAAGAACAACTGCAGAAATACATCGCCGTGCGCGATGCCTCGGTAGAAAGGAACTGCACCGCTTTGTTCATCAATAAGCACGGACTGCGTATTAGCCCACTGGAGGTGTATGAACTGGTGAGAAGAAAACTGGGCGAAGTGACAACGCTGAAAAAGCGCTCGCCTCATGTGCTTAGGCACAGTTTCGCAACAGCACTGCTCAACCATCAGGCCGGACTGGAAAGCGTCAGACAACTGCTTGGGCACGCAAGCCTGCAGACAACGGAAATCTACACCCACACCACGTTTGAACAGTTGAAACGAGTTTACAAAGATGCCCATCCAAGGGGCAAACCTTTATAGTTTAACTTTTAAAACCAGGAGGTAACTATGGAAATTAAGATTCAGTCGATTCACTTCGACGCTACCGAAAAGTTAGAGGCGTTCATCCAAAAGAAAGTCGCCAAGTTAGAAAAGTCGTACGAAGATATTCAGAAAGTAGAGGTGCAATTAAGGGTTGTGAAACCTGCTACGGCTCAAAATAAGGAAACGAGCATCACCGTCACGGTGCCTGGAAATACTTTCCACGTAGAAAAGGTGAACGACACTTTTGAAGAGGGCGTAGACCTCTGTGTCGACTCACTGAAGGTGCAACTACAGAAAAACAAGGAAAAAACGAGAAATTACTAAAAAAAAACTTCAAAAGTTTTGGTAATTCAAAAATAAGTCGTAACTTTGCAGCCGTTTTCCGACAGG
>CAMHDT010000101.1 GCA_946183985.1 uncultured Prevotella sp.
ATGTTCATCTACGACAAGCGCCAGGGCGGTGTCGATGTTCGTCACATCGAGCACAAACTGGGTATCCACGGCTCACCCACCTGTGAGTTGACCTATAAGAATGCCAAGGCAGAACTCTGCGGCAGCACCAAAATGGGCCTTATCAAGTACGTGATGGCTTTGATGAACGGTGCCCGTCTGGGCATTGCTGCACAGTCGGTGGGACTCTCTCAGGAAGCCTACAACGAGGCGCTGGCCTATGCCAAGGAGCGTCAGCAGTTCGGCGACAAGATCATCAACTTCCCCGCCGTATACGACATGCTGGCCCGTATGAAGGCCAAACTGGATGCCGGTCGCTCACTGCTCTACCAGACGGCCTGCTACGTGGATGTATACAAGTGTCTCGAAGACATTGAGCGCGACCGCAAACTCACGCCAGAGGAGAAGCAGGAATGCAAGACCTACAAGCGCCTGGCCGACGCCTTCACACCACTGGCTAAGGGTATGAATTCTGAGTATGCCAACCAGAACGCCTACGATGCCATCAGTATCCACGGTGGTTCAGGCTTCATCATGGAGTATAAGTGCCAGCGTCTCTATCGCGATGCACGCATCTTCTCCATCTACGAAGGCACCACGCAATTGCAGGTCGTTGCCGCTATCCGCTACATCACCAACGGCACCATGCTCCAGAACATCAAGGAGATGGCAGCCGCCACCACCCCCTCTAATTCATTAGAGGGTCTCAAGGCCCGTGTGGAGCGTCTCATTCCCATCTACGAAGAGGCGTTGAACAATGTGAAGGCTCTTGACAACCAAGATGCACAGGATTTCTTGGCCCGTCGTCTGTACGACATGACCTGCGAACTCGTCATGTCGCTCCTCATCATCCGCGATGCCAGCACGGCTCCCGAGATGTTTGAGAAGAGCGCCAATGTCTATGTTCGCATGGCTGAAGAGAACATCCTCGGTAAGGCTGCTTATATCAAAGCCTTCCAGGTAGAGGATTTGGCTTCATTCAAAGCAAACAACGAGGAGGTTGAGTAATCAGTAATCCAAATATATACTAAAAAATCCGATGAACGGCAACATTCATCGGATTTTTTTGTACCTTTGCCCCACAGAAACAACAAATCGCTAAAACAATGAAAACAATTCTTGCAATTATCACGATGGCAGCATTGGCCCTGAATGCACAGGCACAGGGTTTTGATAACCTGCCAGATCCTATTGAAGACGTCAATAAGGTAGTAGACAATACGCCCGACTCGATAGCCAAGGCACTCATGTCACGTCCTGCCCCTGGCAGCACCCGCAAGGACAACAACCCCGTGCTGTTTCTCATTGGAAACTCAACCATGCGCAACGGCACGAAGGGCAACGGCTCCAACGGCCAGTGGGGCTGGGGCTATTTTGCCAACAAGTATTTCGACGAGTCCAAGATTACGGTGGAGAACCAGGCCTTGGGCGGCATGTCGACCCGCACCTTCTATACCGACCTGTGGCCAGCCGTGCGCCAGGCACTGAAGCCCGGCGACTGGGTGATTGTGTCAATAGGCCATAACGACAACGGCGAGTTCTTCGACCAGAGACGCGCCCGTGCCGTCATCCCCGGTGTTGACCCTGACACCTGCTATATCGGCTTCAACCAGCGCACGCAGCAACAGGACACCGTGTATAGTTACGGCACATACCTGCGCAAATACATCAGCGACATCCGCGCCAAAGGTGCCAATGCCATCCTCATGTCGCTCACGCCGCGTGATGCCTTCGACGACAAAGGGATGATTGTGCGTAAGCCCCAGACGGAATGGGCAGCCTACGTAGCCGCCGTCGAAGGTGTGCCTTTTATAGACCTCAACGAGATTAGCGGCAGCAAACTCGACAGTTATAGCCGTTGGAAACAACAGTATCACTTCCTTGGCGACAAGATTCATACCTCGAAATTTGGTGCAGAGTTGAACGCCGAGAGTGCCATGATGGGTATCTACAACAGCAGGAATCCGCAATTGACGCCGCTGAAAGCAATGATGAAAGTGGACGCGTCACAGATGTTTATCACCGCCAGCGACAAGCCTCGCGTGTTCTTCACAGGCGACTCGACAGTGAAGAATGCCGATAAGGATGACGACGGCATGTGGGGCTGGGCCTCGCAGGCATCGACCGTGTTCGACGAGTCGAAAATCACCCTCGTCAATGCTGCCCGTGCCGGTCGCAGCACCCGTTCGTTTATCCGCGAGGGTCTTTGGGACAAGGTTTACAACTCTCTGCAGCCAGGCGACTTCGTAACCATTCAGTTCGGCCATAACGACATCTGCCCCATTACCGATGCGAAAGCACGCGGTGTCATTGCCAGTGCCAAGGACACGATGCATGTGTATCATCTGGACAATGACACCTACGAGGTGGTCTATTCCTTTGGCTGGTATCTGAAGAAGATGATTGACGACACGCGGGAGAAAGGCGCCACCCCCATACTGGTGAGCCTGACACCTCGCAACGAATGGCCCGATGGCAAGATTGAGCGTCGCGACAATTCGTATGGGAAATGGTATCGTGAAGTGGTGGAGGAGACTGGTGTGGCCTTTGTCGACATGCACAATATCAGTGCCGACTTCCTTGACAAGAAGTTTGCCAAGAAGCATCTTTCTGACGACAAGGAGAAAGCAAAGGCAGAGGTACAGCAGATAAAGGAGAAAGCAGGCGAATACTTCAAGAAAGACCACACCCATGCCTCAAAGAAGGGAGCACAGATGAATGCGCGCAGTTTTGCCCAAGGACTGAAAGACAACAACCTGGAATTGGCCAAGTATCTGAAGAAGAAGTTCTAAGCCATGACGATAGAGCCGATAGCCGTTTTCCATTCACCGCTGACATCGAAGTTCGGCATCCCACGACAGAGCGGACTGGCCACCGACCTGCCCGGACACATTGTGTTCGAGCCTGCCTACAGGCGTGAGGAAGCGGTGCGCGGCCTGGAACAGTTCGACTATGTATGGCTCATCTGGGAGTTCAGTGCCAACAGCCATGAACCGCAGGGGCTCACCGTGCGCCCACCCCGGCTGGGTGGCAACGAGCGCGTGGGGGTGTTTGCCTCGCGCTCGCCGTTCAGGCCCAACCGTCTCGGTCTCTCGTGCGTGTATATAAATAAGGTAGAGATGACCAAGGAGCAAGGCCCTGTTATCCACGTAACAGGTGCCGACCTCATGGACGGTACACCCATCTACGACATTAAGCCCTATGTGACCTATGCCGACTGCCACCCCGAAGCCCGTAGTGGGTTTGTAGACAGCCACGACTGGCATCCCCTGCAGGTAGAGATACCCGCACAGGTTGCCACCCTGTTTTCCCCCGACGAACTGCAAGCCCTGCGACAGGTGCTGGCACAAGACCCCCGCCCACGCTATCAAGACGAGCCGCAGCGCATCTACGGGATGCCCTTTGCTGGTCGTGACATACGCTTTCAAGTAACCAACGGCGTCCTCACGGTGGTAGAGGCAAAGATGACTTCACCTTGACAAGTCGTTCTCAAACGCAACCTCTACATAGCCATAGCCCATGGCCTGAAGCAGTTGTTGCATTTGCATGGTAGCCATCTCACGGGTGCGCACCATATTGGCCGTGGTCAGAGCCCGCTGTTGCATCCGTGCCTTGGCACGCGCATAAAGGTCGTTGCGTGCAGAAGAAGGCCAGTCGCCCACCTCATGGAAAATCTGCGTGCGGGCATCGTCAATAAAATCATTGTCAAGCAGTGTAGGCTGCGGTAGCACGATGGCCAGCGTGTCGCCCTTCAACTGCAGCCTACTGGTGTCGAGACGCTGCATGTTGATGCCAAGACGCAACGTACCATAATAGATGCAAACAAGATGGTCGTCGAAGAACAGCCCGCTACGCATGGTATCGACCATCTCCTCATCGGTGACAGAAAGGAATTCCCACTGGCCTATGTCAATGATGCTTTGCACTTGCGTGGCCGAGAGCCCTACCTCAGTCTGCTCGTTATACGATATATCTGGTATGCCCGCTTCAGCCTTTTCCCATATCCACCGGCCTGTGACGATGGCTGAAACGACGATGAAGACAACGACCGCGGCAGCAATGGAGCCGCAAGTAATGATCGTGGTGCGTGTATTTTTTTCCATAGACACAATAGGCTGATTAATCTAATTGGCGGACAAGTTGGTCGGCACTGAAGTCACGACGGAAAGTGATGGTGATGTCGCGGGGATTGAACCCCATGGCACTGATGATGGGCACCAACAGACGCACGGCATTGACTCGCGCACTCTGCTCTATGCCCAGCGACGGAATGCTGGCAACGATATCTTCTCGCCCCTGTGCCATAAGCGCATTTTTCTCATCACTACTGAAACGGCTGCGGTAGGACGACACATACTCTTTCATATTGTCGTAGTCCACCCTACTGCTGGTCAGCGTCACCTCCGGGTCGGGCAAGGTCACCGTAATGCGGTGCCCCTGAATCTCAATATTGTCCTGACTGAAGCCACTGAAATCAATATAGCCTTTCAGCGTTGCATCAATAGGCATAATCATCTTTCGATAGCCTGGCACATCGAATTCAAGACCATTGCCAATGTTGAGCGTAGTGCGGTCGGTAGCCGTCACCACCTTGTGCACATGATACTCCGTAGTGTAGAGGCGCGAGCACTGCTGCACCTGCTGCACAATGACGGCAACCGTGTCAGGGCCGCTTGGAGGTGATGGTTCGCTCTCGCCATGTGAGCATCCGCACAACAGCACAACTCCCATCAACGACACATAAAGCATAGACATGTATGTTTTCATCATTAATATGCAATTTCTTGCAAAAATAAGAAAAAAATCATACATAAATGCAAAATTATCAGTTTTTTTATTCAACACTTAAACTTTTTATATATCTTTGCGTCTGAATATTAGTTGCAACTGACACGAGAACAGAAAACAAAACAAACGTAAAATCTCAAAAAGTAACTAATATGAAGAAAATGATTTGGGCCTTGGTGGCTGCCACGATAGTAAGCACCTCGGCAATGGCACAAGACAACGACCGCAGAGGTCAGGGACACCAACCAATGGACAAGACGGAAATGGTGAAACAACGCACCAACGAGACCGTCAGCAAATATGGACTCAATGACGAACAGGCTCAAAAACTGCTGGAACTGAACACCCGCTTCGCCGACAAGATGGGGCCCATGCGCGGACAATTCCGAGGTGGGCGCCACGGCAACAGGCCTAACATGGGGGGCAATAGGCCTAATATGGGCGGCAGCAAGCCCCAGAGACACGACCGCGACACACTGAGCCAACAGGGCAGACCGCAGCGTCCTTCAAGAGAAGATATGGAAAAAAGGCGTGAGGAAATGCGTAAGAACATGGAGGAATATAATGACGCGCTGAAGGGCATCATGACCGAAGAGCAATACAACGCTTATACCACCGACGTGCAAAAGCGTATGCAGCAAGGCCCTCACCGCCAGAATCAATAAACAAGACAAAAGAATACATAAGATTTTTTCATAGTGATTTAGGTTAACATAGTGTTTTCAAAAGGCAAGCGTGCCTACTCTCTAATGGGATGAGACTTAAGTTAGAAAGAATTGACTGTAATATGATGGCAAGGCACCCACTAAGAAATTTAGTGGGTGCTTTTTTTGTGTGTATCAGTTTTTTTGTGTACTTTTGCACATGATATGAAACAGATATTACTACCACTCATGCTTGTTGCCAGCATTATGATGCTGAACGCCTGCAAGGAGAAAAAACAGTCGGAAGACATCATCACTGACAGATACGTGCCAAAAGTGACACAAGACCCCATTGCCATGGAACAGGACCGGCAGGACAGTCATGCCACCTGGCAAGGGAAAAACTATCAGATTACTATAGAACGCGTACCTGACGACAGCCTGGCCATGGTAGCCGACGAAAACGGGCAGAAATACATAGACAACCGTATCATACTGACCATCAGGCAGGACAACGGCAGCACCTTCTTCCACAGGTCATTCACAAAGGCTTCGTTTGCATCCTATGTCGACGAGGTGTTCAGCCGAAATGGTCTTCTGGCCAGCATCAGATTCGACGAAGTCGACAATGCCGGACTGGAGTTCAACGTAGTGGTGGGCATGCCTGATGCCATTGACGACCTCTACATGCCACTCGAAATGACCATCGACCGTCAGGGCGGCATACGCATAGAGCGCGACAACGACATGGACATGCGCGACTACGACAATGTCGATGAACTCAACGACGATGACCTTTAACGCGTCCGTATTTGGCAATCTAAGTCTCCTTGTATGAAATGCTGCCACTGTTTGCTCAGAAGAGGCATCTTCTGCAGCAACAGATCGGCACCAGCCTGAAGGAGCACCTCGTTGGGAAGCGGCCCGGTATTGACAGCAATGGTAAACGCCTTGGCGGCAGTACCAGCCATGACACCCAATGGTGCATTTTCCACAACAACGGTTTCCCACGGTTGCACATTGCCTACACGCTGCATACCCATAAGGTAAGGATCAGGAGCAGGCTTGCCACGCGTCACATCATAGGCAGTGGTAATCCGCGACTCATCAAGATAGTCGCCGAAATCCTCCAGAAGACGCTGAATCAGCGGACGCTGGCCACTCCCCGTGACAACACCTATAGCCAGATCGCCAGCCTTCATCTGCGCCATCAGCGAAAGGATGCCAGGCATCACCACGGGCTTGGGCATCATGTGAAACAGCCGCGTCTTCTCATCATACATGCGCTGGGCCTCAGCCTCATCAATATCCCGACCTTTCTGTTTCTTCACCATCATGCGAATGGTATCGATGCCCCGTGCGCCCTCGGTAGCATAGGCATCATTGGCCGTCATGCGAATGCCAAAAGATGCCATGGACTGCTGCCATGCCACCGCATGATTGGGCATGGAGTCGTATAGGACACCATCCATATCGAAAAGCACGGCTTTGGGGCGGAATGCCTCAAAGCCGTGTTTTTTCAAGTATTCCTGAATATAGGTCATATAGGTTTTATAGGTCTCATAGGTCCTATAGGTCTCATAGGTCCTATAGGTCTCATAGGTCCCATAGGTCTCATAGGTCCTATAGGTCCTATAAAAAGGGGCTTACTTTTCCTTTGCCAGTCTCTCCTTGATGGCCTTTGAGTCAGCCTCGTAGCCAGGTTTGTCGAGCAGGGCAAACATATTCTTCT
>CAMHDT010000102.1 GCA_946183985.1 uncultured Prevotella sp.
TCAATGTTCAATGTTCAATGTTCAATGTTCATTTCAGGTAGTCCTCAAAATACTGGGTGATGCGCTCGTGCAGATGCACGCTGGCATGGCCGCGCATGTTGTGGCCCTCGCCGGGATAGACAAAGAAGTCGGGCTGGGTGCCGGCCTCGGCACAGGCCTTGAGGAACGACAGGGCGTGCTGCGGCACCACCGTAGGGTCGTTATAGCCAATGATAATCTGCAGTTTGCCCTTCAGACTGGCGGCCTTGCCGATGAGGCTGGTCTTGGCATAGCCGTCGGGGTTGGACTGCGGCGTGCCCATATAGCGCTCGCCATACATCACCTCATACCATTTCCAGTCGATGACAGGGCCACCGGCCACGCCAACCTTGAACACGTCGGGATAGTTGGTCATGAGCGAGATGGTCATGAAACCGCCGAACGACCAGCCGTGGACGCCAAGGCGGTCCATGTCGACATAGGGCAGGGTGCGCAGATAATCCACACCTTTCATCTGATCTTGCATCTCCACCTGTCCCAACTGGTGGAAGGTGGCCTGCTCGAAGTCGCGGCCGCGACGCTCCGAGCCTCGGTTGTCGAGGATGAACACAATATAGCCTTTCTGTGCCATATAGGTCTCCCACGACCGGCTGCCCCAGTGCCATGATGCCTCCACATTGTGGGCGTGAGGACCGCCGTAGACATAGACCACGGTGGGATATTTCTTCTCAGGGTTGAAGTCGTAGGGCTTCACCATGCGGTAGTAGAGGTCGGTCACGCCGTCGGCGGCCTTGATGCTGCCGCACTCGAAGATGGGCTGGTGATAGCCGGCCCATGGGTCCTCGGCCTCCAATAAATGGAGAATGGATAATGGAGAATGGATAATTGATATCACATCGATGACATTAGGCCTCGTCGGGGTGGAGTACCTGTCGATGAGCAGGTTGCCCGATGGCGAAAGTGATGCCCTGTGCACACCATCGGTGGTGTCCAGCAACGTCATCTTTTCTGTAGCCACGCTGACGCTGTAGATCCTGCTTTGCAGCGGGTGCTCCTTGTTGGCTGTAATGATGATGCTCTTCCGCTTCTCGTTGAAGCCCAGCACGCTGAGCACCACCCATGGCCCGCTGGTGAGTTGCTTGATGCATTCTCCCTTTATATTATATAGATAAAGGTGGTTATAGCCATCGCGCTGGCTCTGCATGATAAACAGGTTGTTGTCCCAGGGCAGGAACTGTATGGGATGAAGGGGCTCTACGTATTTGTCGCTTGTCTCTTGGCAGAGCCGATATTCGAACTGCCCCGTTTCCGCATCGTAACTCACCAGACGGCAGTCGTTCTGGGCACGGTTCAGTTCCTGCATGAAGATGTGTTTGGCATCGGGGCTCCAGCAGATGTTGGTGAAGTAGACGGGGGTGGTGGGGCCTCCGTTGTCTTCTGGGGTTTTCAGGTAAATGGTCTTTCCTGTCTTCAAGTCGAAGACTCCCACGGTGACCTTGTGGCTGGTCATGCCGGCCATGGGGTATTTGTCAGGCTCCAGTTCGGCAATGCGCGGGTCAATGTCCACCTGTGGATAGTCGGTCACCATCGACTGGTCCATACGGTAGAATGCCAGCCGCTGACCGTCGGGACTCCAGAAGGTGCCTTTCGTAATGCCGAACTCGTCGCGGTGAACGGACTGTCCGTACACGATCTCGCGTGAACCGTCGGCAGACAGTTGATGCTTGTTGCCTTCGGCGTCGACCACAAAGAGTTGATGGCCCTCAACATAGGCCGTGGCACGCGACACGGGGTTCCAGTCGTTGGCATCCTGTCCGGAGATGCTGTCTTGCCAGATGATTCTCTTCTGTTTGAAGTCGAGCAGGATGTGTGCTTTCTTGTTGCCCAGCGAGACAACGGGCTTGTCGGGGTAGGGGAAGGTAGCGCCCAGCAGGTGGCGCACATGATGATGGTCGTCGCTATCGGCCCAGCGGTTTATGTCGTCGAGGGTGAAGAGCACGGTCTCCTTGCCCGTCTTGGGGTCAACGAGACGGCATTCCTCCACATCATTGCGTACCAGTTTGTCGCCCCACCATTCCAGATACATGGTCTTGGGACGCATGTTATGGTAGTTGGTGCCACCGAAGTTAAGGTCTTCAAGCGTGAAGAATTTCTGGGCTGACATAGGGAGTGACAACAAGGCCGCAAGGGCTATGGCTATACGTTTAATCATCATTGAATTTAGAACCTTTGGGTTTGAACTTTCCTTTGCCGCTGCGGTCGAAACGCTCGTGGCCGCCACGGTTTTCCGAACTCTTGTATTGGGGCTTGCCGCCTCGACGGTCGCCTTTTTCAAAACGGTCGCCTCGTTTTTCAAAGCGCCCTTCTTTCTTCTCAAAGCGTCCTTCTTTCTTCTCAAAGCGGTCACCTTTCTTTTCAAAGCGTCCTTCTTTTCTCTCTGGGCGACGGTCGCTGAACTCCTGTCGCTCTGGGCGGCGCTTGTCTTCGCCGATGGGATGATGGTGGAAGGTGAACGACCGGATGTCGGAATCCTCGTTCTCCTCCTGCTCGTCCAGACGCTGCTTGAACTCGCGGTTCTTCTTGAAACGGTGGGTCTCGGCCATCTGGCGCTTCTCTTCGTCGGTCTTCACCATGCCGCCCTCGCTGCGGAAGTTCTTCAGTTTGCCGTCGAAAATCTGATATTTGCGGAATTCACACTCCAGCGAGCCGTTGTAAACGGGAATCTTAATGCTGGGCTTCAAGCCAATCTGGTCGAAGCACTCCTCACGGTAACTCAGAATCCAGGCATCGTTGTTCAGGAACTGATGCTTCAGACGCTCGCCAATCATGCGGTAGGTGCCCAGCAGGTCGGGCGTGGAGATGCGCTCGCCGTAAGGCGGGTTGCACACCATGATGCTTTTCTCCTTGGGCTGCTGGAAGTCCTTGAAGTCCTGCTGCTCAATGGTGATGTCGGCGGTGAGGCCTGCCGCCTTCACGTTCAGTCGTGCCGTGTTCACGGCCTTCATGTCGATGTCGTAGCCGTAGATATGATGGTTGAACTCGCGCTCCTTAGAGTCGTCGTTGTAGATATAGTCGAACAGTTCGGCATCGAAATCGGGCCATTTCTCAAAGGCATATTCCTTGCGGAACAGGCCCGGTGCCATGTTGCGGGCAATGAGGGCAGCCTCGACAAGCAGCGTGCCAGAACCGCACATGGGATCGACAAAGTCGGTCTCGCCCTGCCAGCCGGTCATCAGGATCATGCCTGCTGCCAGCACCTCGTTGAGCGGCGCCTCGACGCTCTCCTGCCGATAGCCGCGTCGGTGCAGCGACTCGCCCGACGAGTCAAGACAGAGGGTGCATTCGCTCTTTCCCTGTGCCACATCGGCAATGTGGATGTGCAGGCGCAGGTCAGGGTTGGCCACGGAGATGTTGGGCCTGCCTCCTGTCTTTTCCCGGAACTGGTCTACAATGGCATCCTTAACCTTGTAACTCACAAACTTTGAGTGGCGGAACTCCTCGGAGAATACCACGGAGTCTACGGCAAAGGTTTGGTCATTGTTTAAATACTGGCTCCAGTCTATGCCTTTGATGCCTTCGTAGACATCGTCGGCGCTCTGTGCCTTGAACCGGCTGATGGGCTTTAATATCTTGATAGCAGTGTGCAACGAGAAGTTGGCACGATACATCATTTCCTTATTACCTGTAAACGACACCATGCGTCTACCTATTTGCACGTTGTTGGCTCCCAGTTGGGTCAACTCTTTCGCCAGTACAGGTTCCAGTCCCATGAACGTTTTGGCGATTAATTCAAATTCGTTTTCCATTTATAATTTTTTCACTTTTTCACTTTTTCACTAACCCCTATCATTTTGTTTGCAAAGATACAAATAAATGAGCGAAAAGCAAATAAATGTCGAAAAAATTTTCTGTTTCAAAAATTATTCGTATTTTTGCAGGTGAATGAATCAAAGTCAACTATTAACCATTATGCTATCATTGAATCTGGACATTCTCTTTCGCATATTCCTGCTCCTGGTATCCCTTTTCCTGGTGTGGCTGGTCTATTGGCAGCACAAGCAGGGAAAGGAACTCAAGTCGGAGTTGGCCCTGCTGGACAAACTGAAGAAGCATAATGTGGAGTATGACTTCATCTTGAAGGCGATGCGCCTGGCCGTGTGGCATATCGACCCGCAGCACCGCACGGTGACCTACGAGAACGACCACCGTGAAAAGATGGACGGCTTCCTTCCGCCGCCCGACACTCCCTTGGAAGAAATAATAAAGCATTATGGCGATAACGACCGCCAGCGGATGGCGCAGTCGCTGGATGACATCTGCGAGGGGCGTGTCGATGAGTTCCACGAAGTTTACCAAGGCCTGTCGTGGTATAGCGGCTCGAAATATTGGTCGGAGAGTTATGCCGCCGTGGTGCAGCGCGATGCCGAGGGCAAGCCGTCGAAGATAGTGGGCACCTCGATGCGCATCGATGAGCGCAAGGCCATGGAGGAGGCGCTGGTACAGGCCCGTAACCGTGCCGAGGAGAGCGACCGTCTGAAGTCGGCGTTCATTGCCAATATGAGCCATGAGATACGCACGCCGCTCAATGCCATCGTTGGCTTCACCAGCGTGCTGCCCGATGTGGCCGATGCTGCGGAGCGTCAGAGCCTGCTCGACCTGATTCATGAGAACACGCAGAAACTGTTGCGCATCGTCGACGATGTGGTAAACATCTCGAAGGTGGAGGCAGGCAAGGAGGAACTGGTGCTTACGGCCTTCGACCTGAACCTCACCTTGAAGGAGCAGACCGATATCAGCGCCGGAAAGGCCAATGCCGGCGTCGTGGTCAGCACACAGTTTGCCAACGAGGCCCAGCAGGTGACCACCGACCGCAACCGCCTGATAGAGATCATCCGCCATCTGCTGTCCAATGCCACGAAGTTCACTTCCAGCGGTTCCATCACCGTGGGCTACGACGCTCCCCACGAGGGGCGCATCCGCATCTGGGTCGCCGATACGGGCAAGGGCATCTCCGAAGAGCATCAGCAGCGCATCTTCGAGCGTTTCTTCAAGGTCGATGAGTTCATTCCTGGTGCCGGCCTCGGCCTGAGCATCTGCCGCACGATGGCCTACAGCCTGGGCGGCAATGTGGGCGTTATCTCCAAGTTGGGCGAAGGCTCCACCTTCTGGGTCGAAATCCCCATCCAGTAATAATTAGATCTTTGTTGCGCTTCAAGGCCGCCCCCCAGAATTTCGGGATGCCAAAAGAATCTGCATCCTGAGCAAATCCTCGGGGTAGGTCAGTTTGTCGTAATAAGGAATGTCGAAGTCCAGATACACCTTCGAGGTGCTGGGCAGTTGCTGGATAGACTCCGTGATGGGCGAGTCGGCCTTGAAATGCTGGTCAAGGAGATTGAAACGGAACCCCTCAGGTGCCGCCAAGGTGTAATACTCCTCGCGGTTGACCACCCATTCGCCATAGTGCCCCAGACTGTCGGTTATCTTCCGTGCACACGCCACGGCATCGTAGTCATCGAGGAGCGTGAAGAACTTGTCTATCACCTGCGTCTCGATGGCGGGCCTCACGGCATCCACCACCACCACTTTCTCACACTGGCTGTGCTCACGTATATAGTCCAGGCCGTTGCGCTTGGTGTTGTTCAGTTCAGCCCCGCTGCTTGTCACCTCAACGCCATAGTTTCTTGTCAGTTCCTCATGATAGTTGGGGTGGGCCACCACGACGATGGCATCGGCCAGTTGGCTTTTCTTGCATGCCTCTATGACATAGGAGATGACCTGTTGCCCGTTGATTTCCACATACTGCTTGGGCACGCTGCTGCCAAAGCGCTGTCCCACACCTCCGGCAGTAATCATGATGATGTTCTTGTCTGTTGCTTTCATCGTTTTTCGTGCAATTTTGTTGCAAAGATACATCTTTTCTTTCAGAAAGATGATACATTTGCACGAAAATAAAAAAAAAGTATTATCTTTGTCGGCAGAAACAATTAATCATGATGGCAGAACAAGACTATCAGAACATGTTGCCCATAGGCACGCTGCTGCAGGATGGCAAATACCGCGTGGTGGGCTATCTTGGATCGGGCGGCTTCGGCAATACCTATGAGGTGGAGCATGTGACCCTGCACAGGCATTGGGCCGTGAAGGAGTTCTTCATGCAGCAAGTGAACCGGCGCGAGGGAACCACCGTCACCACGAACACGGAGGCCGACCGTGCCACCTTCGAGATGATGCGTGAAAAATTCCTGAAGGAAGCCCAACGCATGGCCCGTATGTGTATGATAGACGCGCATATCGTGGAGGTGACCGATATCTTTGAAGATAACGAGACGACCTACTATGTGATGAAACTCATTGACGGTAAGTCTCTTGCTGCTATGATGAAGGATTTGGATCGCGCCTTCTCTGAGGAGGAAGTGCTGGCCATCGTGCCCCAGGTGCTTGCAGCCTTGAAGACAGTGCATAGCCAGGATGTCTATCATCTGGACCTGAAGCCTGCAAACATTATGTGCAACGAAGATGGTTATTGCTGGCTCATCGACTTTGGTGCCAGCAAGCAGATGATCGTCACAGACAACAGGACGCAGCAGGTCAGTTCCCTGCTCTGCTCCACGCCGCGCTTTGCGCCAGACGAACAGAAAAATCAGGACATAAAGCACATAGGCCCCTGGACGGACTTCTATGCCTTAGGTGCCACCATCTACAATCTGCTGACCGGCGAACTGCCCCCCAAATCCTATGATATCGAATATGATGGTGAGGAAGCGTTTTCCTTCCCCGCCTCTGTCGGTGAGCCGATGCGCCAACTGATATACTGGCTCATGCAGCCCGACTACCGCCGGCGTCCGCAAACCACCGATAAGATAGAGCAGCGCCTGTCTGCCTTTGCCGCTCCTGCTGCTCCCGCTCCCCAAGCCAATGCTCCCGTAACCCCTGTGTCAGTAGATACAGTCCTTCGCCGCCCCGATGCTGCGGATGCTGCCAGGCAAGCGCTTGATAAGGAAAAGGAAGAGGAGG
>CAMHDT010000103.1 GCA_946183985.1 uncultured Prevotella sp.
AACTTAGACAACCTGGACATCGTTCTTCTTTCTCTTGTGTTTTAGAAAGAATATTTATGATCCAAGTTGTCTAAGTTTTTTATGCTATAACTTCAACTACCGCCTCAACATTCTGAACAGCAGCCAGGCTATGACACCCATGACGGCCAACCCGCCCGCACCCAGCACCACGCCGGCAGCAACCAGCAAGGCCATACCACCAAAGGGCCCTGGCTGTCCCATGGGTGTGAAAGGCATGTCAGACTGGTCCATCTCCTGCTGTCCGTCATCGGCCGGCATGTCTTCAAGCCCAACCGACTGTCCACTACGCTCACGAGCCCCTTGATACAGTTCGTTGATACGCTGTATAATCACATCGCGATTAGGATTCTCCACATAGTCTATGCGCGAATAGCCACGGCCGTCGCAGGCAATGCAGAAGCCGGAACCACGACAGATGGGACACAACGGTCCGTCGAGCGACACATTCATATAGCCGCCGCACTGTTTGCACTTGCCCGTGCCCTGACAGGTCTCGCAGTCAACATACTGCTTTATGGGGGTGAACAGTTGCCTCATCAAGTCTTCCATGAGGATCACCTCCTCGGGCGTCATAAATTCCAGCAGAGCATCCTCGGCCTCTTCCAACCGGTCCTGAGCATGCTGCTGACCCGGCGTGTCGGCCACCTGCCCCGTACCATCACACACGGGACATTTGTCCCAGTGGGTTTCAGAGCGCATAATCACTTCTCCGCAATGTGGACACACCATCTGCGAAGTGTCAATTCCAAAACTCCCCATGCCGCCTATGCGGGTCTTAATCTGTCTGTTGCCATGGCAACGTGGACAGTCGCGAGCCTGCAGCAGGAGGCAGGAACTCAGCAGAATCAAAAACAAAGTCAGTCGTTTCATATTGCAAAGATAATACTTTTTCTTTCAAGAAGAATAACAAATCGAAAAAAACAAACAATTTCTTTTGCTGTCGGCTCTTACTTTTTGTTCTACTGCCGGTAGAACACCGTTCTACTCCCTGTAGAACATCGTTCTACCGGCAGTAGAACGTTTTGAGGCTTAGAGAAAGATCTGCTCTGTCTGAAAGTTCCGTTGTATTTATTTTACAACAGAATTTTGAGACTGAGTCCCATTTTTTCTATGCACCTGCGGCGGCACAAATCATTACAAAAAACAGCCAGATGACGAAAAATGCGCCTATAATGCCCCAGATGATCCGGTTCTTCTGGTCTTGCTGCTTCGCGATACGTGCAACAGCAGGATCCAGCCAACGTCCTTTGTAATACACCTTCCCCTCGCTATAAGGTTTGTTCTTTGGCTGGTTCACATCTGGCTGCGGATATGATGCTTTATTCAACGGTTGCGGTTCCGGCACAGGATCTGGAACAGGCATTGGTCCTGGCGTCCTTGCTGGCTCAGGCCGATGCACAGGCTGTGGCTGCGGCGTCTGCCGCAAATTTCTCCGAGGCTGCGGTCCATTGTTCGTTCCTAATGTATCAGAGATGAGCCCCATGAGTTTCTTGCCCTGACTGCTAATCTCTTTTTGAATATCGTTGATGGCAGAAGATGAGGCGGGCTTCCTATAGGGCGGATAATTACGATGGGAACCTTCGGAATGCAGACGTGTGCGGTTATCAACAGACGGTCGGTGGTTGATGGGCCGCGTCTCATTCTGCCCTGCGGGGTTGATCAGCCGTTGTCTTATCTCTGCCACGGTCTGTGGTCGCCTGTCGTAATCAGACTGCATGAGCCAGAGAATCAACCGGCGCATGTCGGCACTGACAGTAGACGGGAACAGGAAAGCCTGCTCACGTTTGTATTTCACGCTGGTCACCTCAGGCGGGGCGGTGTTGGTGAGCAGACTATAGAGCGTGGCACCCAAGGCATAGAAGTCTGTCCAGGCACCAAAGAAATCGGTAGAGCCAGCCACCTGCTCTTCCGGGGCATAGCCCATCGTATAGCACAGACCGGTAGAGGTAGACAGTGTCTGCCGCTCAGTCGAAGTGAATTGATGGCTGGCGCCAAAATCGATGAGATAGTAGTGCCCGCTGCGGTCAACCATGATGTTGTCGGGTTTCAGGTCGAGGTGCAGGAGGTCGTGCTGATGAACATAGTCCAAGGCCTGAAGCATCTGATCCAGCACTTCACGGACAGTTTGTTCCTTCAGGGGTTGACCCGTACGCTTCATGCGTTCTTTCAGCGACTCGCCGTCCACGAGTTTCATCACATAATAAGCCGTCCGGTTCTCTTCAAAGAAGTCGCTCACCTCCACGATATGGGGCTCTTCCAGACGGGCCAGACGCTTGGCTTCGTTGAAGAACTTGGTGCGCATCTGGTCGAAGGCATCGGCATTGTCAGGCTGGCTCACGGTCACATTGTTTCCTTCACGCAGGTTGACACCCTGCATGAAAAACTCTTTCAAAGCCATGTGCTTGCCCAGTTTCACATGTTCCACCTCGTAGGTATTGCCAAAGCCGCCCGAAGCCATGTGGCGCGTCACGCAGTATTTGCCGTCTTGAAGCGTTGTTCCTACGGGCAGCATCATCGTCTGATTTATCATTGATTCAGATATAATTAATTCAACATTCTCGCCTGCAAAGATAATACTTTTTCCTGCAAAAAGATTAATAAATCGAAAAAAACAATACTATTTGCGCAGAATCGGAATTATATTGTGTAACTTTGCAAGAAAGAAGCAAAAAAAACAACAAATCATTTACAAAAAGCATGAAGACAAGACAATTTCTTTTGCTGTCGGCTGCCGCTGCAGTGCTGACGGCTTGTTCGGGAAAGTTAGGAGCCCTCTCGGCCGACAATTTCAACGTGACACCCAATCCGCTGGAGACACAGGCCGGACAGGTGAATGCCACCATCAACGGCATGTTTCCAGAGAAATACATGAAGAAGAAGGCCGTGGTCACCGTCACGCCGCAATTGCGCTTTCAGACAACACAGGGCATGAAGTCGGTGGCTGGGCAGAGTGCCACATTCCAAGGCGAGAAGGTGCTGGGCAACGACCAGACCATCTCCTATCTCGTTGGCGGCCGCTATACCATGAAGACCAACTTCCAGTATCAGCCTGAAATGCAACAGAGCGACCTCTACCTCACTTTTGATGCCAAAGTAGGCAAGAAGAGCGTAAAAGTGCCCGATGTGAAGGTGGCTAATGGCATTGTGGCCACCTCGGAACTCTACAAGCGCACGCTGGCATCGGCCAACGCCGCCCTGGCAGAAGACGCCTTCCAGCGCATTTCCGAGCAGAAGCAGGAGGCCAACGTCAAGTTCCTCATCGGACAGGCCCAGTTGCGCAAGAGCGAACTGCAGAACAACTCGGTACAGGAGTTTGTGCGCCTGCTCAACGAGATTGCCAAAGACCAGGAAGGCAAGGTCATCGATGCTGTCGAGGTGTCAGCCTATGCTTCACCCGACGGTGGCTATGACATCAACGAGCGTCTGGCCGGCAAGCGTCAAGAGGTGACCGCCGACTATGTGCAGCAGCAGATGAAAAAGACCAACAACGACGCCCCCATCGACACCAAATATACTGCCGAAGACTGGGAGGGATTTCAGGAACTGGTGGCTGCCAGCGACATTCAGGACAAGGATGTCATCTTGCGCGTACTGTCGATGTATCAGGACCCAGAAGAGCGCGAACAGCAGATTAAGAACATCTCGGCTGCCTTCCGCGAACTCACCGACGGCATCCTGCCGCAATTGCGCCGTGCCCGCATGATCATCAACTACGAAATCATTGGTCGTGACGACGAGCAGATACTGGCTCAGATGAAGGACGATGCCTCTAAACTCAGTATCGAGGAGATGCTCTACGGCGCAACCCTCTATGACAACGCAGAGCAGAGCGAAGCAGCCTACCAGCAGACTATCAAACTCTATCCCAACGACCCTCGCGCCTATAACAACATGGCACGCCTGGCCTATGCCAAAGGCAATTACGACGAAGCACGCAAGTGGCTGGAGAAGACACTGCAGGTTGACAAGAACCAGCCAGAGGCCAATGCCAATATGGGACTGCTGGCACTACAGCAGGGCGACATGCTGAACGCTGAGACCTATATTGCCAAGGCATCGCAAGCCAACGGACTGGCCGAAGTGCTGGGCAATCTGCACCTGGCACAAGGCAAATACGCACAGGCAGAGCAGGATTTCGGCTACAAGGCATCTAACTCAGCCGCATTGGCCCAGATCCTGAACCAGAACTACCAGCAGGCAGCCACCACGCTGAAGAATGTGAAGAATGCCGACGCCACCACCGATTATCTGCGTGCCGTGCTCAACGCCCGCACCGGCAACACCGCCGAGGCTGCCAAAGCCTTGCAGCAGGCCGTGGCCAAGGATCCCTCGCTGGCTGCCTATGCCGCAAAAGATCTGGAACTGAAGAAGGTGAGCAAGTAATCCATTATGCCTCATACAATGACGACGGAAAACAATGGACGGAGAGGCCGGTGGTGCAACCTATTATGCATCACCATGCTTCTCCCCGTTGTCTTTTCCTGCACCGGCAGCGACCACCGTTTTAAAATAGAAGGGGAATTCAAGAACATGAACCAGGGACAGTTCTATCTTGTCAACATGGATCATGGCACAAAAGACACCATCGCGCTGCGCGACGGACGGTTCACATACAACACCACCGTCACTGACACCACGACCCTTATGCTGATATTCCCAAACTTCTCAGAACTCCCCATCTTTGCACAGCCGGGCGGGAAAGCCACCATTAAAGGCGACGCATCGCACCTGAAAGAAACAGAGGTCAAGGGCACAGACGACAACAAACTGATGACGGCCTTCCGCCTGAAGACCAACGACATGATGCCGCCCGACATAAAGCAAGAGGCCGAGCACACGATCACCCAGCATCCCAAGTCGCCAGTGGCCATCTACCTGCTGCGACGCTATTTCATCATGGGCAATGAGCCCGACTACCCCAAAGCATTTCAACTGGCAACACTCATGTTCGAGGCGGGCACGCCCAATGTAGCCACAGCACAACTCTATCACCAGTTGGAAGCCTTGAAAAACATGACAGACAAAGGTCGGATACCAGCCTTCAGAGCCACCGACACCAACGGGAAAACCATCAGCAACGCGTCGTTGAAGTCACAAATCAACGTCATCTGCCTATGGGCATCCTGGAATCCCGACTCGCATTCCATGCTACGCCAACTCAAGAAATTGCAAGACAACCATCCGGGAAAGATCAGCGTCATCACCATCTGCGCCGATGCATCGCTCACAGAAAGCCGCATCTATCTGGAACGCGACAGCCTGCCCTTCCCCAACATCTGCGACGGAAAACTATGGGAGTCGCCCGTCATCCAGCAGTTGTCGCTGGCCTACATGCCTGACAACATCGTGACTGACAGCACTGGCACCATCCTCGCCAGAGGCCTCGGGAGCATGGCATTGAAAGAAAAAATAGAATCACTACTCAGATAGCAACTGGCATCATTGAACATTCCCCCTATGCTTGTAAAGACATTTTGCGCAGCAGTCAACGGACTGGAAGTAACAACGGTAACGGTAGAGGTGAGCATGTCGCGCGGTGTGCAGTTTCACCTGACTGGTCTGGCAGACACCGCCGTCAGAGAAAGTTATGACCGCATCAGGGCCGCCCTTACAAACAATGGGTTCAAAATGCCGACGATGGACATCACCGTCAACCTGTCGCCTGCCGACATCAAGAAGGAAGGCAGCGGATACGACCTTCCATTGGCCATCGGCATCCTGGCAGCCACCGGTCATGTAAAAAGTGATCAGTTGGACAAATACATGCTGGTAGGCGAACTGGGACTTGACGGCCGTCTACAGCCCGTCCGCGGTGCACTGCCCATCGCCATACGGGCCAGAAAGGAAAAGTTCAAGGGACTCATCGTACCCTGCCAGAACATCCGTGAGGCTGCAGTCGTCAACCAACTGGAGGTCTACGGCATGGAGACATTGATGGATGTCATCAAATTCATGAATGGCGACACCAGTTATCAGCCCACCATTATCGATACACGGCGTGAGTTCTACGAACAACAGGACCTCGTTGAACTGGACTTCGCTGATGTCAAAGGACAGGAAAGTGTAAAACGCGCTATGGAAGTGGCTGCTGCAGGTGGACACAATCTCATCATGATAGGCCCGCCAGGAAGCGGCAAGTCCATGTTGGCTAAGCGTCTGCCAAGCATCCTGCCGCCACTCTCGCTGGCAGAAAGCCTTGAAACCACCCAGATACACTCCGTGGCAGGCAAGTTAAACCGCGATGTCTCACTCATCAGTCAGCGTCCTTTCCGCGCCCCTCACCACACCATCTCGCAGGTTGCGCTCGTAGGAGGTGGCAACAATCCGCAGCCAGGTGAGATTTCATTGGCCCACAACGGCGTGCTCTTCCTCGACGAGATGCCAGAACTGTCGCGGGCAGTGCTGGAAGTGCTCCGTCAGCCGTTGGAAGACCGCAAAATCACCATCAGCCGTTCCAAGTACAATGTAGAGTACCCCTGCAGTTTCATGCTTGTCGCCAGCATGAACCCATGCCCTTGCGGCTATTATGGCGACCCAACCCACCACTGTGTCTGCACCCCCGGCCAGATACAGCGCTATATGAACAAGATCAGCGGTCCCCTTCTCGACCGTATCGACATCCACTGCGAGATACAGGCCGTGCCTTTCAAGCAGTTGTCTCAAATGCAGCCAGGAGAGCCCAGCGAGAGGATTCGTGAGCGAGTCATTGCTGCACGTAAGATTCAGGAAAAGCGGTTCAGTTCCTTCCCTCTCGGGGAGGGCGGAGGGAGAGGTCGCATCCACTGCAACGCCATGATGACCGAAAAGATGCTCCATCAGTTCGCCGAGCCCGATGCTGAAAGCCTTGACATGCTCCGCATGGCCATGGAGCGCCTGAAACTCTCCGCCCGTGCCTACAGCCGCATCTTGAAAGTCGCAAGGACAATAGCCGACTTGGACAATTCTG
>CAMHDT010000104.1 GCA_946183985.1 uncultured Prevotella sp.
TGGAAGGCCTCACGCTGCATGGCATTACCCAGCCAGCATGAGCAGTCACGTTCCTCATCAACCCACGACAGGGTGTCGGGCACATCAATGGCACCCACGCTCTTCACCTTCATGCAGATTTCCGTGGGCGTAGAGAAGGTGATGCCCTTCTCCTTGGCACAGACGGGCAGTGCACGGAGGAACTCGAGGATGTTAGACGACAGGGGTTGAGCAATGCCCAGTGCACTGAGTTCCATGAAGATATTGATAATCTGTTCTTCCTCTGGCAGACGAGCAATACGGTCGATATAAGAATCAGCGAACAAAGGATAGCCCTCCCACTCTGCGTTGTTAAAGCGCAACGAGATATCATCAGAGAGTTCCACATCGCGCAACAGCAACTTCAGGCCCGGCGCCATGTTGCAGTTGTACACATAGTGAGGCGACTTCCAGCCCAGCACATGCTTGGCACCCTCGGTAAGCATGCCCTTGAAGCCCAGGGCAGCAATCTGTGCACCAATGTCATCACTATAGATGAGCGACGAGTTGCGGGCCACCGTCGGTTTCTTGCCAAAGTATTCTTCCATCTTGGCAGACTGCTTCTTCATATCGCGGGCAAAAGCCTCTGGATTAACCAGCGACGAAAGACCATGGCTATAGGGTTCGGCCAGAAACTCTACACATCCTGTCTCGTTCAGTTCCTGCAACTTCTCGATGACCTGGGGGGCATGATATTCCAATTGCTCGATGCCTGTACCCGAGAGCGAGAATGCCACCTTGAAATATTTGCCATTCTCCTTGATCATCTGCAGCAACGTGTTCAGTGCAGGCATATAGGAACGCTCGGCAATGTCGCTGATGCTACGCTCATTCTCGTAGTCATCGTAATAGTAATGATCTGTACCGATGTCAAAGAAGCGGTAACGCTTCAGATGAATAATCTGATGTATCTCAAAATATAAACAAATTGTTTTCATAATTATCAATTTTCAATTATCAATTATCAATTAAATTACTCTTCCCAGCCTAAGGTTCTCCTGTAGAGGGTACGAATCCATGTGCCCACCTTCTCCCAGGTAATCTGGTCAACCTCTTTCTTGCCTTCCTCCTTGAGGTAGTTGAAGAGAGATTCGTTAACACAGATGCTGTAGATAGCGTCGGCCAGGGCATGCACATCCCAGTAGTCCACCTTGATGCAGTTGTTCAGGATTTCGGCGCAGCCGCTCTGCTTAGAGATAATCGACGGTGTGCCGCACTGCATGGCCTCGAGGGGCGAGATGCCGAAGGGCTCTGAGACAGAGGGCATCACATAGACATCGGAAGCCTTCAGACATTCGTACACCTGCTTGCCACGCATGAAGCCAGGGAAGTGGAAGCGGTCGGCAATGCCGCGCTCGGCAGCCAGATAGATCATGGCGTCCATCATATCGCCCGACCCGGCCATGCAGAAGCGCACATTGCGGGTGCGGTGCAACACCATGTTGGCAGCCTCAACGAAATACTCGGGACCCTTCTGCATGGTGATGCGTCCCAGGAAGGTCACCACCTTCTCCTTGCCCGTATGGTCAGGACGCGGAATGTCCTGATATTCCTGCGGCAGCGGGTAGACGGCATTGTGCACCGTATAGCACTTGCGCGGATCCTGATGATACTGGTTGATGACCGTCTGGCGTGTCAGTTCCGATACGCACATGATGCAATCAGCATTGTCCATGCCATTCTTCTCTATTGAGTAGACGGTGGGATTCACTTTTCCGCGTGAACGGTCGAAGTCTGTGGCATGCACATGTATACACAACGGTTTCCCGCTCACCTGCTTGGCATGGATGCCGGCAGGGAAGGTGAGCCAGTCGTGTGCATGGATAATGTCGAACTCCTCGGTGCGCGCCACCACGCCGGCAATAATAGAGTAGTTGTTGATTTCCTCGTGCAGATTGCCTGGATAACCACCGGCAAACTCCATACATCCGAGGTCGTTCACGTGCATATAGTTAAAGTCGGCATAGATATGTTCACGACACTTGTAATAGTATTCGGGATCCATAATGTTACCCACGCGTTGCTTCACATAGTCATAGTTCACATCGCGCCAGGCAATAGGCACGGCGTTCATAGCCACGATGCGACAGGCATGCTGACTTTCATCACCAAAAGGATGCGGCAGGCAGAGCACCGTATCAATATCGCCCTGTGCCTTCAGTCCTTCTGATATACCATAGTTGGCAGTAGCAAGTCCACCAAACACATGAGGAGGATACTCCCATCCAAACATTAATACTTTCATCGTCGGTCCTCCTTACTTTTGATATGAATACTTTTCAAGTAACTTCATGGTGCGCAGGATCTCGGCCACATTCATGGCAAAGGACATAGCACCACGCCCATGGAATGGCGGATTGCCGTCGAACAGTTCCGAGATGGTGCCAATGGCATGATAGTCCATTTCATCCTCATAGCCCACCATCTGGCGTTCAATAAACGACAGGCGCGAGCGCTTGTAGAGTTTCAGACAGGCCTCCATATAGAAGCCTCCCAGCCAGGGCCACGCCGTACCTTGATGGTAAGCATAGTCGCGCTGTGCCTGCGGTCCCACATACATGGGGTTGTAGCCCCCGCTCTTCGGCGAGAGCGAGCGCAGTCCCTTAGGTGTGAGCAGTTCGCGTGTACAGATATCCACCACGCTCTTCATCTGCTGCTGCGACAATGGCGAATAGTCGAATGCCACGGCGAATATCTGGTTTGGACGAACGCTCCAGTCCATCATATTGCCGTCGACATAGTCAAGCAAATAGCCATACTCGTTGACGAAAGTATCCACGAACGACTTCTTCGTTGTCTGTGCCAGCGTCTCCAGTTCTTCTGCGCCCTTGGCATCGCCCTTCTCTGCTGCCATCGAGGCACAGAACTTCACGGCATTGTACCACAGAGCGTTGAACTCCACAATGTAACCCGAACGAGGCACCACGGGACGGCCGTTGGCTGTTGAGTTCATCCAGGTGATGGCCTTGTCGCGGCCGTTGGCATAGAGCAGGCCATTGTCATCAAGGCGCAGGTTGGGATGCCCGCCATCCTTGATATAAGTGATGATGTCTTGAAGCAGTTTCCCATATTTATCAAAGGCATTGTCGCGCCCTGCATACTTGGCATACTGCTGAATGGCCCAGACGGCCCACAGGGGTACATCGGGCTGATCCATCTCATAGATCTTCACGCTAAGAGGCTTGCCTTCCATAAACTCGCGCAGGCCACGCTCGGCGGTGCTCATCACGAATTCAAAGTAGTCCTGTTCACCAATGGCCAGTGTCAGTCCGGGTAATGATATAAAGGTATCACGCGCGCGACACTTGAACCACGGATAGCCGGCCAGCAGATAGCGGGTGTCGTCGGCTTCACGATTATGGAACTGGTGTGCTGCCGTTACAAGGCAATGATAGAAGTTATCACGCGGCACGCGCAGGTCAATCTCTTTCTGGAAGAGGGTTTTCAGCGTGGTCGACTTGATTTGCGATGTAGATGCGGCAAACACGATGCTTTCGCCTTTCTTGATGGGCAGTTCAAAATAGCCAGGCACATAGAGGTCCTCGTTGGAGGCATAGCCGCGCTCCTGCTCCTTTGGATATTCTATGCCACGATACCAGTCGGGCTGGAAGATGAACTCGTTCTTCTTGTTGAACTGCATGAACAAATCGGGATAGCCCTTGTACATGCATGTCCTGATACCATTGTCAATGGCGTGGTACTCGCGACTGGCCACCGAGTTCTCGTGAGTGAACTGACGCACCGAGCGGAAGGCCAGGAACGGACGGAAGCGCAACAGCGTGGCCGAGTGTGCCTCCATGAGCGTATAGCGTATGAGGATGCGGTCCTCATAGGCCTGGAAAATGGTTTCACGCTTCAGCACCACGCCGCCAACCCTGTATACGGTCGTTGGAACGATGCTGGCATCGAACTCTCTGATGTACTTGTGTCCCTTAGGACTGAAGTTGTTGCCCTGATACTTGTGGAGACCCAAGTTGAACTCTGCTCCATGCTGCACCACGGTACAGTCGAACGACGACAAGAGCACATGGTTCTCATCGTCAATCTGTGGCACTGGCACCACCAGGAGCCCATGATACTTGCGCGTGTTACAATCGACCAAGGTCGAGGCGCTGTAGGCTCCCGAGCGGTTTGTACGGAGCAATTCACGACGCAGGCTTTCCTCCAGATTGGTCATCACGGCTTTTTCGAATCGTAAATAACTCATAGTTTCTATTTTAAGGTTTTATATTATTTTGGATAATTGCTTTAGTTTTTCTTTCCAAAAGTACGAATTTTTAGGCGGACAGCAAAACATTTTGTCGATTATTTTGCTTTTTGGCTTCAATTTATCGATTTTCACCTCGCTTTTATGTATCAAATTGGGAATTTATCATTACCTTTGCAGCAAACTTCTCACAGATGATTTCCATTGACATACCCATTCTGACTGACGCGCTCAACGAAGAACAGCGAGACATGCTGATGCAGCAAGTCACCGTCACCTATCCCTATAAGGGCGAAGTGCTCTACAAAGAAGGGGATGACCCTGACTATCTGTATTATCTGCAGCAGGGCCATGTGAGCATTGTCAGCAAAAAAGAAAACGGCGGCCACCGCATCATCAGGCTGGTGGAGCCTGGTGCCATATTCGGATATCATCAGGCCTTTACCAACGAGTGCTACAAAATGACAGCCATTGCCGGTGACAATGCCATTGTGATGGCATTCCCCATGTCGGTGGTGTTTCATCTCATTTGGGAAAACAGCGGCTTCGCCATGGTGTTCATTAAGGACTTGTCATCGCTGCTGGGCTTGTCGGTGCGACATACCAGGGTACTTACCGAGAAGCATATTCGCGGCCGTCTGGCCAGTTGTCTGCTGCATCTGAAGAAGAAATACGGCACTACGGCCAACGGCACCATCAACATCTACCTAAGTCGTGAAAGCATAGCAGGCATAACAAACATGACTACCAGCAATGCCATTCGCACGCTCTCGGCCTTTGCAGACGAAGGACTGGTAGCCATCGAAGGCAGGAAAGTAAGGATTATCAACGAAGAAGGCCTTGAGCGCGTAGCAGAAATCTGCTGATTGACACGACAGGCTTAGTCTGGGATAAGGAAATTGACAACCTCCTGCTCTACTGTAAGTCGATATTCGCCCACAGGTTTCTCTGACAAGCGGCCATCAATGCCAATAATAGCCTTTCCCGTGTCGGCCACCAGTTCGCGTGTGCGATAGGGATGCACGCTCTGATGGTTCAGGAAACGCCCCGTCACCAGCAGCCACAGTCCACCGATAAGTTGCTTTACCCTGGGGTTATATACCACTGACACATCAAGCAGCCCGTTATAAGGAACGGCACTGGGTGTCTGTCCGTAGCCACGTGCATTGCCTACACACACTGTCATCACATTTCTGTCAATCTCCTCATAGTTCACCCGAAGCCGCATTCTGTAATCGTGACGGTGAAAAACCATCAGTACCAACGATGATATGAATGCCAGTTTCCTTGAGCCCAGCCTGCGGCGAGCCTGCTTTCTCAGGTTCATAATATCAGCCGTCAGTCCAATATTCACGCAGTTCAGGAAATAGCGGTGCTGCCCCACCCCGTTCTTGTCGTTATAGCGCAGGCAGCCCAGATCAACTTTTCGCACACGATGCTTCATGAGCCACTCCACCGTCTGGGCATCATTGTCTTCATCAAACCCCCAATAGCGGGCAAAATCGTTGAGCACCCCATTGGGAATAACACCCAGGGCCACTTGGTCGCGCACCTGCCGCTCTTCGCGCATCAGACAGTTCACAGCATCGTTCAGGGCAAAGTCCCCCCCCACAACGACTATCGTCTTATAGCCATTGTGAATGAGCATGGTCATGAGCCGCTCCACGCCATCGACCGACTCACTCTGTACGAAGTCATAGTGCACACCACGGGCATCGAGTTCACGCTGCAGCCGCTGCCAGCGTTTTCTGCTCTTGTTATGTCCTTTCTTCGGGCAATACAGGATTCCCCATCTTTCATTCAATGCATCATTCATTGCTCTTATTTCTTCGCTAAACGAAGCGGCCGTTGGGCCTCTGGTCGCTTGTCTAAACAATAATTCATAATCAATTCTACTTTCTCTTCCATGGGCAACGCAGCATCAATCCAGTGAATAGTAAAGCCGCGACGCTCCATGCCACGGAACCAGGTCATCTGACGCTTGGCAAACTGATGGATGGCAATCTCCAGTTGGCGGAACATCTCATCATAACTGAGTTTGCCAATAACATATTCTGTCAGATATTTATACTCCAGCCCATAATAGATAAGGTCTTCGGCAGGGATACCCTCACTCAGAAGTGCCTGCACCTCGTCAACCATCCCCGCCTCCAAGCGGGCTTTCAGTCGGCACGTTATCTTTTCGCGACGCAATTCGCGGTCGATGTTGATGCCGATAATCAGCGAGTCGATGGGAGGCAACTCCCTTAACGGCATGGGATGCGCCATATTATAGGTTTCAATCTCAATAGCGCGGATAGCCCTCTGACAGGAATCCACGTCAGTGGTATTATGCATCACAGAACCGTTATGCCGCTTCAGTTCACAAAGCATCCGTGTCAGTTCTTCCAGCGATTTCCCTTCGAGAGAATCACGCAGTTCCTGGTTCTGCGGCACGGGCGACAGTTGATAGCCTTTCAACACTGCCTCAATGTACAGTCCTGTACCACCACACAAGACTGGCGTTTTCCCCCTACCTATTATATTATTATAGGCATCAAAGAAGTCCTGCTGATACTGAAAAAGATTATACTTCGTGCCCGGCTCGCATATGTCAATGAGATGATAGGGAATGTTGACGGGCAAACCGCCTGCCACAATAGTATAATCAGCCAG
>CAMHDT010000105.1 GCA_946183985.1 uncultured Prevotella sp.
GTGGCGATGACCATCCCTGCCATATATAGTTGTGCACGGACCTGGCCCGACACCACCTTCCATGTGGTGACTGCTGCTTTTTGTGCCCAACTGTTTGTAAGGGCACCTCAGAACGTGGTGCTACATCCTATAGAGAAACCCGTTGGAACATGGCGACTGCTAAAGGCATTGAGTAAGATTAAGGTAGATGCTGTGGCCGACCTGCATAATGTACTGCGCTCCTGGCTTGTTGATACGATGTTTCTGATGAAAGGCAAGCGCGTAGTCATGCTGGACAAGCGGCGCAATGAGCGTCGCGCAGTGCTTGGACATCAGTTGCAGGCCCGTCCCTATGTGGAGCGATACTTTGATGTCTTTGCACGTCTGGGAGTTAATGCACAACCTTCGTTCAAATCGCTTTTCAGCGAGCGTCCCATTTCTCCTGTCAACATGGATAAGGGATCAGAGCGCTGGATTGGCATTGCCCCGTTTGCCCGCTATGACAACAAAGCCTATCCTCAAGACAAGATGCAGGAGGTGATACGCATGCTGGTGAGTGATGCCAGAACACGCGTGTTTCTCTTTGGCAGCAGGGGACATGAAGAAGAAATTCTGAAATCGTGGGCCACTGCTTCAGACAAAATTGAGGTAGTGGCTGGCCGTTTCTCGCTGACAGACGAGTTGGCCTTGATGAGTTATATGGACACCATGCTCACGATGGACTCGTCGAACCATCACCTTGCCTCGCTGGTAGGCACTCGTGTAGTTTCTGTATGGGGCAGCACCACACCCGCCTGCGGATTCATGGGATGGGGGCAACAGATGAATGACGCCCTAATCAGCGGTATGGATTGTCAGCCCTGCACTACGGCTGGCAGCAAGAGGTGTCGTCTTGGCACGCTGGCGTGTATGCATCGCCTTTCTCCTGAGTCAATTGTAGAGAAACTTTTTGCCGAACCAAAGACCATTCAATGATAGCGCCCATGATTAGTATGCTTGTTTTCCTTCTGTTGCACTTCTGCGTGTGTGCGTTGTTCTTTGTTTTGATACAACGGCCGTTCTTCATTGTATATAACCGTTCGTCAGAGAAAGAGCCATTGACAGTTCACAATATTCTTAGCATACAGTGGCACGGACTTTATACCGACGTAAAGGTGGCGGCCTATATGACTATTCCTGCACTACTCGTAACATGGATATATGCTCATGTTCCTGCGTTTAATGCGGCGATGGTAATCATCATTTGCGACATCTTAATCGCATTGCCAGTAGCCCTAATCGCTATTGCCGATACCATTCTCTATAAGTTCTGGCAGTATAAAATCGAAGCATCTGTGCTTCAGTATCTACGTTCGCTGAAGGGCGCCTTTGCAAGTGTGTCTGCAACATTCATTGTCGTGGGTTTTTCTGTCGTTGGCGTTGTGGCAGCATTGTTGGCAGCAGCCTTGTCGTTACTTGTCTGTCAGTTTCAGGTCCTCACCATCGCTCCAGCAGCGCTTCCTTGGTGGGGACACATTGTTACTGTCATCGTGGCTATATCAATCGGAGCCTTGATGTTTGTTGTAATCCGTGGACTCCACATACGCCCTGACACACCTGTCTATTCTTACTTCAGCAACGACCAGTTCTTGAATCATTGTGCCGTCAATCCCGTCTATAATTTCATTTACTCGCTGCACATCAAGGACGACTACAAGAATCAGTTCCAGGAGTACGACCCACAATGGTGTGCGCAGCATTTCGAAGGACTGTTTCCTACTAAGGGTACACCTCGTATCCAATTGCTCAACACGCAGCGTCCTAATATCGTTGTCGTAGTGTGGGAAAGTCTTTGTGCATATTTCATGGAAAGTCTCGGCGGTAAACATAATGTATTGCCTAATATGGATCGTCTGGCCAACGAAGGTGTGTTGTTTACCAACTGCTATGCCAGCAGTTTCCGTACAGATCGCGGACTAGTAGCCATTCTGAGCGGCTATCCTGGACAACCCACTACGAGCGTCATTCTGCATACGAAGAAATTGCCCAACCTTCCTGCTTTGCCAAGAAAACTGCGCGATGTGGCTGGCTATGAGACGATGGCGGTGCATGGCGGCGAACTTAAGATCTTTCACAAGGCCGATTATTATTGGGCTTCTGGCCACGACCGTCTGGTTGAGGAAAAAGATTTTCCGAGTGATGCTCCACGCACTCGTTGGGGCGTTCACGATGGAATTGTGTTCGACTGGTTGGCCGACGATATTATTGACAAAACGCGCCAGGGCACATCACCTTGGTTTACCACTATGCAGACGCTCTCGTCACACGAGCCTTTCACCGTACCCTATAATCGCATCGCGGACAATGCTATCGACAATGCCTTTGCCTATACCGACGATGCTTTTGGCCATTTCATTCAGCGGCTCAAGGATTCAGATGCCTGGAAGGATCTGCTCGTTATCGTTGTGGGCGATCATGGGGTGAATACCGACTTGGTAAGCGACGACACCCGCAACTCACACCAGCCACTGTTGCTCTTGGGTGGCGCTGTTCGACAGCCGATGAAGATTGACACGATAGTAAGCCAAAGCGACATTGCCGCCACACTACTCGGACAGATGGGCATCTCACACGAAGAGTTCCTGTTCAGTCGCGATGTGTTGGCTGACACCTATACCTATCCCTTCGCACTGCATACTTACAACAATGCTTTTATGTTCCGCGACGAGACTGGAGTAACCCACTACGACAACGTTTCGCAGCGGGTGCTCGACGGCCCTGATCCGAAGCGCGAAGAGACGGCCAAGGTTATTCTTCAAACCCTCTATACTGACTTGAGTAAGCGATAAGATATAAAACACAGTAATACACATTGTTTATGATACAATCTCCTCTCGTATCCATTGTTGTTCCCATCTATAATATGGAACGTTTTCTCGATGAAACACTCAAGAGTATTGTCGCCACCACCTATCGTCCCTTAGAGGTCATACTGGTGAACGACGGTTCAAAAGACAACTCACGAGCCATAGCACAGGAATATGCGGACAACTACGACTTCATACGCCTCATAGACCAGGAAAACGCTGGTGTCAGCAGAGCACGCAACCACGGCATAGATGAAGCCAAGGGAGAATATATCCTGCCCGTGGATGCAGATAATCTGATTGAACCCACCTTTGTCAGTAACGCTGTTGATGCTTTCCTCCAAGGCAATAACGACCTGCGCGTTGTGCGCCCTCGCATAGATTTCTTCGGTGAGAAAAGTGGCGAATGGGTATTCCCTCCTTTTTCATTAAAGCTTTTGGCTCAGCGCAACATTATCGACAACTGCGCCATGTTCAGGAAAAGTGACTGGCAAAGAGTTGGCGGCTACTGCGAGACATTGCGTACCCGCGAAGACTGGGATTTCTGGCTTTCCATGCTAGAACATGGCGGAACCGTACAGACGCTGACAGACATCGAACTTCATTATCGCGTGCGTAGTGACTCCAAGCACAAACAACATTCGCTACACCGCAGCAATGTCATACCGATGATCAACCTGCGCCATCCTGAATTGATGGAGATGGCTCACGGTGGACCGCTCTTGCGGAAACACAAAAAGTATTCGCGCATGATCAACAGGCTGAGACACTGTATGAATCCCCGTCATACCGCGATGGCCGAAGGACAGGAGAGTCTCGTCTATTTCGTAAGGGCACTCCCTGTTAGCCTCCAGACGCCTCGGGCACGCCAGATTGCCGATTCGCAGTACGAAGTAACATACGCTGGAACGACCTATCTCGTAACCGTGTTCAACGAGCATCGTCCCTGGCCTCTTGCCAGTCATGCCGCCCGGCAGAGCAAACAGATGCCCGAAGGTCATACACTTGTTGGCTATCTGGAAACGTACCACCCCCTCTTCTGGATGCGAAAAAGTTATCTTGTCATGTATAAATAACCAACTCCTGCATCATGAATAAGCCGCTCTGTACCCTCATCATTTCAGTCTATAAGAACACACGTTTCCTTAGTTGTGTCCTCGCCAGTTTGCGCTATCAAACCGAGCAACAGTTTGAGATTATTATCTCTGAAGACGGTGACAGCAAAGAGATGCGCGAGTTCCTTTCGGAGCAGACCTTCGGCCAACCATGGCAGCACCTGACACAGGCCGACGAGGGATGGCGAAAGAACCGCGCCCTGAACCGTGCCATCCTTGCGGCCAATACCGAACATCTCATCTTCATTGATGGGGACTGTGTGCTACATCCTCGCTTCATAGAGATGCATGTACGCTTCTATGAACCAAACAGAATACTTGCAGGCAAGCGCGCCATGCTGAGTCAACGCCTGTCAGAGCGTATCATCAACTGTCCTGACAAGATTAAATCTATGCAGCCTGCTATTTATTCTGCTTTAGTGTGGCATCGCGGTACGGAGCGTCCGGAAGAAGGCATCTTCCTTTCACCTGATGGACTACTCGGTTTCATACCGAAGAAACGGAAGTTAACATTCCTCACGGGCTGCAACATGTCTTTCTCTAGAAAGGCCATAGAACACATCAATGGCTTTGATGAGGACTATATACTTCCGGCCTACGGAGAGGATGCCGACCTGCTGTGGCGTTTCCGCATGGCTGGCTATAACCTCTTCTCCCTTCGCAACATGGCCGTGCAATACCATCTCTGGCATAAGAAAGGATGGACCGACCAGTTGGAAAACAAGGCTATAGGCGAGGCCAAGAAACAACGCGGTGAATATATCTGCAAGAACGGACTCAAGAAACTACCCTGACGGTTCAGTTTCCCAGCCACTGATAATATTTCTTCTTATAACGCTTGAAGAATTTCTTCAGTCTGTGTTTCTTCTTTTCGTAGCGTGTGCGCTGAATCTCACGAACCTCTGATGCTAATTGTGGGGTATAGAGTCCGCGCTGTTTCAGGTATTCTTCCTGAAATAACTCCACCGTGCCTATCTTGGGATTCATCAGCAAGATATCTTTCAACACAACCTTAAGATCGAGCGGCTGATCTGGTGCCATCATCTTAGCCCTGTTGGTGTCTACAAAGCAAAAGCGCCACTGCCCATTTGGCTCATCCTGACGACAGATAACGTTGCCACAGTTCATGTCGTTAAAGAAGATTCCATGCTCATGCAACGATTTCAAATGACCGGCAAACTGATGAATCAAGCCGTCTACCTCATCCTTGCGGCCAGATTCTTGAAGTGTTAGCACCAAATCGTCAAGTCTTGCACCTACCGCCACCTCGCTCACAAAGTAGCCATACTGATAGAGTCCGTGGTTCCATACCTCAACAAGGGCTATCTCCTTTGCTGCCTCGAAGCCGCGACGGCGCAGTTCGGCGGTGTTGTCGAAGGCATTACGGCACTTGGGCGTGCGAAAATAAGTATAGTCCAGTTTCTGAAACCAGAACAGACCGTGATAGCGCTTCACCATGATCTGCGACACATCAAGGCCCAGACCCTTGGCATCAATGATCTTCAGGACATTGCGGCCGCGATGGATTTCCGTGCCTATATGTTCAAAAGCCGCAGGCAGCGATTCCAGGAAATGCCAGAGCGGCATGTTGCCTTTCAAGTCTTCTCTTACTCTTATTTTCAACTTCTGCATAGCAAGACAGCGTTTTTGCGGCGGCAAAATTAATTATTTTATCCGACATGGCAAAGGCCGCGACCATAAAAGTTGCCTGCCATAAAGATATAAAGAGTAATATCTCATCTCGCGCAGACTACGAAAATCATCAAAAAAACGATAGATAAAGAATATTTTTGACCCCTTTTTTGAAGATTTTTGTCTTTTGGAAGAAGTTTGTTTCATATAACTGAGTAGTTACTCAGAAAAAAAGCGTAACTTTGCACCCTCAAAACCAAAAGAAGATTTTCATATGGCATATCTATTTTCATCAGAATCAGTGTCGGAAGGACATCCCGACAAAGTGGCCGACCAGATAAGCGACGCCATCCTCGACCAGTTCCTGGCCTACGACGACCATGCACGCGTGGCCTGCGAGAGTTTCGTCACCACCGGACAGGTAGTCATCATGGGCGAGGTGCGCAGCGATGTGTACATCGACCTGCAGACCATTGCCCGCAATACCATCAAGAAAATTGGCTATACCAAGGCCGAATACCAGTTCGACGGCAACTCATGCGGCATCCTCACCGCCATCCACGAGCAGAGTGCCGACATCAACCAAGGCGTTGACCGCAGCGACGAGGACAACCAGGGTGCCGGCGACCAGGGCATGATGTTTGGCTATGCCACCACCGAGACAGAGAACTACATGCCCGTGAGCCTCGACCTGGCACACCTTCTGATGCGCACCCTGGCCGACATCCGCAAGGAGGGCAGGCAGATGACCTACCTGCGTCCCGACTCGAAGAGCCAGGTGACCATTGAATACAGCGACGACGGTATCCCCCAGCGCATCGACACCATCGTAGTGTCGACACAGCACGACGAGTTCGACACCGACGAACGCATGCAGGCCCGCATCAAAGACGATGTCATCAACATCCTCATCCCGCGTGTAAAAGAGCAGATACACTCACAGCAGGTGCTCAGCCTCTTTACCCCCGACATCAAATACTATGTCAATCCCACGGGTAAGTTCGTCATCGGAGGCCCCCACGGCGACACAGGCCTCACGGGCCGCAAGATCATCGTCGACACCTACGGCGGCAAGGGCGCACATGGCGGTGGTGCCTTCAGCGGTAAGGACTCGAGCAAGGTGGACCGCTCGGCTGCCTATGCCGCTCGCCACATAGCCAAGAACATGGTGGCTGCCGGCGTGGCCGACGAGATGCTGGTGCAGGTGGCCTATGCCATCGGCGTGGCCAAGCCCATGAA
>CAMHDT010000106.1 GCA_946183985.1 uncultured Prevotella sp.
TCAAAATGAATGCGCCGAGTATATATATTATCATGTAGTCTTTCCTAATTTAATATAATAACTCGGAAAGACTGCTAATTATTGTATGGGCGGAAGAAAAAATAATGCATGTACCTATATAATAATTGTACTGCTGTTCCGTTATAAGTTTAAATAGTAAATCGAATATTGTGAAAGTATCAATAGTTACTGCTGCATATAACAGTGTGAAGACACTGGAGGACACCCTAAAGTCTGTGCTGGCACAGACTCATGCTGATATAGAGTATATCATCGTAGACGGTGCTTCCACTGACGGCACCCAGGATTTGATACGCCGTTACGACCCCTTGTTTGACGGACGGTTGAAATGGATTTCGGAGAAAGATGGCGGCATCTATGATGCGATGAACAAAGGCATCAGGATGGCAACCGGCGATGTGGTGGGCATTCTGAACTCTGACGACTATTTCACCTCCAATGACGTGATAGCGAAAATGGCTGACTCCTTCAGTGATGACCTCGATGCCGTGTATGGCGACATCCATTTCATCCGTGACGGGCAGCCCGACAAGTGCGTCCGCTACTACAGTTCGAAGCCCTTCCGTCCCCTTTGGCTCCGTTTCGGTTTCATGCCTGCCCATCCGTCGTTCTACTGCCGCCGTGAAGTCTTCGAGAAGGCCGGACTCTATAAGACCGACTATCAGATAGGCAGCGACTACGAAATGATGGTACGACTCTTTATGGTTCATCACATCAAGGCACGTTATCTGCCGATAGACTTTGTGACCATGCGTACCGGCGGTGCCAGCACCAGGAGTGTGAAGAGCCGTCTGCAACTCATCAAGGACGATGTGCGTGGTTGTCGCGAGAACGGCATCTACACCAATGCGCTGATGATCAGCATGAAGTATCTATATAAGATTTTTGAATTCAAGATAGCATAGCGGATGAGACTGGTTTACGACAACATCGTGTTTGACATTCAACGCTACGGGGGAATCTCCGTCGTGTGGCAGGAATTGTTGTCACGAGTGTCTGGGCAAATGCAGGATATCGGTTATCTTGATGATCGCCAGTCAACGAACTATTCAAGGGGCAAGATGGACATTCCTGACAGTGCCGTGATGCAACAAATCAAGCATCCGCGACTGTCACGCTACCTGCCGGTCAGGCTGAAGATGGATTCGCCGTTCATCTTCCATTCCTCTTATTACCGCTACTGCACCCATCCCAAGGCTCTGAATGTCACAACGGTGCACGATTTTACCTATGAACTCTTCGTGAAAGGTTTGAAACAGAAGATACACACCTGGCAGAAGTTCTCGGCCATCCGCAATTCGGCAGCGGTCGTTTGTATTTCAGAAAACACCAGGCGTGACTTGCTTCGATTGTTGCCCGATGTGGATGAACGTAAGGTGAAGGTGATATATAATGGTGTGTCGGAGGCTTTCCATGTGATAGACCAGAAACCGGTGGAGGCCGAGTTGCCCTTTCCTTCCCGTTCCTACGTTGTCTTTATCGGTCGCAGAGACCCCTATAAGAATTTCGATTTGACGGTAAGGAGTGTGGCTGCGACGGTCTATAATCTGCTCATTATCGGTGGCCAACTGGATGATGAGGAACGAAGGGATGTGGAGCGTTTCCTGCCGTCGTCACGCTACAAATGCCTGAGCCGTGTGTTTGATGAGCACCTTAATTTCTATTACAATCATGCAGCGGCTGTGGTCTATCCCTCGTCTTACGAAGGCTTTGGACTGCCTGTGCTGGAAGCCCAGCGCGCCGGCTGTCCTGTCATCGCCCTCAATGCCTCTTCAATACCAGAGGTGATAGGCGAGACTACCTTGCTGATGCAGAAGTTGTCAGAGGAAGAACTCGTGTCGAAACTCCGTCTGTTGGGCAATGACGAACTGATGAGACAAGTGAGAGATGCCGGACTACGGAATGCCAGCCGCTTCAGTTGGCAGAAAATGGCTGACGAGTATATGAAACTTTATCAATCTTTCTAAACCAATCGTATTCATGAAGATAGTTATCGTAACCGACTTTGTCAATCACTATTATGCCCCCCTTGCCGAAGAACTCTATCGGCTGACAGAAGGTAACTTTTGGTTTGTGGAGGTCCATCCGTTGCCCGATTCTTTCAAGAAAGGTGGCTTTTCGGTTTACGACCGTCCGTATATCATCAGAGCCTGGGAAAGTGAGTCTGCTCAGCAGCGTGCCTATCAGTTGGCCGTTGAGGCAGACGTGCTGTACACCGGCGGCGGTAAGTTTGTTGTTGACTACGAGCGGCGTCGGCTGAAATATAACAAATTGACGTTGGAGTGTGCCGAGCGCATACTGAAACGCGGCCTGCTGAATCTCATTTCGCCGACCAATCTGCTGACGCAGTTTTATTATCATACCAGTTTCTTCAACAAGCCTCTTTACAAGTTGTGCATCAGCGGCTATACAGCCAACGATATGTATCTGCAGCACGCTTTCAGGGACAAATGCTACAAATGGGCTTATTTCCCTGCGATACCGCAATTAGATGCTCAGAAGGTGCTGGATGGCCGACGGAAGAATCCTTGCATAAAAATGGTGTGGTGTGCCCGCTTCCTGAAATGGAAACACCCGGAAATGGCCGTCCTGCTGGCAGAGAAGTTGCGTGGCGCGGGTTATCAGTTCGAACTCAACATGATTGGTTCGGGCGAGATGTATGGTGAGATAGAAACCATGATTCGTCAGAGGAATCTTGCGGATTGCGTACATCTTCTGGGTAACTATCCCAATGTTGAAGTAACAAAAAAAATGGCAGAGCACGACATCTTCCTCTTTACCTCTGATAAGTTTGAAGGATGGGGAGTGGTGCTGAACGAGACGATGGGACAGGTATGTTGTCCGGTGGCCTCCCACTTGATAGGCTCCGTTCCTTTTCTGCTGAAAGATGGCTACAATGGGCAGGTGTTTGAGTCGGGCAATATTGACAGCCTATTTGAGAAGACACGCTACATCCTGGACCATCCCGATGAGATGCGGGATATGTCGTTAAGGGCCTACGAAACTGTTGCCGACGAGTGGAATGCCGTCGTTGCAGCCCGTCGGCTCTATGACTTCTGCGAGGCTTGGCTCCAACAGAAGCCCATCCGTTTTGAACATGGCCCCATGTCCAAGGCCGTTCCTATCCCTCCGCGTGTGTAGTCATTGAGCCAGTATCACGTTCCTGATGGCATCGAGGAATCCGTGGCCATATGTCAGGTCTGGTTCTACATAGTCGCCCTCGGCCCATTCGTTCCATGCCTTCAGAAAGACAATCTTATGCTCGTCTTGCTTGCCAGACGTCAGTTCCACGGCTTTCGCCAACTGCCGTTGGAAGTTCTCTGGCGTGGAGTTGACATAGACATTCTGCGTCCTTTTTCCCTGCCGTGGCGTCCTGTCCCATTGCGGATAGACCGTGGGAAAGACGTTCTCCCATGTGTCTTCAGGTGCAAAGAGATACTCGGATATCTTGGCATAGTTATATTTACGGCAAGGTAAATCCATGAAGCGCTCTATCGTCCTTCGTGTTAAGTCTCTGTATTTTCCGTTATACAGCATCTCTGCCCGCTGCATGCCGTTCGAGTTGATGGCATCAAAGCCAAAATCCAATATGTTATGATAAGCCTCGGCACTGCTCTCCAGGTTCGGAATGCAACGTTTCAGTTGTCCTTCAGCGTCATAGCGCAGTGTCCCTGCCGATGGTGTGATGGCATAGAGGAAGATGCCGGGCAGACCATGTTCCTGTGCCAATTGTCTCCAGCATTCAATGAAGTGCTTCATGTCAGGGAAACTGTAAGGATCGAAGATACCAAAGATGGGCTTCCCGTCGACCGTAATATAACGCTTGTCCTTGAAAGCAGGCAGGCAGTAGAGAAAGTGATTCTTGTAGTCCTCCACCCCGGGATAGGTTTGCTCTACAATGACGGTCTTCCCTTCTTGCCTCTTTACGTTGGTCCATGTGCTTGTCAGCCAGGAGTGGTTTGCCCAGCACAGGCAGAAAGGGTAGTCAGGCTTGCCGCTGCTCAACACCTCTTGGAAAGGTCGCTGTAAAAGCATTTTCCCGTTGCCCAGCCAGTAGTGCCAATAGCAGAACCCTTCAACGCCGGCTTCCTGCGCCAGACGAGCCTGCTGTTCCCTCACCTCAGGGAGACGTAGGTCGTAGAATCCCAAGTCGGCAGGAATGCGTGGCTGATTGTGGCCGCGAAACAGTGGCTTCGCCTTCGCTACACTTGTCCATTCTGTGAATCCTTTGCCCCATACGGCATCATTCTCTGGAATAGGATGAAACTGGGGAAGATAATATGCTATGACTCTTGCTTTTCTCATGTCTTTGCTGTATATTACTGAATTATTTGTTTCTACTTGCGATGATTCTCTCGTAGGTGTCGCCTAGATCCCTGGCGATGGTCTTCCAGGAATGACGGCCTGTCGAGAAGTCGTTTTTGATGTTTTCTGCCATTTGCTGTGCGACCATCGGCTTCATGATTTCCCTGACTGCCGTCTCGATGGCCTTACTGTCCTTTGGCGGAACGAGTATGCCGTGCCGTCCGTCTTCCACCATTTCCGGCAGTGCGCCTACATTGGTGGCGATGACGGGCTTGCTGAGGGCAAAGGCCGACATGATGACACCGCTCTGGGTGGCATCCACATAGGGACATACCACCGCTATGCTGTTGGCGATGAGCGATGCCAGTTCCTCGTCGGTGATAAAGCGGTTGATGAACGTGAAGTTGGGATTTTGTTCGTATGTTGTCTTGTCAAAATAGAATTGCCCTTTGCCTGCAATGACGACATGCAGGTCTTTCCACTCTGTCACCAATGGCAACATGGCTTCGCACAGATATTCTATTCCCTTGTGTGGCTGAATACTTCCGATGTAAAGGATGTACGGACTGTCGCACAGAGGCGGTGCTGCGGCGGTGTGCTGCAGATGGGTGTAGATGCTGAGTTCTGACTGGTGAACCCTGCTTCCGTCTATATGGTAATAGCGCAGAAAATCGTCCTTCTGCACTTTGTTCAATAAGATGAAGTGCGGCGTGAGATGCATGGCACACCATCTGTGCAGTTTGTTTTCCATCGTCAGGTTGCTGGAGTGGGGCAGAGGGTCGTGCAGGGTGAGCACCATTTTTGTGCGGAGCAGATACAGCGGGAAAGAAGAGTAACGCAGTGGCCAGGTGAGGTGTATGACATCATAGTTCTGCCGTTTCAGCATTCTCATCCATTGCCACGCCACCTTGAAGTTCAGCCAGTCCCAGTCATGGTCCACGGGCTTGTTGACCACATAGATGTGGTCGGGTTCGATCCATTGCTCCAGACTTTTCAGTTCAGGGAACATCGTCCCAGAGAAGATGCCCCCTTCCGGCTTCAGGGTGATGTCGACCACTGTGCCCCGTCGCGTAGGATTGGTGGCCAGCAGGTAATAGTCAACGTCGAACTCCTTGGAGAGTTCTTGAAGCAGCGGCAAGTCACTGTCCGTCAGCACCGTGATGGAGATGTAGGCTATCTTTCTTTTCTTGTTGCTCATTTTTCGAATAGGGTCTTGAAATATAGTTTGGTCAGTGTCAGCACAGACAGCGAACCGCGTTTTGCAGACATACACCAGTGAACGAAGCCCTTCAGGCCACTCTGTTGCATGTCTCTTAAAATATGGTAGGAAGTCAGTCTTTTTATGAAGGCGTTCATCGTGTCTTCGGCTGTCTTGATGTCTGCTTCCGGATACCCTCCTTGCCGACGGATGCTGTTGAAAGTCTCCCGATACCATCCTTGTTGCCGGCACACCGCTTCTATCTTTTCCTTGTCATTATGAGTCGAAGAGATGCTATGCCTGTTCTCCCGATATTGGAAGCAGTTCTTTTGCGTATTGGCGATACCCTTGTCCAGGGCAGCGCGGAAAGCGGTGATATCGTCGCTACCCCAGGCAAAGGGCAGGGAATAGAACCCGCCGCATGAGAGGAGGTGCTCCCTGCGATAACAGAAGTCTCCGACAAACTGCTTCTGCCCCCGCCATTTCCTCCTGATCATCGCGAGGGCATCCTCGTATTCCGGCCTCTGTTCCAGTTGCTCTGAAACAAGCCCGTCCTCATCGATGATTTCCGTCTGTGAGTGGTAGACGTTGAGGTCGGGATATTTGTCGGCCAACTTACAGAGTTCCTCCAGGCAACAGGGCAACAGCCTGTCATCATCGCCCATGCAGATGACGAGTTCGCCCTTGCAGAAGTTCAGGCAGTGGTTCCAGTTCTCAACCAGTCGCTTGGCGCCATAGTTCTGTTCGTTGCGGTAGTAATGTATGCGGCTGTCTGCCAAAAACGGCTCCGCAATACCGCGAATGTCCTCAGGTGAACAGTCGTCAACGATGATGAGTTCCCAGTCGGCATACGTCTGACTGGCAATACTCTCAATGGCTTCGCCCAAGTATCGTGCCTTATATGTTGGTATCGTGACTGAGAATTTCATTTTTATTATATGTGGCGAAGAATGCAAAAACTAATGATGAGGATGGGCCAGTGTATGACATATATAATCATAGAATTCCGTCCTATATATGAAAGGACGGGAAGTCGTAGTCTCTCTATTTTGTGTAATGATTCGAAAAAGGTGTTAATGGAGATTATGCCCACAATGGACCAGATGGGCCAGAGAAGGAAAGAGCCTTCTAAGAGCGTGTTCATCCTGAAGTCTACAAGGGGCTTGCATAAGACAGACAAAGAAATGTACAAAACGACGGATGCTATCTTCACCCATTCGTTTTTTGAGAACTCCTTAAGTAATATCCCC
>CAMHDT010000107.1 GCA_946183985.1 uncultured Prevotella sp.
CGCATAAAAGAATCCTTAGACGGAAGGACATATTATAATCCAACCGACAAATGCTTATATATAGATAAATATAATGCTATAGAAGAGAACATTTTGCACGAAATCATTCATTCTATTCAAGACGAGATGGCCAATTTAAGTTATGATAAAAGTTCCATCAACAACGAGTATGAGACAGCATGGCTTGTCACACTTAGTAAGTTTCTACAGAATGGGGCATATAGCACATTAACGTTAGGCATTAGCGAGCAACAACGAATAGAGATGTACCTGGAACTGGAAAGATATGTTATTCCTAACGAAACTAACAGATATTCACTGATAATACAAGATGGTTTCTTCTCAGTTCTCCTACAGTATTGTACAGGACATGAAGAATCCTTTAGCGAAACAATGAAAAAGATATGCAATAATGATCCAAGACATGATGAATATTGGCATTCGTACGATAAGGATTATATATATGATTGGAAAGGAATGCTGGAGAGATTGGGCTATAAATAAGTATAAACCTTTAATTATAATAAGAACATGTTATCTGATTACATCTTAAGTAAAATGGGAACAGTATGTTTATTGTTCATATGTATGCTATATAGCACGAAAATATCTGCCGAGTCTGATTCAGAGATAATTGTGGATGGTGTGATAGAAAAATGCCACTTTATTGATCATGACGAGGAACCGTACTATCTATATAACACCATAGAGTCGAAAGAGGCTAAGGACTTGCTGAATGAGACCTATGAGTGCATTAACTATGACATATTCTTTGCCAAGGCACTAAGAGTGGACCATCTGGCTAATTTCCGGGAGGCCATAATGCCCTTGCTCAGTAAGATAGAAGGAGTGAATGAGTCTTTAGCAGGAAAAAGGCTGATGGTGTCTTTTTATATAAAGGCAGACGGTTCTGTGGTTTGCGACAATGTGTCATTGTCTCATGGAGAAAAACTGTTTAAATATCTTTCAAGTGAAAAAGTAAAACGGATAATTAACATAATCAATGTCTATAGATTCAGACCTTCGGATTCTAAGGGGAATAAATATACTATGGGCATGGTAATGTTGTTCTTTCCAAATCCAAGTAATTGTCAGTAATAATGAAACAGATTATAACGATCATATTTGCACTATTAATATGCCGATACGGGAGATAAAGATAGAAGCAAAGACCATGAAGTATTAGCATCTGGCAATCATCATCATTGAAAGTAGGTAAATAAATATGAGAACAAGGTTATTTCTACCCCTCATGCTTGCGCTGACATGCTCTGTGGCGTCAACTGGGGAGTGTAAAATAATCCGCTTTTTTGTGAGTAAAATGGGAACAGTATGTTTATTGTTCATATGTATGCTATATAGCACGAAAATATCTGCCGAGTCTGATTCAGAGATAATTGTGGATGGTGTGATAGAAAAATGCCACTTTATTGATCATGACGAGGAACCGTACTATCTATATAACACCATAGAGTCGAAAGAGGCTAAGGACTTGCTGAATGAGACCTATGAGTGCATTAACTATGACATATTCTTTGCCAAGGCACTAAGAGTGGACCATCTGGCTAATTTCCGGGAGGCCATAATGCCCTTGCTCAGTAAGATAGAAGGAGTGAATGAGTCTTTAGCAGGAAAAAGGCTGATGGTGTCTTTTTATATAAAGGCAGACGGTTCTGTGGTTTGCGACAATGTGTCATTGTCTCATGGAGAAAAACTGTTTAAATATCTTTCAAGTGAAAAAGTAAAACGGATAATTAACATAATCAATGTCTATAGATTCAGACCTTCGGATTCTAAGGGGAATAAATATACTATGGGCATGGTAATGTTGTTCTTTCCAAATCCAAGTAATTGTCAGTAATAATGAAACAGATTATAACGATCATATTTGCACTATTAATATGCCGATACGGGAGATAAAGATAGAAGCAAAGACCATGAAGTATTAGCATCTGGCAATCATCATCATTGAAAGTAGGTAAATAAATATGAGAACAAGGTTATTTCTACCCCTCATGCTTGCGCTGACATGCTCTGTGGCGTCAGCGCAGGTATCCTTCCGCTGCACGGCAGAGGAGAAGAGGGTCTATGACCAGCATCCGCAGGAAATCTTCGATAAGACGATGTACCGGGCGGCCGAGGCTTGTGAGCAGATATACCAGAAGTATTACGTGCCAGAGGCAAAGCATGCACAGATAGAACAATATGTCAGGAACCGCGAGTTCCACAAGATATGTCTGGAATACACTATGCCTGACTCCCTGAAGGAGCGGGTTAGATGGAAGATCAGACTTGATGAGCACTATCAGGATTCCATCGACCGCGTGCTGATTCCCGAGCATGTGAACAAGGTGTCGGGCGATAATATCAGCCTTGCCCTGCATCTTGATAAGCAACTCCGACTGGACTCAGCACAATATGAGTATATGTTGACGAAAGCCCTCGATATGACGCGCCGTATCAGGAGGAACCGCACGCTGAATGTGTGGAGCGAGGAGATGGACATCCTTCGACAGACCTTGTCCAAGGAACAACTCAATACATTCTTCAACAACAAGAATGCCATCAAGGTGACGCGTGATGCCAAGCAGGCTTGGCAGCGGATATGTGAGGCTGGCCTTGAGGCAGAGGTGGACAGTGTCAGGGAGATGAACTATGTTATTTCTTATTATAACGAGTGGCATAAGATAGACGACCTGTATAGGAGTCATTCCTCATCGCGCAAGAAATATCTGGCAGAGTTAGCCAAGAAGATGCCGCCTATGCTGAGGATGCTGGATGCCTTGGATAAGAAAAAAAAGGTGGATGCTGATGACAACTTAGGCAAGGAGTTCGTCTGGTAAAACAGCGCACTCCCTAAAACCATTGTAACAGTTATTTGTAATGAACTGGGTAAGAATTCTCGGGGCACTGTCGTGTCTCGTCCTTGTCGCCATGTGCGATTTGGCCACTATAGATACCCATCTGTTTGTCTATCCATCGCTTTCCAGATACCTCCTCTCTGAGGTCTGCATAACCGTGCTTGGTGTCATCATGATATGTGCTACGTTGTTGAAATGTGAATTGTTGGCATTCTTGCAATATGAGTCATTCTTTGTGCTGTGGATAGCCTATGTCATTCTATATGGCCTCGTTTGGGAAACTTGTGAGCAATATCGTATGTGCTACCTCTGCATGTCGTTGTTCTTTGTACTAGTGCTGGCGAACCTCATGAGGTTGCAAGTGCTGAAGATGACCTGTGTGGAGGCAGCCTTTTTGCTGGCGGCGTTTCTCCATATTGTCTTCACAATAGGCCAATGGCTGGGCATCGTGGAAAGTGCCAACAAGTTCTTCCGTGTCACGGGCTGCGACGAGAATCCAACGGTGGCGGCACTGTTGCTGACGGGATGTGTCCCGATGATGTCTGCTCGCATCAGAAACTGCAGTCACCGATGGCTCTGGCTGATTTTCCTGCTCAGTACCCTGTGGTGCATCGTCCTGTTGCGGTGTCGTGCTGCCTATGTTGGCTTGGCAGTTGAGGCATGTGTATGGCTCGTGATGCATTTCAGATCAAGAAAGCATATGCTTCGGCATCATCTTTTCTATACATGCGTCGCGGCTGTGGCTCTGTTGATATTGATTGTGACTGGAGGACTGAAGTTATATGAGATGAAGAAGGATTCTGCCGATGGGCGCCTGCTTATATGGAAACTGTCGGCCCGGATGATAGCAGAAAAACCTATGGGCTATGGCTATGGTATGTTTGAGAAGAACTACAACCTTCGTCAGGCCGACTATTTTGCCGACGGTGACTATACTGAGACGGAGAAACGGAATGCCGACTTTGTACTGATGCCCTATAACGACTTTCTGGAGCAAGGCATAGAAGGTGGCCTGCCTGGGCTGCTGTTTCTCTTGATTTTCTATGTCATCATGATAAGACAGGCCGTTCGCACGGAAGAGCGGGAGTCGGCATCTGTGTTCTGTGCCTTTGCGGTCATGTCGCTGTTCAACTTCATCTATACCTCTATTCTGCCATGGCTGCTACTGATGTGCCATGCCGCCCATGTTGCCAGCAAGGAAAGGAGTATGGCAGGAAAGCACTCGCTGTACTGTGTGCCAGCAGTCCTCATAATCCCCTTTGCCGTCATTTCGTGGGGCGTGGTGAAGACCACTGACGCACAACTGACACTGAACAGACTGAACGGCTATGTGCACAAAGGCAGACCAGTCAGCGACGGGGAATACGCCAGCATAGAGGGTCGCATTGGAACCTCGGAAGCCTACTGGACCAGCCGTGCCATCAACGCCATGAAGGCTCAGCGCTTCAACGATGCGCTCCTGCATGTCCGTCAGGCTCGCTGCTACTCTTCGTCACCTGCACTCTTCCTTGCCGAATATAAATGCCAGCAAGCCATTGGACATACCGATGCAGGCGATAAGAGCCTGGATACTCTTTCACACATGATTCCTCAGAAATTTTCTGTTGAACAATACCAGAGAAAACAAATTAAACAATGAAAAAAAATATCCATACACTTATTCTTATTCTTGCAGGAATCCTTATTCCCGCAATGACCAGTGCCGAGGTGCCCTATCGCGAGAAGTATGCTGATGTGCTTAGGCACTATTCACAAAGAGAAACCGACAGTTTGAAGTATAAGGCAGCCCTTTTCCTCATCGACAATATGCACGGTCACCAGTCGCCAGACGGTCCTGGCATGGAGGCGTTTGTACGCCATATCTGCACCCACGACTACAAGAAGTTCAAAGGTATACATGAATTGATGAACACCTGGAACCAGATTCATAAAACCCGCGTCACACGATTGGTACCTGACAGCAGTGCAGTCACTTGTTCCTACCTTATCGACAACATTGACGACGCTTTTGAAGCATGGGACAGGGCCGCATGGAGGGATGAAATATCCTTCGACCAGTTCTGTCGCTACATCCTGCCATACCGAAGCAACGATGAACATGTAGGCAGAGAATGGAGAAAAATACTACAGCGGCAATACGGACCGCTGATAGCGGGTGTGACGGATATGAGGCGTGCCTTTGCCATTATACAGGATTCTGTCTTCAAAGCCGTTGTATTGTCGAACGACTACTGTCCTTATTCCCTTGACCCTGTGACTTGCAATACTATCGGCAGGGCGGAATGTGGCCAGCAGTGCATTCTGCTGGTGGCCGTTATGAGGTCACTCGGCATACCATCGGCCATCGATTTTACTCCCATGTGGGCAGACTATAGCCGCAAGAGCCACGGATGGGTAGCCATGATTGCGGCTGATGGCGGCACCTATACCGTGTATGAGCAAGACACAGTGGCAAAGCGTTTCAACCCTATTGATGCATCAAACTTCACCTCCCGCTACAAGCCAAGGCTCGAGGATAACTGTCCTTATATAATAAAGACCGAGAAGACTGCGGTCAAGGTCTATCGCACCTGCTTTGAGCAGTGTAGTGAGGCAGAGCCGTCGCTTCAGGGGGTGTTGGCCAGTCCGTTTGCCGATGATGTGTCTCTCTCATACGGGCTGTCCTCTGATATTGAGGTGAATGCCAGGGATACAGATGTGGCCTACCTGTGTGCCTTTCTGTCCGGTGCCGACTGGATGCCTGTGGCTCGGACAAAGGCTGTTGAGGGTAAGGTTGTGTTTCATGGTGTGGGTAAGGGCTCGGTCTGCGCAGTCGCTACTATTCGGGATGGCAGGCGAGTGTTTTTGTCATGCCCCTTTCTGGTTGGAGAGAAAGGCATGGAGAAGACTTTTGCTCCTTCTGCAACGGAACATCAGACGATATGTGTCAACCGTAAGTATCCCCTATGCTCATATACTACCGATACATGGGGATTCATGAGGGGAGGAGCGTTCGAGGCCTCCATGACCAGTGACTTCAGTGATGCTGACACCCTTGCTTTGATAACAACCATGCCCTTTGGCATGACATCGCTGGAAGTGGAACCCGTAAAGAGGTATCGCTATCTACGCTATCATGCACCCAATGGCAACCGCTCTTCCTTAGCCGAACTGCAGTTCTATACATCTGACGAGACGGGGGAACTCCAACTGCTTACCGGAACTTCCTTTGCCGACGGGGTCGAAATGTCAATGGTGGACAATGTCTTCGATGGCGACCCCTCAACTATTTGTCGGGGGCTCCGGACAGGCTATACCATCGGCCTCGACCTTGGCATGGGCAGGGAAGCATCTATCGTCAACATTCAGTTTAATCCCTCTACTGACCTCAATTTTGTAGAGAAGGGACATTTGTATGAACTCTATTACTTTGACACCGACTGGCATCTCATAGGAAGGCAAGTGTCCAAAGGTACGCACCTCACCTTCAGCCAGGTGCCTTGTAGTGCCTTGTTGCTACTGAAAGACAAGACGAAAGGACAGGAGGAACGCATCTTTGAATATATAGACAACCGTCAAGTTTGGTATTAATAGAATAAATAAAATAAAAGATGAGAAAATAAATATAATGGCAAGGAACAGGACAGGATGCACGGCCGAGACCGCCAACCTGTTCTACTATCAGTCTCTGTATAGAAACCAACTTGAAGAACTGGCACAGACAGAGAGATATGCTTGGATGGGACATGATATGAAGTGAACCCCAAAGTTTGGACGGTTAAACAATCGAAGCTGTCAGCATTTTTCCTAGGTAGTGTAAGTAGAACTGTGTCAAGGCCATTTTCCTTATTATATTAACCTCAG
>CAMHDT010000108.1 GCA_946183985.1 uncultured Prevotella sp.
GAGAGAGGTGCCTCCAAACTATGAGAGAGGTGCCTCCAAACTATGAGAGAGGTGCTTCCAAAGTGGGTGCTTGCAATATCCTCGTCGGCAGTTTGCAAGGTCCTCGTCGACAGTTTGCAAGGTCCTCGTCGACAGTTTGCAAGGTCCTCGTCGACAGTTTGCAGTATCTTCGCCAAGTGCTTTTAACGGTTTCTATTGGAGGGCAACTACAGCAGGGGCGACAGCAGGCGCATGAAGGACTCTCCCAGACGTGTGAAGAAGGGTGGATGAAGCCGTTGAGGCATGTCGGCCAGCAGCACACACTGCCGGGCATCGCTCAGGAAGACTTGCTTCATGCGCGAGGCGGTTTCCTCGTCGTAAACAAATATGTTGGCCTCGAAATTGTTCAAGAACGAGCGGAAGTCAAGGTTCGTAGACCCGCATGTGCTGATGCCGTCGTCGCTTACCATGGTCTTGGCGTGAAGAAAACAGGGCTTGTATAACAGAATCTGGATGCCAGCCTGCTGGGCCTCGCGCAGATAGGAGCGCGCTCCCCACGCCGTGAACCAGCCATCGGTGTGCCACGGCACCATCACCCTGACATCAACGCCCGATGCTGCTGCCGTTTTCAGGGCAAAGAACACGGCGTCGGTGGGCAGGAAATAGGGGGTCTGGATGTAGATATACTTCTTTGCCATGTGAATGATGCGCACATAGCCTTGCATAATTTCGGGATAGGTGGCCAACGGGGCTGATGTGATGGTCTGCAGAAGGGCTGTGCCGGTGGTTTCCGCCTGATTTTCAGGATAATAGCGGCGATCGCTCAGCAGGGTGCGATCAACGAAATACCAGTCGATGAGGAAGGCCCGCTGCAGGGAGTAGACACCGTTGCCCTCTATCCGCCACATGGTGTCGCGCCAGCCCTCGTTCTTGTCGCCCCTCCCTTTCACATAGCGCAGGGCCAGGTTCATGCCGCCGATATATCCCACACGGCCATCGATAATCATCATCTTACGATGGTTGCGATAGTTCACCTTGCGGGCAAAGGTGGGGAAGCGCACGGGCATGAACGGCTCTACCTCGATGCCTTCTACACGCATACGCTCAAAGAAGCGGCGGGGCACACTCCAACACCCCACATCGTCGTAGAGCACCCGCACGACAACGCCCTGACGCGCCTTTGCTATGAGTGCATCGGCAACGAGGGTACCCAGGGCATCGTCTTCAAAGATGTAGATGTCGATGTGAATATGGTCCTTAGCCGAGGCTATGTCGCGCAGCAGCGCAGGGAAGAACGTATAACCGCTGGTGAGAATCTCCACCTTATTATTATTAAAGGGCAGCGAGAAACTCTGGTTGACATAGAGGTCGATTACGGGTTTGTAGGCTTCCGGAGCGTGCAGGTCGCGCTGTTCGAAGAAGCCAAACATGGAGCGCTTGGTCAACTGATCCATCGACCTGCTGCTCACCATTCGCTCACGCCGTGTGTTCACGCCAAACAGGATATAGGCCACGATGCCTGCCACGGGCACGAAGTAGATGACAAGCGCCCATGCCATGGTCTTGGCAGGCTGACGGTTGTCCATCACTACATGGATAATGGTCAGGATGGCAATGATCTGATAGGCAATGAATACAAGGGTGTGCCAGGTCATGACTATTCTATATCTATGAGTTTATGCGTCTGAAGGGACAGGCGCCACTGTGGATGTTCCTTGATATATTGCACGCAGGCCTGCGTGATGGCCTTGTTACGGTCGTCGTTGCCAGTGTCGCAAGGCTGAAGATATATAAGTGGTGAGTGGTGAGAGATAAGAGGTAAGAGGATAGACTCTGGCCTTGTATGCTCATCAAAGATAACCTTGATCTCATCAGGTAATCTCTCGCCCCTCACCTCTGTCCTCTCACCTCCAGACATCTTTGGCGACACCGTCAGCCAATCAAGGTTGCGGGGGGCAGGACGCGTACCATTGCTCTCCATCGCTACCTCAAAACCGTGCTGATGGAGCAGGTTGACAAAAGCCTCGTCGACCTGTAGCGTTGGCTCGCCACCTGTGAGTACAACGAAGCGTGCCGGATACCGGCTAATGGCTGCGATAATCTCCTCGGCCGTCATTTCGCGATAGGTGTCGAACTCGGTGTCGCAGAACGGGCACTTCAAGTTGCAGCCGGCAAAACGGATGAAGACAGCCGCCCTACCCGTGTTGCGTCCCTCGCCTTGCAAGGAATAAAAGATGTTGTTAATCTTCAATTTTCAACTTTCAATTATCCATTATCAATCGTCTAACTCATAGACAGCCAGGTTGCCCTCGCTCTCCTGCACATCGGCCCGGTAGCAGGTTGGAATCTGCTCCACACACCAGCGTGCGATGTTCTCAGCCGTAGGGTTAAAAGGTAGCACATCGTTAAGGTTCTGATGGTCCAGACGGTCTTTGATCTTGCGCTTGATCTGCGTGAAGTCGACCACCATGCCGTTCTGGTCCAGTTCCTTTGCCTTGCAGTAGATGGTGATGATCCAATTATGGCCATGCAACTGCGAGCACTTGCTCTCATAGTCCAGCACCAGATGGTGGCTGGCTGAAATCTCTAATTTTTTCTGAATGTAATACATAATTGCGTTTTAGACAACAAGATCGCTGCCCAGCCGCTTGGCTAGTTCGTCGCGAATCTCCTTGGTTTCCTTATGTTCGTTTAATAGTTCCATCATGCGTTGCGTGTTGCCGCCCACCTGCTGCAGTTCACGCTGTATTTCCTTTAATTTTGATTCGACGATGTCAAGGCGGAAGTCCATGACCAGATGGAGCACGCGCTGGCGCAGGCGGGCCAAAAACTTCTGGCGGCGTTTATCCTCGTCAGTTTCATCGCTGTCTATCTCAAAGCGGCCACCCAGTTGATGACGGTCAACAGCCAGGCGAGTGGCAATCTGGCTGACCTGCAGGTCGGGATGATTGCAGAAATAGGACTCGGCCTTGAAGTCCGTTTTCCTACTCTGCTCCACAGCCTCTGCCAGTATCTGGTTGTACAGTGGCTGCGCAAAGGTGAGGCCGTCTTGCGACAGATCGAAACTCACGTACTGTGCCACATTGAGCGATATTTTTCCGCCGTCGTCGGTCTCCACGCCATCGAAGATGACCACCTCGCCGTAGCGCACAATCTCACGCAGCAACAGCAGTTCCACCTGCGAGGCTTGCTCTGCCGGGTTGTGCAAAGCGAGAGGTGCCCGTTCTTCGGCAGGCGGTGGCGTATCCTGCACACGCTCCTCGCGCTCCTGTTCTCTGGCACTATCCTTTGCCTTGTCTTCAATGCCCTTACGGATGTATTTGTTCATCTCGGCAATCAGGGTCTGCTCCTTCATGTTGATGCGATGGGCAAAGTCGGTAAGATAAGTGGAGCGCAGTATCTGGTCGGGAATCACCGATATGCTCTTGACGATGCCGCCAATGGCCTCCGAACGTTTCACGGGGTCCGTGACACGCTCTACGGTGAGCCGGCTCTTAAAGGCAATGAAGTCGGTCTGGTTCTCTTCTATATACCGTTTCAGTTCCTCAGTAGAGTGCTTGCGGGCAAACGAGTCTGGGTCGTCGCCGTCGGGCAGCAACAGCACCTTCACGTTCATGCCCTCTTCCAGCAGCATGTCGGTGCCTCGCATGGCAGCATGGATGCCAGCCTCGTCGCCGTCGTAGAGCAGTGTGATGTTGCTGGTGAAACGATGCAGCATGTGTATCTGATAGATGCTAAGTGCCGTGCCGCTGTTGGCCACCACGTTCTCGATGCCTGCCTGATGCATGGCAATGACATCGGTATAGCCTTCGACCATGAACACGCGGTCGTCCTTCACTATCTGCTTCTTGGCCTGATAGATGCCATAGAGTTCGCGCTCCTTGTGATAGATGTCGCTATCGGGCGAGTTCACATATTTCTGTGCCACGCCTTTGGTGCGCGAGTCAAGCACACGTCCTCCGAAGGCCACCACCTTGCCGCTCACGTTGAACCACGGGAAGATGGCGCGACCACTATAGCGGTCTGTAAGGGAAGAGTGTGTACCCTTTTCACTTACAAAGCATAGTCCCGTCATCACCAGGAACTCATCCTTATAGCCTGCCTTCTGAGCGGCCTGCGAGAGCGCATCGCGGCGTTGCGGCGCATAGCCCAACTGAAACTTCTCGATGATATCGTCGCGAATGCCACGGCTGCGAAAGTAGGCCTTGCCGATAGCCACGCCGTCAGGGTCGTTGAGCAGCGTATGATGGAACCAGTCCTTTGCCCACTCGTTGACAACGAACATCGACTCGCGGTCGTTCTGCGCCTGTCGCTCCTCGGTGGTCAGTTCCTTCTCAACAATCTCTATATTGTATTTCTTTGCCAGCCAACGCAGTGCCTCGGGATAGGTAATCTGCTCATGTTCCATCAGAAAGCCGGCCGGCGTGCCGCCCTTGCCACAGACGAAGCAGTGGCAGATATTCTTCGACGGCGACACCATGAACGACGGGTTGCGATCGTCGTGGAACGGGCACAAGCCTTTATAGTTCACCCCGCTTTTCTTTAGCGTGACAAACTCCCCTACGACATCAACAATCTTTGCTGCGTCGACGATTCTATCAACAGTGGCCCTGTCTATCATTTCCTTTTCGCTTGCAAAGGTACGAAGAAAAATGAAAAATGAAAATTGAAAATTGAAAAAATTGCATTTTTCTTCGTACCTTTGCAGCCGAATTACGAAAAGAAAGGAAAATGAAGAAAACGAACATTGCCATTTTCGTGTCGGGCGGAGGCACCAACTGTGAGAATATCATCCGCTATTTCAAGGACTCCGAGCAGGTGTGCTCGGCATTGGTGGTGAGCAACAAGGCCGATGCACCGGCACTGGAAAAGGCCCAGCGCCAGAACGTCCCCACACAGGTGGTGAGCAAGCAGCAACTGAACGATGCCACTGTGATGCTGCCCCTGCTGCAACAATATGACATCGACTTCATTGTGCTGGCCGGTTTTCTGCCACTCATTCCCGACTTCCTGATTGAAGCCTTTCCACGCCGCATTGTCAACATCCACCCGTCGCTGCTGCCCAAATATGGCGGCAAAGGCATGTGGGGACACCATGTGCACGAGGCAGTAAAGGCTGCAGGCGAAAAAGAAACGGGCATGACCGTTCATTGGGTCACACCCGTATGCGATGGCGGTGGCATTATTGCACAGTATCGCGTGACACTGTCGCCCAACGACACGGCCGACGATATTGCCGCCAAAGAGCACGAACTGGAGATGGAATATTTCCCGCAGGTAATAGAAAAAGTGATTACTTCTTCTTGAAGTGGTCGTTGCGCATCTTTATGACAAATATAATGGCTGCACACGTGGCCGTGATGAAGTTGGTAATGAAAAAGAATATACCAACCTCAACGCCCTGCTGGATGCACAGTATCAACCCCTGACACATAAAACAGAAACTGCCCACGGCCATCATGATAAAGCCGGGAAGGGATATGCCGTCAGTGTTACGGGTGCGAATGGTCTGGACAGCCTGCGGCAGATAGCCCAAGATGAGGCCAATACTACCCATCCAACCTAGAATCTGATATAATATATCCATAGTATTATATGTTTAATTGGTGAATCAAAAAGACTATATTTAGACTACAAAAATACAAAAAAACAGGCAACAAGCCATGTTCTCATCACCTATTTAACAGATTTTATCAGTCTTGCATGCACAAAAGGCCCATTATGTGCACGTTTCAGCGGTCTCTGTGCACTTTTCAGCCGTTTTCCTTTGTCAATCGAACAAAAAGCAGTACCTTTGCAGCACTTTTCAAGAAAAGCAACATAGCAGTTGAAATATCAAACTACACATTATTTATATTATAATAATATGGCATTAAAGATTGTTGTGCTGGCCAAGCAAGTGCCAGACACCCGAAATGTGGGTAAGGACGCCATGACAGCCGAAGGCACCGTGAACCGCGCCGCCCTGCCCGCCATCTTCAATCCCGAAGATTTGAACGCCCTGGAGCAGGCCCTTCGCCTGAAGGAGCAAAATCCAGGCTCAACAGTAGGAATCCTCACGATGGGTCCTCCACGTGCAGGTGAGATTATCCGTCAGGGACTTTATCGTGGCGCAGATACAGGTTGGTTGCTGACCGACCGCCTGTTCGCTGGTGCTGATACCCTCGCTACATCTTATGCTCTGGCTACTGCCATCAAGAAGATTGGCGATGTCGACATCGTAATTGGTGGTCGTCAGGCTATCGACGGTGATACCGCTCAGGTAGGTCCTCAGGTGGCTCAGAAGCTGGGTCTTAACCAGGTGACTTATGTTGAAGAAGTTAACGGAGTTAAAGAAGTTAATGGAGTTAAGAAGGTTACTGTGAAGCGTGTGATCGACGGTGGTGTGGAGACTGTTGAGGCCCCTCTGCCTGTTGTTCTCACCGTTAACGGAAGCGCTGCTCCCTGTCGTCCCCAGAATGCTAAACTGGTGATGAAGTACAAGCGTGCTACCTGTCCTATGGAGCGTCCTGCTGAGGGTACATCATACGACTATCTGTACGACGAGCGCCCCGAACTCACACTGAACCAGTGGAGCGTGGCCGACGTGGATGGCGATGTAAACCAGT
>CAMHDT010000109.1 GCA_946183985.1 uncultured Prevotella sp.
GCAACGCATGCATCAGCCCTCAGAGTGCTGGCCGCTGCCAGGAGAGTAGGCGTGTGCTAAGGCCGAGGCCTTCTTTTATTTCCTTATAATCACTTTGCTACCTCTGGCTCGCGATGGGACATTGGTGGGGCACATGATGTAGATGCCGGGCTTTGACGGGGCAGCGACACGCTGGCCTGACAGGGTGTAGGTGGCCTGGGCAGGCATGAGGGTGGCCTGCGTCGCGGTCATGCTGTTTGTCTGGTTGTCTAATAGGCTGATGATCTGGCTTACAATGCCTTCGATGCCGGCATAGCCGTTGAGCATCAGGTCGCACGCCAGCGTTCCGTTGCTGTAATGGTTATGGTCGGTAAAGCAACTGATGATGGCCTGTGCAGCAGCATCGGCCGAGGCATAGCCGTTGGCGGCATAGTCGGCCACGTAGGCGTTGAAGATGGCATCGGCATTCTTTCCTATTTCCACGAAGCCCAGGTAGTTGGCATCGTTGGCGGCGCGCTGGGCTGCAACCTTGCGCACGATGGTTTCGTAACTGTCGCGACGGTAACTGTTGAAGGTGTTGGTGCTGGCATTATAGCCGCTGGCATAGTTGCTGACGGCACCATGAGGGGTGTAGGAGTTGATGATGGTCTGTGCACCCAGGGTTTCGGCGGCATTGAGGTAGTAGTTCATGTCGGCCTCATAGGTCTGTCCCATGCCGTTGGTGCCGTTGTTGCCGAACATCACAATGTCGTCGGGGCAGATGTCGAGCAGCACGTTGGCCAGTTTGCCTTGCGTGTAGTAGGTGCATAGGTTGCGGCCTCCGGCACCGTTGTTCTGGAAGGTGCAGAGGCTGAACAGGTCGGTGTAGGTGGCCGATGACTTTGACAGACGGTAGGCCCATGAGCCGTTGTTGGCCGATGTGGAGTCGCCAATATGGTGCACCACGCGCTTGCCTCGCTTCTGGCGTTTGGGCTGCTTGATAATGGTGACTTTGGCAATCTGTGCCACGCTGGTGGCATCGGCATCGGCAATATGCAGGTCGATGATGTCGAGGGCGGCAGGAATGGTATAGGTCTCGGTGGTCATGGTTGCATGACTGCCCAGTTGATAGCCTGCCAGGTCGCTGTTGACATGGCCGGTGGAGAGCACGCCCTGATAGGTGATCTCGACGGTGTAGAAATTGCCGGCAGGCACCTTGATGTCGAACTCCATGGCGCCCTTGAGATAATCGCTTTCAGCATTGGTGGCCGATGTGGTGCCTGCCGCCGTAACGGTGCCGGTCTTGATGCCATAGCCGGCATCGTCGGTATAGGTGGTGGCGGTACCCACGGCGGTATAGCCTTCTGCTACGCCCTCATCGTTGGTATAGCCGAAGTCGAAGGTGGTGCCGTGGATGTTCACCTTGATGCTCTTGCTAAGTGTTTCGCTGGCGGAATTCTGGCCTGTGGCACGGATGATGATTTGAGTGGGAGTGGCATCGGACTTGACGCTGAGCACGCCTGTTGTGGCGTTGAACGCGAGAGCATCGCTGGACTGCAACGGCGTGGTGCCGTCCTTGGCATAGGCGGCCAGTACCGTTGGGCGGCTCAGGTCGTTGCCGTCGCCGTCGATGACAATGGCAGAGAAGGTGGCTGTAGCCGTTTGACCTGCATCCATGGGTATGGCGATGCTATTGGTGCCTTGTGTGAACTTGACGCTTTCGGCCGACGATGTGAGGTTGAGGGCCAGGGTGCGTGTGTTGCCGCCAATGCTGACCTGAATGGTGGCAATGCCTGCCTCGGCGGTGGGCAGCAGACTGACCGTGGCAACATGGGGGTTGGTGGCATCGGGAGTGATGCTGACACATTGTTGCATGTCTTCTTCCAGAACGGTCCATGTGGCTTGTCCGGTGATGTCGTAGCCATGGGTGTCGCTGACGGTGACGCTGAGCACGGCCTGCTCTCCCTGTGGTATTGACAGGGTGGTCTTGTCGGAGGTCAGTTTGTAGGTATCCATGTCAATGGCGGCCACAAAGGCCTCGCAGGCGGCCATGTCTGCCGAGCCGGTATTGCTGTTGCCCATGCCTATGCTGAAATAGGTGGGCGAACTGCTTTCCTGCCAAGGGATAATGCCGCTTTTGCCTATGAGGTTGTCGTTGGCATCATAGAGCAGGGCATAGCAGCACTCACTGCTCTTGTCGGCCGACAGTACCACTTTATACCAAGTGGCGGTGGTCACGGTGGTGGCGACATCTCCATTGGCGATGGGCGAGCCGTTGAGCGTGAGTTTGCTGCCGTCGAAGTTCAGGGTGACGGGGCAGGTGTATTTGCTGCTTGACCAGAAGGGATAGCCGCCGGTAAGGGTAACCACGGCACCAGCGCTGTTGAAGCGTAACTTGGTGTCGAAGATGGTCTGGGCTGTAGGACTCTCGATGGTCTGGGTCAGCACATGTGACTTCTTGGCGTTGACGGCCGTCAGACGCACATACTTGGTGCCGTCGGCATCGGCCTGCAGGGTGGCTTGGTGGCTATCGCTGCCTGCCACACACCAACCGCCGACAATCAGGTCGGAGGCGTTGCCATAAGTCTCTTTGGTGATGGTATAGCCTTTGAGTGCGGTGGGGTAGGTGCTGAACTCAACGGGATAGCCTGGCAGCGGCAGCACTTGCGAGGTGCTCTGAGTGGTGTTGCCTTGTGCCACCACATATTTCGATGCCTTGGTGCTGGTGCCGTTATAGGTGACCGTAGCCGTTATTCTGCCGAAAAAGTTCATCGGCACATCGCGCAGGTCGAAAGTGGTGGCCACCGCACCTTGGTTGTTGACGGAGAACGAGCCGTAGGAGTCGCAATACTGCCCTTCAGTATCATTAGCGGTCTTGAAACCTTCAATGTCCCAGACGACCTTGAAGTCGGTTACCTTTTCGTTGAGGGTGCTTTCTGTGATGTTGGTGCCGTCGGCACCGGTGATGGTCACGGCATAGGCATTGGCATAGGGCGTGTCGGTAGAGGGGCCGAAGGTCATATGGTCGGCACCGGTAATGAAGATATTGGCAATAGGTTCAATGTAGTCGGGATCATCGTCGAGGGTGTTGGTGGTGACTATAATGTTGTCGATGGCATAGCAGCGGTCGGTGTTGCTCACGGTAGAGGCAATGCGTATCTTGGCTATGTCTTTCGTGAGCGTGCCAACAGAACCCAACAATTGCTTGACCTCGGCATTGCCTTTCTTGAAGGTCATGGTGACGCCGCCGCGACGGGTCATGGCAATAGTGATATGGGGATTGTTGGCTGCGGTATAGGGCTTGCCGTTGCCGCCAAAGCCGTTGGCGTTCTGAAGGGAAAAGGCTTCAAAGCCTGCCACCGCCTGATTGCCGATGGTGGCATTGGTAACGCTACAACTCTTGGCATTGTAGACATAGCCGGCAATAACATCGCCATTGCTGTTCAATAGCGATACGGTGGTGCTTTGGTCAGAACCGAAATAGCCGTGGAAGGCATCCCATTCTATGGTGACGATGCCTGTCTCGGCGCTGATGCCGCTGGCCGACAGGGCGCCTTCGACTGTGGTGTTGCATACGGCCAGAACAGGGCCGAATCCCGATAGGTTCGTGTTGTAGATAGCGGCGCTGCCTACTGATAGGGTGGTGGTCGTGACGCCGAAGATGTTTGATGTGCCAGAGAAGTCCTCGGTGAGCACGGTTGTCTGGGCCTTCAAGGGTAATGCTGCGGCACATACTGCTATCCAGAGTAGTGCCAGGTGTGCAAGGTGGTTGATTTTAAGCATTTGCTTGTCTTTGTTTTGATTTGTTGAGTAGTGTGTGCAAAATTACGAATAAATGATAATAGTGCAAAGAAAAAAGCGGGTTTTTACTTCTGATATGGGGTAGAATAGGCGAGAAGATGTCAATATGGCGCAACTTGATGCCATATTGGCGTATTTCTAGTGTTGGCATCGATGTTGCATTATTGTAAGTGAGCGACGCAAGGAACTCAAAGGAAAATAAACATTAAACAACAAAATCATAAAATTAGGAGGACATAACTATGACACCAATGATGAGAACAAACAACTGGATTCCTACCGTGTTTAGCGATTTCTTCGACACCGACTTTATGCCGCGTGCAAACTGCACCGCCCCGGCCATTAACGTAAAGGAGACCGACAAGGCTTATGTTGTGGAACTGGCTGCTCCAGGTATGCAGAAGGAGGACTTCAGCGTGCACATCAACGACGAGGGCAACCTTATCGTCAAGATGGAGAAGAAAAACGAGAAGAAGGAGGAAGACAAGAGCGCACGCTATCTGCGTCGTGAGTTCTCGTACTCGAAGTTCGAGCAGACCCTGCTGCTGCCTGATGATGTGAAGAAGGAGGACATCAAAGCCAAGGTGGAGCACGGCGTGCTGACGGTTGAACTGCCGAAGATTGTGGAGGAGAAGGTAAAGGTGAGCCGTCAGATAGACGTGCTGTAAGGAAGTCTTTTAGGTTTTAAAGTTTAAAGGTTTAAAAAGGGCTGCGCTCAACATTGTGGGCGCAGTCTTTTTTTAATTTTCCACCTTTTCAATTTTTTACCTTTTCAGTTAACTCCCGGGGATAGTTGGGCATGGCACCGTTCTGGGTGCAGACATAGGCGCTCACTTCGACAGCGATGCGATGGGCCTCCGTCATAGGCATGCCGTTGAGGATGGCGGCGCAGAACGAGCCAGTGAAGGAGTCGCCGGCGCCGACGGTGTCAGCGACCTTCACCTTGGGTGTCTCTTGGAACGACATCTGTCCTGGTGTGAACACATAAGAGCCATTGGTGCCACAGGTGAGCACGAGCATATCGAGATTGTACTTGCCGAGGATGAGCCAGCATTTGTTCTCGATATCCAGTCCGGGATAGCCGAACATACGGCCGATGAGCACCAGTTCCTCGTCGTTGATCTTGAGAATGTTGCACCGCTGTAGCGACTGCTGTATAATCTCCTTGGTATAGAACTGTTGGCGGAGGTTGATATCGAAGATTTTCATGCAGTCGGCAGGCGTGGCGTCCAAGAACTTATGAATGGTCTCCCTCGAAACCACATTGCGCTGAGCCAGCGAGCCGAAACACACAGCACGGCAGTTGAGGGCGATCTGCCGAATATCCTCATCGAAAGGAATATTGTCCCACGCCACGTTCTCCTTGATGTCATAGGTAGGGATGCCCTGCTCGTCGAGGGTCACCTGCACGGTACCGGTGGGGTAGGGCACCCGCGGCAACAAGTCGTTGAGGTTGTGTTCACGCAGGGCGGCAATGGTCTCCTCTGCCAGTTTGTCCTCGCCCAGCGCACTGATGGCGATGGTGTTGTCGCTGCCCAGAAACTGGCCTGCATGATAGGCGAAGTTGGCAGGGGCACCGCCCAGTTTCTTACCTTCGGGGAGTACATCCCACAGGACTTCTCCGAGTCCTACGACATAACGTTTCTGTTCCATAATTGTGTTTTATGCGGTTTTTAGTTGTTTGATATAGGTAAACAGGTAGAGTACGCCGACGGCCATGACGAGCACGGCACCGGCCTGTCCGAAACCATCGCTGGCAAAGCCCATGAGCAGTGGGAAGATGGTGCCGCCGAAGAGGCCCATGATCATCAGACCCGACACCTCGTTCTGTTTTTCCGGCATCGACTGCAGGGCGGTGGCGAAACACATGGAGAACACGTTCGAGTTGCCATAGCCGACCAGTGCGATAGCCAGATAGAGTTCCCACTTGTCTGTGCCGACGAAGAGCAACAGCATGGACAGGGCCATCATGACGACAGAGATGATGAAGAAAGTGCGCATCTTCAGCACTCGCAGGAAGAACGAGCCCGTCAGACAGCCGATGGTGCGGAAGATGAAGTAGAGAGAGGTGGCGAATGCCGCATCGTTGAGCGACATCCGCAGACGCTCCATCAGAATCTTCGGAGCCGTGGTGTTCGTACCGACATCAATACCCACATGGCACATGATACCGAAGAACGACAGCAGCACGATGGGCGTGCCCAGCAACTTGAAGCACTCGACGAAGGTGGAGGGACGGCCCTCGATGGGCTGTTCTTCGATAGGAGTCACGGCCAGCCATAGTGTTGACAGCGTGCCCACCACAAAGAAGATGGCGAACAGCACACGCCAGTTGAGGCCAAACTCGGGAATGACCTGCGTGGCGCCCCATGTGGCCAGATAGGGTGCCGAAAACGAGGCGATGGCTTTGATGAACTGTCCGAAGGTGAGCGTCGAGGCCAGATTGCCGCCACCCATCACCGTCGATACCAGCGGGTTGAGCGAGGTCTGCATCAGTGCGTTGCCGATGCCCAGCAGCGAGAAGGCGCAGAGCATGATGGCGAAGTTCTCGCCGAAGAGCGGCAGCACCAGGGCCAGCACTGTTACCACCAGCGACAGCAGCACCGTCTTCTTGCGGCCAATCTTGTTCATGAGCATCCCCGTCGGCACACTGAAGATGAGGAACCAGAAGAATACCAATGACGGGAACACGTTGGCTACCGAGTCTGTCAGACCCAGATCTTCCTTCACGTAGTTGGAGGCGATGCCTACCAGGTCGACGAAGCCCATGCAGAAGAAGCAGAGCA
>CAMHDT010000110.1 GCA_946183985.1 uncultured Prevotella sp.
CCCGATGCTGCGGATGCTGCCAGGCAAGCGCTTGATAAGGAAAAGGAAGAGGAGGCTAAGCGGAAAGCAGAAAAGGTAGTCAAGACGATGGTAAGAACGGAATTGGTGACAACATTCAGCAAAGGTTTTCAATTGTACAATGCGGGTAAATATAAAGAAGCCTTCCCTTTGTTGTTAAAGGCTGCTGATCAAGGAGATGCTGGTGCCTTTTATTATTTGGGCATAATGTATGAACAAGGCTTGGGTGTTGAACAAAGCAATAGCGAAGCATTAAAATGTTTTCAAAAGGTTGTAGCCCAAGGAGAGGAGGCAAAAGTGGAAGTCAAGAAGTTGTCACGGGAAGAATTGGAGGCAACATTCCGCAAAGGAAGTCAACTGTTTGATGCAGGTAAATATAAAGAAGCCTTCCCTTTGTTATTAAAGGCTGCTGAACAGGGATACGCAACTGCTCAATGTAACTTGGGGTATATGTATGGAAATGGCTTTGGTGTTGATAAGAGTTATTCAGATGCCGTGAAGTGGTATCGGAAGGCTGCTAATCAAGGATATGCCCGTGCCCAATACTATTTGGGGAGGAGGTATGAAGAAGGCTTGGGCGTTGATAAGAATTATTCAGAGGCTATAAAGTGGTACAGGAAGGCTGCTGGTCAAGGAGATGCCTATGCCCAACATAACTTGGGGTTGATGTATCACAATGGTTTGGGTGTTGATAAGAGTTATTCAGACGCCGTGATGTGGTACCGGAAGGCTGCTGATCAAGGAGATGTCCTTGGCCAATATGATTTGGGTAAAATGTATGAAAGTGGCTTGGGTGTTGAGAAAAGCGACCGTGAGGCTCTCAGGTGGTATAAAAAGGCAGCCGAGCAAAAATTAGCCGCTGCCCAGAAAAAAGTAGATGAACTATACGAGAAGCATAAAGTTTGGAAACTCTATAAGACCTTGGGGCTTGAATAAAGGGTACCCCTTTGCATAATCTGTCGTACCTTTGCACTCAAGGAATAGCCTCCGAGCCGCAGGCGGGTAACCGCCAATCGCTCCGCAAGGCACCGGCAAACCCTGAGAGAGGTGCCTCCAAACCCTCCGAGAAGTGCCTCCAAAGGGGGGTGATTGAAGGCACATCGTCGATAGTTTGAAGGCACATCGTCGACACTTTGAAGGCACTTCGTCGGGGGGTGGGAAGTCGAGGCTTCCGAAACTGGCACATAAATTTCCTGATGAACCTCATCGCTGCACTTGGTGCATATTGTTTCTTCGACAACAAACCTGAGGCTATTCAGGGGTATTGTATTGAGGACACCAATCAACTCTCTTTGTTCTAATCTTATCCCGAACTGGCGCAAACCTTCAATGAACATTGAAATCATTGACAAAAGCAGAATTATGGCCTAAGCCTTACATCGAACTCACGTTCCGTTAGGGTCAAAGGCAGGCCGTCTTGAGGTTCAATGCAGCCTGTTTTAAAACGCGACGAAGGCACCTTTGCTGTTCAAAACAGGCAGCATTGAAGTCCAAGGGAGGCTGTTTTGAAGCGCAACGGAGGCTGTTTTGCAATGCAACGGAGCCTCCGTTGCGGTTCAACGAAGGCTCCGTTAGACCATGACGGAGTATTCCGTCAAAAACAGCGGAAACAGCAGTTTGTGTATATCACTGGGCCACAGCAATTTAGCGAGCACAAAAATCCAACAAAAATAATTATATGTTGAGAGGAACATAAATCTTCATGAATGAAACATAAATAGCCATTTATCGGCTGCATCTCGGAAAAAACTAAATAAATTTGTTTTTTCGCTCACTTATTGAATAAATTTCTCACACTTGGCAAAAATAATATATTCTTTTTGCACTCGCTTAATCGAAATTTTTGTACCTTTGCAGCCGAAAACTCAAAATACAGATAAAGTTTACAATACTTGGATATGGAGAAATCGTTTAAACAATTGCTTCGCGAGTCGTTCAAATCGAACGATACGGAGGAGAATATAGATGTCTATTTCACCCGGCCCATAGGCCTGGTGTTTGCCCTGATGTGGATTAAGATAGGGGTGACACCCAACTTCGTCACCATCCTGTCGATGTTCCTGGGAGCCGGTGCGGGCTTCTGCTTCTATCATGACGACCTGCTGTGGAATGTGTGCGGCGTCGTGCTCCTCATGCTGGCCAACTTCTGCGACAGCACCGACGGACAGATGGCCCGCCTGACCAATCATAAGACGGCTATAGGACGTATGCTCGACGGTCTGGCCAGCGATGTGTGGTTCTTCTTCTGCTATCTGGGCATCGCCCTGCGCCTGTGGAACCACCTGCTGCCTTTCCAGGACACCTATATCTGGTCGTTCTGGGGCTTTGTGCTCTGCTCGTTTGCCGGCTTCTACTGGCATGCCCGCCAGTGTCAGTTGGCCGACTACTATCGTCAGATACACCTCTATTTTATAAAAGGTGAGGAGGGCAGCGAACTGAACAGCACCGAGCAGGAGCAGCGCCTGCTCGACGGGATGCCCAAGCGCAAGTGGGGCCCCTTTACCATTGGTGCCGACGGATATTTCTGGGACTACCTGTTCCACCACTTCTATATTGGCTGGTGCCGCAAGCAGGAAAAGAACACCCCGCACTTCCAGCAGTTCTTCAAGAAAGTGAAGGCCAAGTATCCCAGCGCCGCCGACATGCCGGAAGACTTCCGCCAGGGGTTCCGCATGAAGAGCCTGCCGCTGATGTGGATGACCAACACGCTGACCCACAACACGCGTGCCTTCGTGCTCTTTGCTGCCTGTCTGGTGAATGAGCCGTGGATCTATCCGCTGTTTGAGATCACGGTGCTGGCCGCCCTCTATTATTATATGAAGTATCGTCACGAGAAGATGTGCCGCGAGATGGTCGTGTAAATACCCTCCACAGTCTATGACAAGAACAAAGAGTGCTCTCATCGCTATCGTCATCATGATTTGCACCGTGCCGGCCTTGGCACAGCGCATCAACGGCATTGTGCTCGATGCTCAGACGGGCGACACCATACCTGCCGCCACCTGCATCTACAAGGGCCACGGAGTGGCGGTGGTCTCTGGCATCGACGGCCGCTTTGCCATAGCCCGTCATCAGGGCTGGCCCCTGACGTTCAGCGCCGTGGGCTATCTGCCGCAGACGGTGGTGGTCGAGGCGCGCACGCCCAGTTATCTGCGCATCAAGTTGCGCCCTGACAACAAGGTGCTGAAGGAGGTGACCATCAAGTCGAAGCGTCAGCGCTACAGCCGCAAGAACAATCCTGCCGTGGAGATGATGAAGAAGGTGGTGGCCGCCAAGAAACGCACCGACCTGTCGAACCACGACTTCTACCAGTACAACAAATACCAAAAGTTGACGCTGGCGCTGAACGACATGACGCCCGCCACGCTCGACTCTGTGAAGATGGGCAAGCGCCAGTGGCTGCTCAACCAGATAGAGATGTGCCCCTACAACAACAAACTTATCCTGCCCATATCGGTGGATGAGACGGTGTCGCAGAAAATCTATCGCAAGAGCCCACACGACGAGAAGACCATTATCAAGGGCATCAACAACTCGGGAGTGAATGAACTGATACAGACGGGCGACATCCTGACCACGGTGATGAAGGATGTGTTTACCGACATCAATATCTATGACGACCAGATACGCCTGCTGCAGTATCCCTTCACTTCGCCCATCGGCGACGATGCCATCGCCTTCTACCGCTATTATATAGAAGACACGGTCTATGTGGACCACGACCTGTGCTTCCACCTGTCGTTCCTGCCCAACAACCAGCAGGACTTCGGTTTCCGCGGCCAACTCTATGTGCTGGCCGACAGCAGTTGGCAGGTGAAGCGCTGCGAGATGACCATTCCCAAACGGTCGGATGTGAACTTTGTGGAGAATATGAAGGTGACGCAGGAGTTTACCCGCCTGCCCAACGGCGAGTGGGTGCTGTCGGTCGACGATATGTTCACCGAACTCAAACTGTCCAGTTTCCTGCAGCAGTTTGTCGTGGTTCGCAACACCCGCCTCACCGACTATGCCTTCGACGAACTGCCCCGCCAACTGTTCAAGGGCAAGAAGAAAGAGGTGAAGGATGTGAACGCCATGATGCGCGGCGACGATTTCTGGGCCCAGTATCGCCAGGTGGAACTGACCAAGGGAGAGAGTTCGATGGATGCCTTCGTCCACGGCTTGGAACAGATCAAGGGCTTCAACTATATTATCTTCGGCTTGAAGGCCCTGATAGAGAACTTTGTGGAGACGGGCGACGCCACCCATCCCAGCAAGGTGGACATCGGCCCCGTGAACACGATGATTACCAGGAACTTCATCGACGGTTACCGCTTCCGTTTCTCGGCACAGACCACCGCTAACCTCGACTCCAACTTCTTTGCCAGCGGCTATGTGGCCTATGGCGTGGACTCGAAGAAGACTTATTACAAGGGCGACCTTATCTATTCGTTCAACAAGAAGGAATACCTGCCGCGCGAGTTTCCCAAGCGCACGCTCACCCTGTCGAGCACCTATGATGTGATGGCACCCAGCGACAAGTTCATGCGCACCGACAAGGATAACGTGTTTACCGCCTTCAAGTGGGCTAAGGTAGACAAGATGATGTTCTACAACCGCCAGTCGCTGACCTTCGAACGCGAGGAGGACTGGGGTTTCCGCACCACCGTGTCGCTCAAGGCCGAGGAGAACGAGGGCGTGGGCGAACTCTATTTCGTGCCGCTCTCGCAGAGCAACGACCAGTCGCTGTGGACCAATTGGAGCCATCCTGTGGCACCTGCCATGATGGATGCCCAGAACCCGCCGGCACAGGATGCCATCGTGGCATCGCAGAAGATGCGCACCACCGAACTGCGTGCCGAGATACGCTTTGCCCCTGGCGAGACCTTCATCAACACGAAGCAGCGCCGACTGCCCATCAACCTCGACTCGCCCGTGTTTACGTTGTCGCATACCATGGGCATCAAGAACTTCCTGGGGGGCGACTATGACTATCACCTCACCGAGGCCACCATCTACAAGCGCTTCTGGCTCAAGTCGTGGGGAAAACTCGACTGTCAACTCAAGGGCGGCATACAGTGGAGCCAGGTGCCCTTCCCGCTGCTCGTGCAGCCAGAGACCAACCAGTCGTATATCCTGCAGGACTACACCTTCATGCTGGTCAACAACATGGAGTTCCTCAACGACCGCTATGCCTCGGCACTCATAGCATGGGACCTGAACGGAAAAATCTTCAACCGCATCCCCCTGCTCAAGCGCCTCAAGTGGCGTGAGTGGCTGGGCGTGCGCTGCTTCTGGGGCGAACTGACCGACAAGAATAATCCCTATCTGGCTCAGAATGCGGGCAGCAACGTGCTCATGTATTTCCCCGAGGGCGTCTATATGCTGGATAAAAACCGCCCCTACTGGGAGGTATCGGCCGGCATACACAACATCTTCAAGATTGTGCATGTGGAATATACGCGCCGACTGAACTATAATCATCTGCCTACGGCCCATAAGCAGGGCGTGCGCTTCATGATTCGCATGACCTTCTGACATTTTTTTTCCCATTTCTTTTGGTGGTGTGCAAAAAAACACGTATCTTTGCACTTTTAGAAGCAATAACTTATATAATATTAATCCTAAAAGTCTAATTATTAATGAGTCAAAAGAGAGTTTACCTCTTCGGCAACGGTAAGGCCGAAGGTAATGCAAAGATGCGTGAGGAACTCGGTGGCAAGGGTGCAAACCTTGCTGAGATGAACCACATTGGTGTGCCCGTTCCTCCTGGTTTCACAATTACCACAGACTGCTGCAACGAGTATTACAAGGTTGGCCAGCAGAAGATCATGGAACTGCTGAACGACGATGTGATGGCAGCCGTGAAGCATATCGAGGCGTTGATGAACTGCAAGTTCGGCGATGCACAGAACCCCCTGCTCGTATCAGTACGCTCGGGTGCCCGTGCTTCCATGCCCGGTATGATGGATACCATCCTCAACCTCGGTTTGAACGACGAGGTGGCTGAGGGCATGGCCAAGAAGACCAACAATCCTCACTTCGTTTACGACTCCTACCGTCGTTTCGTGCAGATGTACGGCGATGTGGTGCTCGAGATGAAGCCCGTGAACAAGACCGACATCGACCCGTTTGAGGAGATCATCGAGAAGGTGAAGGAAGAGCGCGGTGTGAAACTCGACAAGGACCTCTCTGTTGAGGAACTGAAGAAACTGGTGGTGCTGTTCAAGCAGGCCATCAAGGAGCGCACAGG
>CAMHDT010000111.1 GCA_946183985.1 uncultured Prevotella sp.
GCTTCAGGCTGAGGTCCACCACCTCGTCGGCCCGCTTCCAGTAGTCCAGTCCGAACTCCTTGCCGATGAAGTAGTTCATATACATGAGGAATTCGGGTGTGGCGCAGGCACCGCTCAGCATTGACGATACCATGAACACCATGTTGACGAAGCCGCCGCAATACGATTTCAGGTTGGTGGGAGCCGTAGAGTTGCCGCCGATAGACACGGTGCCGCCGATGAGCCATGGATACATGGTGATGGAGGCGCAATAGTTGGCCAGCGAGGTCTCGTCGTTCTTATAGATGAAGTGGTGGGTCAGTTTGTCGATATATTCATCGGCCAACTGCTTGCCATACATCTTCTTGATGCGCTCGGTGAGCAGACGGCGGTTGAGGCGTATGAAGTTCGATTTGGGCAACTCACCAATCAGCGTGGCAATGTTTTTGTGTTCAACATTGGCATTCGCATCATACTTTGAACCTGTTGCGGCATTCACGCTCTCCATGTATTCTGAGAGAAACATCATCTTCTCCAGCGTCTCACGGTCTTCTGTGTGCTCCTGTCTGTAAAGAATGAACGACTTGGCCACCTTATAGAATCCTTCACGCATCAGAGCCACCTCCACCTGGTTCTGAATATCCTCCACCTTGATATCGTCCTTTATATCCAAGTGGCTGATAATCTTTGAGATAGTGCCAAGGTCGGCAGGTTCGTCAACACTTTCGAATGCCTTGGTAATGGCATTCATAATCTTGTCGAGTGAGAAGCGGTCTTTTGAACCATCTCGCTTCGTGATGGTAAAGTTTTTAATTTCCATGATGTTATTTTATATTTTATTTTAGGTCTATGTTTGCTATATAAGTTTTCCGTTTTGGACAACTTTTTGTTTTTTATTTTTGAAAAAGTTTTCCAATTCAGGAAAACGCATTCGACTGCAAAGGTATAAAATTTCTCCAATATAGCCATCATTTATTCAAAAAATTTTTTTGTTTTTTTCTTATACGGAGATGATGCTTAGGGATATTGTCTTGAAGTGCAACGGAATATGTCTTAGTGTGAAACGGAAACTGTCTTAGGGTGCGGCGGAAACTGTCTTGAGGTTTAATAGAGCCTGTTTTGAAACGCAACGGAGCCGCCGTTGCGTTTCAAAACAGGCTCCGTTGCAGTATAACGGAGCCTCCGTTTGAGCCTGACGGAGCCTCCCTTAGAAAACGGCGAAAATGCCCTTTTTTTGGAAACAACCTTTTGCTGTTTTTTTGGAAACAACCTTTTGCTGTTTCAAAATAAATGTGTAACTTTGCCAAACGCTTTAAAAAGAACAACAGATATGGCAAAGAAAGACGGGGAACTGACCCCGATGATGAAACAGTTCTTCGACTTCAAGGCAAAGCATCCCGATGCGGTGCTGCTGTTTCGTTGCGGCGACTTCTACGAGACCTATTGTGAAGATGCCGTGATAGCAGCACGCATACTGGGCATCACCCTCACCAAGCGCAACAACGGTGCTGGCATGAAGGGCGACGAGATGGCCGGTTTTCCCTATCATGCCCTCGATACCTATCTGCCCAAACTGGTGCGTGCCGGCAAGCGCGTGGCCATCTGCGACCAGTTGGAAGACCCCAAACTGACAAAGAAACTGGTGAAGCGCGGCATCACTGAACTGGTGACGCCCGGCGTGGCCATGAGCGACAATGTGTTGAACTATAAGGAAAACAACTTCCTGGCAGCCGTCCACTTCGGGCGGGCAGCCTGTGGCGTGGCTTTCCTCGACATCTCCACGGGCGAGTATCTCACCGGCGAGGGCACCTACGACTATGTGGAGAAACTGCTGGGCAATTTCCAGCCAAAGGAGGTGCTCTATGAACGGGGCAGGAGAAAGGACTTTGAACGCTACTTCGGCAGCCGACACGTGACCTATGAACTCGAAGACTGGGCCTTTTCAGAACAAACAGCCCTGCAGCGTCTGCAGAAGCACTTCCACGTAAAGTCGCTGAAGGGCTTCGGCATCGACCATCTGCACAGCGGCGTGACGGCAGCCGGTGCCATCCTGGTATATCTGGAGCAGACACAGCACACGCAGATAGGCCATATCTCAAACATCCAGCGCATTGAGGAAGAGAAATACGTGAGGCTCGACAAGTTCACCATACGCTCGCTGGAACTCATACAGCCCATGCAAGACGACGGCAAGAGCCTGCTTGATGTCATAGACCGAACGGTGTCGCCCATGGGCAGCCGTCTGCTGCGCCGCTGGCTGGTGTTCCCTCTCAGGGACATGAAGGCTATTAACGACCGTCTTGATGTGGTGGACTGTTTCTTCCGCGAACCCGACTTCCGGCAGATGGTAGACGAGCAACTCCAGCGCGTGGGCGACCTGGAGCGCATCATATCGAAGGTGGCCGTAGGGCGTGTCACACCCCGCGAGGTAGTGCAGTTGAAGATTGCCCTGCAGGCCGTTGAGCCCATCAAGGAGGCATGCATGGCCACCGACAATGCCGTGATGCAGGACATAGGACGGCGGCTGACGCTCTGCGAGACCATCCGCGACCGCATTGCCCGCGAGATAGTGCCCGATCCGCCGCAGCAGGTGCAGAAAGGGCGCGTGATATGCGACGGCGTGAACAGCGAACTCGACCAGTTGCGGCATATTGCCTACAGCGGCAAGGACTATTTGCTGCAGATACAGAACCGCGAGGCCGAGCAGACAGGCATACAGAGTCTGAAGATTGGCTACAACAACGTGTTCGGCTATTATCTCGAGGTGCGCAACACGTATAAAGACCGTGTGCCGGCAGAGTGGGTGCGCAAGCAGACACTGGCACAGGCCGAGCGCTATATTACACAGGAACTGAAGGAGTATGAGGAGAAAATCCTGGGGGCAGAGGACCGCATCACGGTGCTCGAGGGTCAACTGTTCAACAATCTGGTCATGGCTATTCAGCAGTTTACGGCGCAGATTCAGACCAACGCCACGCTGCTGGCACGCATCGACTGCCTGCTCTCCTTTGCCAAGACGGCCGAGGAACACCGCTATATACGCCCTGTGGTGGAAGACTCTGACATCATTGATATACGACAGGGGCGCCATCCCGTCATAGAGACCGAACTGCCCATCGACGAGCAATATGTGCCCAACGATGTGTGCCTGGACCAGGAGCGACAGCAAATCATCATCATCACCGGACCTAACATGGCCGGTAAGTCGGCCTTGCTCCGACAGACGGCCCTCATCGTGCTCCTGGCACAGGTGGGCTGCTTCGTGCCGGCCGAGAGCGCCCGCATAGGCATGGTCGACAAAATCTTCACCCGTGTGGGGGCATCGGACAATATCTCGCTGGGCGAGTCGACCTTCATGGTGGAGATGACGGAGGCCTCTAATATATTAAATAATGTGACGCCGCGCTCACTCGTGCTCTTCGACGAACTGGGACGCGGCACATCCACCTACGACGGCATCTCCATCGCATGGGCCATCGTAGAGTATCTGCACGAGACGCCGAAGGCACGGGCCCGTACGCTCTTTGCCACACACTACCACGAACTGAACGAGATGGAGAAGAACTTCCAGCGCATCAAGAACTATAACGTGAGTGTGAAGGAGGTCGACGGCAAGGTCATCTTCCTCAGAAAACTGGAACGGGGCGGCTCGGAGCATTCCTTTGGCATCCACGTGGCTGAGATTGCTGGCATGCCGCGCTCGATAGTGAAACGGTCTAAAGTCATCTTGAAACAGTTGGAAGCCGAAAATGCACAGGTGGGCACTGCCGGCAAGCCCACTGCAGAGATAGCACAGAGCCGCGAGGGCATGCAACTGTCGTTCTTCCAACTCGACGACCCCGTGCTCTGTCAGGTGCGCGACGAGATTCTGGGGCTCGACATTAATAACCTCACGCCCATGGAGGCATTGAACAAACTCAACGATATCAAGACTATCGTCGCAGGCAAATAAAAAGAGAGTGTGTTCAGGCCTTACGCCATCCTTTCACCATGAACCACAGACCGATAATGATGAACGGTATGGAGAGTATCTGGCCCATGTCGATAGGCAGCGCTTGTTCAAACGATTCCTGCACTTCCTTCGTATATTCAATGAAAAAGCGGAAGGTGAAGATGTAGAACAGGCAGAGTCCGAAGTAGAAACCCGTGCCCACCTTCTGCGGCATCTTCTTGTAGAGCACGGCCATGATGAGGAACAGCAGGGCATAGGCTATGGCCTCATAGAGTTGTCCGGCATGGCGGAGCACGATGTCGCTTACATGGCGGTTCAGTTCGTGCTGGCGGAAATAGAACGACCACCAGGGAGCCGTCTGCGGGTCGGTGCTCACAATCTTTCCCACTATCTCAGAGTTCATCAGGTTGCCCAAGCGAATGAAGCAAGCCGTGATGCCCGTAGCAATCGCAATATTGTCGAGCACCTGCCACAGGGGCACTCTTATGCGCTTCCAATAGAGCAGCAGTGCCAGGATGAGGCCTGCCGTGCCGCCGTGCGAGGCCAGTCCCTGATAGCCGGTCACCTGCCATGAACCATTGGAATGCTGTATGGGCAACAGCATCTCTACCACGCCCTGCCACGAGTGCAGGTAGGGATTATAGCCCAACTGTTCGCTGTAGCCATAGAACAGGCAGTGGCCCAAGCGTGCACCTATGAGGATGCCCACGAAGCAATAGATGAAGAGCGGATCAAACTTCTTGTCGTCAATCTTCTGGTCTTTATACAGCCAGCGCACGGTGAAGTAGGCCAGTGCCAGACCGATGAGCCAGCACAGCGAATACCAGCGCACCTCAAACGGCCCGATGCTGAAGGCGGTGACCGATGGATCCCAGAGAATATAGCAAAACGTGTTCATTTTTTCTTCTTATTATAACAGACTATTCCAGATCATCTAGACTTTCCAGATCATCCGGATTCTCTAGACATTAAATCTAAAGTGCATGATGTCGCCGTCCTGCACCACGTAGTCCTTGCCCTCAACACCCATCTTGCCGGCTTCCTTCACGGCAGCCTCACTGCCATATTTGATATAGTCGTCGTATTTGATGACCTCGGCCCGGATAAAACCTTTCTCAAAGTCGGTGTGGATGACGCCGGCGCACTGTGGAGCCTTCCAGCCTTTCTTGTAGGTCCATGCCTTCACTTCCATTTCACCGGCGGTGATGAATGTCTCAAGATTGAGCAGGGCGTAGGCTTTCTTGATAAGGCGGTCGACACCGCTCTCTGTCAAGCCCAGTTCCTCGAGGAACATCATTTTGTCGTCGTATGATTCCAGTTCGGCAATATCTTCTTCGGTCTTGGCAGCAATAACCATGGTCTCGGCTCCCTCCTCCTTGGCAATGGCCTCAATCTTCTTGGTCAGGTCGTTGCCGTCCTTGGCGTCGGCCTCGCCCACGTTGCACACATAGAGCACCGGCTTGGCGGTGAGCAGGAAGAGGTTGCGGGCGGCATCCTGTTCCTCCTTGCTTTCAAACTCCACCACACGGGCGTTCTTGCCTTGGTCGAGCACCTCTTTGTAGGCTTTCAGCACCACGAGTTCCACCTTGGCATCCTTGTTGCCGGCGGCAGCGGCCTTCTCGGTCTTGGCCAGACGGCTCTCAATGGTTTCCAGATCCTTGAGTTGCAGTTCGGTGTCGATAATCTCCTTGTCGCGTACAGGGTCGATGGTGCCGTCTACGTGTGTGATGTTCTCGTCTTCAAAGCATCGCAGCACGTGGATGATGGCGTCGGTCTCACGGATATTTCCGAGGAACTTGTTGCCCAGTCCTTCGCCTTTCGATGCGCCTTTCACCAGTCCGGCAATGTCTACTATCTCACAGGTGGCGGGCACGATGCGCCCAGGATGTACTATTTCTGCCAGACGGTTCAGACGTTCGTCGGGCACGGTGATGACGCCCACGTTGGGCTCGATGGTGCAGAACGGAAAATTGGCTGCCTGTGCCTTTGCACTTGACAGGCAGTTAAACAGCGTGGATTTGCCCACGTTGGGCAGTCCCACGATACCACATTTCAAAGCCATATCTTTTTATTTATAATTGATGATGCAGAATCATGCATAATAATTAAACATCTTGTTACTAATTCCCATACGCTTCGGCCTCGGCTGCTGCGATAATGTCTTCGCGTGACATTTCCACGGGATTGTGGGTAATGTCTGACAGGTCGAACTCATCGGGTTCCTGGGTCTCATGGG
>CAMHDT010000112.1 GCA_946183985.1 uncultured Prevotella sp.
AACAAAAAAGCACACGCTTTTCCTTTGCATTTCTCTCGTTTTTTCGTAACTTTGCAGGCATGATAACAATTGCAGTTGAAATAATATTCTGGCTCTGTCTGGCACTTGTAGTCTATACCTATATAGGTTATGGAGCGATTCTCTATATCATACTGAAAATAAAGCACTTGATATATAGACGTGAAAGTGAGCCTATACTTCCACTCAACGAGGATTTACTGCCGCAGGTGACTCTTATGATCTGTGCCTACAACGAGGCTAAGGTCATTGCCGAGAAGATGATAAACATCAGGCAGTTGAACTATCCCAAAGACAAACTCTGCGTGATGTGGGTGACCGACGGCAGCAACGACGAATCCAACAGTCTGCTCGAGGCCTATCCGGAAGTGACCCTGGTATATTCGCCAGAACGCAAGGGAAAGGCCGCCGCCATGCAGCATGGTCTGCAGGAGAACAGGTCTGAATACGTAGTGTTTACCGATGCCAACACCATGCTCAACACCGATGCCCTACGCGAGATTGTACGCCAGTTTATGAAGACAAACGTGGCCTGTGTATCAGGCGAGAAGCGTGTGGCTGCACGCAACAGCCATCAGGCAGCAGCCGAGGGCGAGGGCATCTACTGGAAATACGAGAGTGCCCTAAAGCAATGGGACAGCAACCTCTATTCGGCTATGGGTGCTGCAGGCGAACTTTTTGCCGTGCGCATGAGCCAGTATCATCCTGCACCTTCCAATGCCCTGCTCGACGATTTCATGATTTCGATGCTGATGGTGAAAGACGGCCACCGCATTGCCTATACCAGCAAGGCCTATGCCACAGAGTTTGGCTCGGCCAACATGAGGGAAGAATCGAAGCGCAAGCGACGCATTGCTGCAGGAGGCTTGCAGAGCATCTGGTGGCTCAGAAGCCTTATGAATCCCTTTGCATATCCCAAAGTGGCGTTCCAGTTCGTATCACACAGAGTGCTGCGCTGGAGCATCACGCCTCTGGCCATGTTGGCACTCATACCGCTCAACATCATGCTGGTGGCCTGTCATGGCGGCATCATCTACAGCATCATTGGCATCATGCAGATGCTGTTCTATGCAACTGCATTGCTGGGCGCGATATTGAATGCGTCTGGACACAAAAACAAATGGCTCAACATACCAACCTATTTCCTTTTCATGAACATGAACATCTTTGTCGGAATAGCCTATCTCTGTACTCACCATTCGAGCGGCAAATGGGAGAAGACACGGCGAGGATAAAAAAATTACAACTTTTTTGGGGAAAAACGATGCTGTGTCAATTTTTTTTCTTACTTTTGCATCGTTGAACAGCATGATTGATGATGTATCAAAGTGATAATGAATTACTGCAACGCAAATACGACGAGGTTTGCCAAAGACTGAAAACGGCAAACGCGCAGTTGGAGCAGGCTCAGAACAAACTGAAGGAATACGAGGAGAAGGCGGCCAAGGCAGAAAAGGCCAGCCAGATGAAGTCGTTGTTTCTTGCCAACATGTCGCATGAGATACGCACGCCGTTGAATGCCATTGAGGGCTTTTCGCGAGTGATGGTTGAGACCGATTCGCAAAAAGAGCGCCTCAACTACATGGAAATCATCGAGAGTAACAACAGCCGCCTGCTCAGTCTTGTCAACGAGATTCTCGATTTGTCAAGAGTAGAGTCGGGCGAAATCGTTATCAAGAATAAACCCACCGACCTCAACTACTTGATGAAAAGCATCAAGCAGTTGTTCAAGTTCCGCTGTCCGGAAACTGTGATGCTCAAATTTGAAGAGCCGGAATTGTCCGTAAACATGACCACCGACGAGAACCGGCTCACACAGGTATTCTCCAATCTCATCTCAAATGCGCTGAAACACACCTCGAAGGGCAGTATCACCTATGGATACAAACTCATCAACGACAATCAGGAAATAGAATTCCGAGTGGCCGACACCGGGTCGGGCATTGAACCTGCCTTCATTGAGCATATCTTCGACACTTATGCATCACAAGATGCTGAACAGCAACGGGGCTTCGGACTTGGGCTGGCCCTGTGCCGCATCATCATAGAAAAGATGGGCGGCAGCATACGCGTCGAATCGCAACTGGGAAAAGGCGCCACATTCATCTTTACCCTCCCCTTCCACGGCACCATTGGTGGCATATCGGTCAGCAACCGCATGTCGACACAGAACCTGCGCACCCTGCGCGTCAGCACAAGACCTGACACTCACAGCATGAAAACCGTGCTGGTGGCAGAAGATGAGGAAAGCAACTACGAACTGGTGCGCATCGTCTTGCAGAAGCGCTATAATCTACTGCGTGCACACAACGGCATCGAGGCCGTGATGATGAACGAAGAGGAGCACCCCGATCTTATTCTCATGGATATCCGCATGCCAGGCATGAACGGACTTGACGCCACCCGCATTATCAAGGAAGTAAACCCCGAAACGCCTGTCATTGCCCTCAGTGCCTTTGCCTTCGACGAGAACATTCGCGAAGCCAAAGCCGCTGGATGCGATGAGTTCATGGCCAAACCATTCAAGGTGGAAGACTTGATTGAGGTAATCAAAAAGCATATCAAATAGGATAAATGGGGAAACAGGCTGTCTTCAAGTATATCTCATTTATGATTCTCGTTGTCAGCGTGCTACTGGCTTCGTTTACCATATTCGGACTTTTCGGAGGAACTGTCAACCCGTCACAGGGCACGGCTATGGCTATGCTGGTATACGTGCTGCCTATCCTTATCATCGGTAATGCCGTGATGCTGATATATTGGCTCATAAGGCGCAGATGGCTGTGGCTGTCCATACCTGCCGTCACCCTGCTCTGCAGCATACCGTATATGGGCACCATCTACCAACCCGGCATCTTCTCTGGTTCTGCCAGCAGCCGCTCGGGACTGACCGTGGCCACCTATAACGTGGCTAAGTTCGGACGTGAGATTATCGGATTCAAGTCGGAAGACATTCTTGGTGAGATGAAAAAACAAGGCGTTGACGTGCTCTGCATCCAGGAATATACTGATGACAGCGGAAACAAGCAGAACTCTGATTCATACAAGGAGTATTTTACCTATATGGCAATGGGACGAAACGATATGGTTATTTATAGTCGCTACCCCATTGGCGACAATCAGATCATAGACTTCGGGCCAACCAACAACAGCGGCATGTGGGCCGATATTGATGTGAATGGCACCAAGATACGCGTCTTTAACGTACATATGGAAACTACGGGATTCAACCGCGCACTTCATCAGGCTGCCAAACAGGTGGCTAATGGAAACAGTCTTGAAGAAAACGCGCTGCTCAGAACCATCTATGGTAACTATACACGAGGCATGACCGTCAGGGCAAGTCAGGCTGACATCGTTGCCGCCGAGATTGCCAAGTCAGAACTGCCCGTCATCCTTTGCGGCGACTTTAACGATGTGCCCTATTCCTATGTCTATAACACGCTGCTGGGCAATCTGGTTGACGGATTCAAAGAATGCGGAAAAGGCTTGATGTATACTTTCAGAGGCAGGAAGATGGTGCGTATAGACTACATTTTCCACGACAAGATGCTTGAGGGCGAGACCTATTACAGAGAGAAGTTGAACTATTCCGACCACTATCCCGTGTTCATGAAACTCATCATGCCACAGGAACAATAAGAGGACTGGAATAGGTATTACTGTACAATCTTAAAGCGCACGCGGAACGAATGCTCATGCTCATCCCAGTTAGTGCCCAGCATCTCGAAACGACCAATCTGAACAGTTGAACGCACATGTTTGCCTATACATGGGCAAACATCATAGTCGCCGATACGCACCAGCCGGATAGTGTCGCTGGCATCAACAGGCAGACGGTCAAGAGCAATACCATCAGGCAAATGATACCTGTCGGCAAACTCAAAGGTCACAGGCATGTCGGCGGCAATCAGTTCATTCATGCGTCGCTCAATCTCCTTCTCCTCCTGACGCGAAGGCTTATGATCAAGATGAAAACTCATCTTGCTCTTCTTGCGCTCCACATGGGCATTATAACTGCGCTCACATCCAAACAGCCTTATCATCGTCTGGTTGAGCAGATGCTCGGCCGTGTGTGCAGGCGGGAACTCTTCCTTGTTATGTTCGTTCAAAACAAAATCGTCCATTGCCGTTCATTCATCATTCGTCCATCAACTTGCGATAGCGGGCACGCTTAGGCTCATCAAGACCAAGACGGGCTGCCTTATTGGCCTCATAATCACTATAGTTCCCTTCAAAATAGACCACCTTGCCCTCGTCCATTCCCGACATTCCGTCGCCTATTCGTTGCCTTTCGAAAGCCAGGATGTGTGTGCATATCCTGTCAAGGAACCAGCGGTCGTGACTGATGATCACCGCACAACCGGCAAAGGCTTCCAAGCCCTCTTCCAATGCACGCAGCGTATTGACATCAATATCGTTGGTAGGCTCGTCGAGCAATAGCACATTGCCCTCCTGCTTCAACGCTATGGCCAGATGCAGGCGGTTGCGCTCACCGCCACTTAGCACGCCGCATTTCTTTTCCTGATCGGCACCGCTGAAGTTGAAGCGCGACAGATAAGCACGCACATTCACATCGCGACCGCCCATACGAATCGTCTCATTACCCTGGCTCACCACTTGATAGACGCTCTTTTCTGGGTCAATATCCCTATGCTGCTGGTCTACATAACTCAACTTCACCGTCTCACCCACATCAAACGTGCCGGCATCGGGCTGTTCCAACCCCATGATAAGACGGAAGAGCGTAGTCTTGCCCGCACCGTTGGGACCAATGACGCCTACAATACCATTGGGCGGCAGCACAAAGTTCAAGTCACGGAAGAGTTCCTTCTCTGGAAATGACTTAGCCACATGCTCAGCCACAATCACCTTATTGCCCAGACGTGGGCCATTGGGAATATAAATCTCCAGTTTTTCCTCTTTCTGCTTCTGCTCCTCATTCAGCATCTTGTCGTAAGAGTTCAAGCGGGCCTTTCCCTTGGCTTGACGCGCCTTGGGAGCCATGCGCACCCACTCCAACTCGCGCTCAAGGGTCTTACGACGCTTCGAGGCAGCCTTCTCCTCCTGTGCCAGACGCTGCGATTTCTGCTCCAGCCACGACGAGTAGTTACCCTTCCAGGGAATGCCCTCGCCACGGTCCAGTTCCAATATCCATTCTGCCACATCATCAAGGAAATAGCGGTCGTGGGTCACGGCTATCACCGTGCCCTCATACTGCTGCAGATGCTGCTCTAGCCAGTCAATGCTCTCGGCATCAAGATGGTTGGTGGGCTCATCGAGCAACAGCACATCAGGTTTCTGGAGCAACAAGCGGCAAAGCGCCACACGACGGCGCTCACCACCCGACAAGTTCTTAACAGACCAGTCGCCCGGCGGGCAGTTCAGCGCAGCCATCGCCCGGTCTAACTTCGAGTCCATATTCCAGGCATCCGTAGCATCTATCACATCCTGCAACTCTGCCTGACGACTCATCAGTTGATTCATCTTGTCGGCATCCTCATAATATTCGGGCAGGCCGAACTTCACGTTGATCTCATCATATTCCGCCAGTGCGTCATACACATGCTGAACGCCCTCCATCACGTTCTCCTTCACCGTCTTCTCCTCATTGAGGGGCGGCTCCTGAGGCAGATAGCCCACACTATAGCCCGGGCTCCACACCACATTGCCCTGATATTGCTGGTCCAGACCCGCAATAATCTTCATCAGTGTAGATTTACCGGCACCGTTCAAACCAATAATGCCAATCTTGGCACCATAGAAGAAACTCAGGTAAATGTTCTTGAGCACCTGCTTCTGATTCTGCTGGATGGTCTTGCTCACACCCACCATCGAGAATATAACCTTCTTGTCGTCAATCGTTGCCATTGATAATTATTGTTTTAGGGCAAATAAATAAAAAATAAGGGAAGAGCGGAATACGGGACTCGAACCCGCGACCCTCGGCTTGGGAAGCCAATGCTCTACCAACTGAGCTAATTCCGCAAACGCAAAAATCTGCGTAATGGAAAAGGGGACTCACCTGTCGCCCCCTTTCACAAACAATCTTTCTACTTGAAGGAGCCGATACCCGGACTCGAACCGGGGACCCACGCATTACGAATGCGTTGCTCT
>CAMHDT010000113.1 GCA_946183985.1 uncultured Prevotella sp.
AAGGTACGAATAAGCGAGCGAAAAACCAAGAGAATCTTGGATTTTCCGAGCGGGATCAGAACTTCCAGCGCAGTTGCAGGTCGAGGTCGGTCTGATGGGAAGCATCTATCTGCTGCAGGTCGGTGCCAATGGTGTGGCGGTCGAAGTAGTTGGTACAGCCCAGACGGGCAGCCAGTCGCAGACGGGATGTAAGGTTCAGTCGTCCGTAGAGTGCCAGCCTCATGCCTTGTCCGTAATAAGCAGGGAAGGCGAAGTCGTGCTGCACCAGATGCTCATAGATATAGATGCGACTGCTGTAGTCGTCGGTGTTGAAGTAGGCAGCCGTCAGGTTCAGTTGCCACTGCGGCTGTTCGTAAGCCAGTTGTTCGCTTAGCATCCAGCCGTTGCTGGTGTGTTTATAGGCAGAGTGGGAATAGTCGGCCTGTGTCTTCATGCGCCATCCGTTGGTGTCCTGCCATGTCACGGCCAGCCTGCTGCGTTGCTCATTGTCGGCAATGAGCGTTGTCTTTGCCTCGTTGTCTTTTTGCTGACGTTTCATTCTGTAGCGGGCTTGCACAGACCAGTGTCTTGCCTGCCAGTCGCCCTGCATCAGGAAGTCCCAGGCGTGTGACGGCCATGATGCCTGATAGCGTGCCCATGGCATATAGGCATAATCGACATAGGCCTGCAGGTGGAGCCGTTTGGCAGGATTCCATGTGGTGCCGATAAACACGCCGCTCTCGTTCTGGGTGCGCGAGCCGGCGCTGAAGGAATGGCTGTAGAGTCCTGTGTAGCGGTAACTATAGAAGCGTTGCAGGGCCATGATGCTGAAGTCGGCCGATGGTTGAAGGCTCACGCTGTTCACTGTGGCAATGGCTCCCTGACGGTCGATGGCTGTTTCGCCGTTCACTGTAAGCAGGTGATGGTCGAAGCCATAGTCGGCACTGACATTGAGAAAATCGGTGCCATGGGCGTAGTGGCGTCGGTAGAGCGTCTTACGGTTAGGCTCCAGCGAGCGGTCCAGGTGGGTATATATGGTGTTAAGGCCCAGATGCAGACCGCCCTGTCTGTAGGCGATGGTGGTACCGACGGCAGAGAGGTGAGTGTTGTGCTTCTTTGCCATCTCGCCGGGCGTGCGGTGATAGCCACTGGTGATGAGCGTGGCGGCCGAGCCGTCGTCGTTCAGCGTGGCATCCATGGGGCGGTGCGAGGCCATGAGCGTGAGCCGCAGGGGTTTCGAGAGCCTCAGCGTGGCTGCTGCCCCTTGGAAGTAGTCGGCCTCTGAGCGCGAACTGTGAGGTCGCAGTGTGCTGCTGTGCCGTCCCAGACTCTGCAGCGTGGCCAGTTTGCCCAGCGAAAAACTGGTGTTCATGACCAGTCCCATGCCAGCCGATACCTTATAGCGTCCCGCCACGGCATTCTCCACGCATCCCAGTTTCTTTATCTGCAGGTAATAAGAATAGAAGTCATAGCCCCACCTGTTGCCGTTGGCAAAAAATGGCTCTCCAGCGTCTTGCGCTGCTATGATGCCCGCCTTCATATAGTCGCCATAGTGGAACTCATAGCGCAGTGAATGACGATACTTATAGCCCAGGTAGCCATTCTCGTCGCCCCGGCGGTCGTATAGCGGCAGGCGTCCGGTGGCCGTGAGCGTATGATGGCCGTAATGCCCGATGGTGTTGAGCGACGGGAAGCCGTGTTGCTCCTCGGTGTTCTCGTCCACATAGACGAAGTAGGGTAGTAATGCCAGTTGCTGATAGTCCATCTGTGGCACCATGCGTACCTCGCCCATGGAGCGCAGCGGTCCGTAGCGGTCGCGATATTCCATGAGCCCCATGACTTGTTGCTGCGACAGGAAGGGCAACTGCTCCAACTCCTCACGTGTGGCGGTGTTCAGGTTCAGGGGCTGTGCCGCCAGTTGCAGCAGCAGTTCATAGTTTTCCTGCCAGGCCTCGTCTTCCACATCCTCTATGCTTGTCATCTGCTGCCACACCTGTTGCCATGCAGGTTGAGGCTCTTGTGCAAGCATGCAGGCGGGCATGCACAGGAGCAGTGCCATGAGGCCTGTTTTCTTTAAGGTGGTGAGCACTGGGCCTATCATTATGCCTGTCAGAAATCGAGACGGTAGAACAGGTTAGGCAGCGAGATGCCAGTCTTGTCGGTCTTGACGGTACGGGTGCGGAGGTCGTAACGCTCGACGAAGGGTGTCTCGTTCATCAGCAGGTTCAGTCCCTCGAAAGCGATGGTGTGGCTCACCTTCTTGCCGTTGATTTTATAACTGACGGTGAGGTCGACGGTGTGCTCGGGCTTATACTGCTTGCTCATGGCTTCATTGTCTTTGAACAGTTCATGCTCCACCATTTGGCCGGCATCCATCAGAGCATTCATGGCGTCGATGTCCATCGGGGTGTAGCGCGGACCGCCCTGCAGGGTGTATTTCACGCTAACGTTGAAAATGTTCTGCTTCCGCTTGCCCATCATCCACTCCTTACCGCCGAGCACCTTGACCATGTAGCCGCGGTCGTATAACTGGTGGCGCCACACCTTGTCCTGAGCGCGGTACTCCGAGCGGAACAGCGATCCGTTTACCTGGCCGAAGAAGCCGTGGCTCATGTAGTGTTCCAGGGTCAGGTCGGCACCGTAGTTACGGGTGTTGCCGTCGTTCACTAGTGGCTCGTCGAAGTAGTTCATGAAGCGGTTGACGCTGCAGAAGGTCGAGCCATTGATGCCCACGGGCGTGTTGAAGCCGTACTGGTAGTAAGCGTTGAGACGCAGGTTCAGGTTGTCGCTGAACTTATAGATATAGGTGGCCAGCAGGTGGTGTGCCTTTGAGAGACCGAGGTCCTTGTTCACTTGTTGGCCATTCTCCTCATAGAAATAGGCATCCATGCGCTCCACCATCGAGTGCAGACCGTAGCCCAAAGAGAACGAGTTATGGTCGTTGGGCTCCCACTTCATGCTCACGCGTGGCTCAACGCTGAAGTCCTTTGAAAAAGCAAAGTAGGTGGCAGCCACGCCAAGGTTCAGGCTGAACGTTTCCGACGGCTTGATGACATTCTGCCAGAACATGCTGCCGAGGCCGGTGTCACCCTTTGTCTTCACCCAATCAGTGAAGGGTGCAAGTGAATAGACAAAGTCTGTGCTGCTGTAGCCGAGATTGAAAAAGCGGTGGGAGTATTCGCCGCCGAACTGCACCAGCCATTTCGGTGTAAGTTGCTTCGACAGTTCGGTGTTCACCGTCAGGCGGTCCTCGTTCATCTTCTGCGTGCTGTAGGGCATAAGGTTGCGCGGTTCCTCATAACCTACGGGCATTGTCAGCACGTTAGCCGCTGAGCGCTTCAGTCCCCAGTAGCCCATGTTGCTCTTGATGTGCTGTCCGTTGTAGGCCAGCGTCGTGCGCCATGTCCACTTATTGCCGAAATGAATCTTGTGCGATGCGCCACCAAGCAGTCCCCACAGGTGACCGTCCTGCCGCGAGGCATCGTAGATGGTCGAGATATCGTCGATGTCGGGGGCGTAGTCCTCCGCGCTGTCGTAGTAGCCAAGGGCAAAGATCGAAAAGGTTCCTGCCGTCTTCGTGGGGAAGTTCAACTTCAGCGAGAAGTCCTGAAAGTCGAACTTCGTGTCGTAGTCAATGATCCCAATCTTTTCGGCCAGGGAAGTAAAACCGTAACGGTAGTTGAAGATGTAACTGCTATTGTTTTTTTTCGAGATGGGCCCCTCGGAGGTAAACTCTTCCGACACCGTACCCACCTGCAGGATGTTCTCGTATTTCGAGTTGTTGCCAGTGCGCATCTTCACGTCGAACACGCCGCTGAGCGAGTTGGAGTAGTTGGCATTGAATGTCGAGGTGAAGAAGTCGCTGTTGCCGATGACATTAGCGTTCAGTGCACTCACCATGCCGAAGCCTGCCTCGTAGAAGTCGTTATAGTGGTTAGGCGTGAACACCTCGACACCCTCTATGCGGTACTGCATCATCTGCGGCGCATTGCCGTGCACCGACACGCCATTGCCGTTGGCGCTGGCCGAAATGCCTGCAAAGGCCGACACCAGTCGCGCCGGGTCGTTGACACCGCCGGCAAATCGTGTCGCCTCTTCCATCGACAGCATCACGCCGCCAACAAGCGATGTAGGATTCACCGTCGCCATCTTGTTCACACGAGGCTTTACCACCACCTCTGTCAGTTCGCGGTTGTTCTCGCGCAAGGCAATGTCGGCCACCACCTCCTTCGAACCCGCAATGAGCACTTCCTTCAGTTCGCTCGGCTCGTAGCCCACGTAGGTTGTAACAACGGTATAGCGCCCTGACTGCTTGACTTGAATGCGATATTGGCCGTCAATATTGGTCACGGCAGCACCCTGCGTGTCCAGTTCAACTATCTTTACCGAAGCGCCTATCAGTGGTTCGCCCGTGATGGCATCGGTCACTGTGCCTCGCAGTGTCTGGGCTGCAAGTGCGTTGGAAAAGAGCATGCAGGCAATGGTAAAGAGCGCCTTTGCCCATGTGCAGTGAATAGGCCGGTTTGTTTTCATTGTATTGATATTTGTGACTGTTGTTTTATTCAAAATAATGTCAGGACTTTTGGCTTGTTATCCACAAAAGTATGCATTTTCCATGAAAGGCACCCTCCCTCACTTGTTAAAATATCATAAAAGTGTAAAGGCTCCAAAAAAACGCCAATTTCGTCGTTTCTGAAGGAAGCCTCCGTCAGACCCTAACGGAGGCCGTCTTGAGGAGCAACGGAGCCTGTTTTGAAATGCAAAGGAGCCTCCGTTGCGCTTCAAAACAGGCTCCTTTACGCCTCAAGACAGCCTACGCTGCACCTCAAGACAGTTTCCTTTGCGTCCCAAGACTGCCTACGTTGCGCCTCAAGACGTCTTTCCTTTGGAACCCAGCGGATTGTTTCAATGAAAATTGTCAATGGTGAATGCCCCTGAAAACAAAAAAGTCCAAGAATTCTCTTGGACTTTCGCGCTTCAGGATGGGCTTGGATTCAAGAAGATGAAACCAATAGAAATCTTTAGAAATTATAAGAAACTAAAATACAGGCAGTTACGCTTGTTATATGAAAAGTTCTCAAAAGTTAAAATTTCGCCAAATCTCAAAAAATGGGTGCAAATTGGGTGCAACTTTCAAAAAGAATGTGTATCTTTGCACCCAGTTAAATATATTTGATATGGCACAGTTTTTTCTAAGAACAAAAAGAGAAACGGGGGAGTCTCCCCTTTACACCAAGATAAGACGTAACGGAATGCAGATGTATATATGTACGGGCATACGCGTAGATATACAGGAGTGGAATAAGGCGCAGAAGAGTCTTTCTGCTATGCGACGTTATGAGAATACAGATGAAGGAGCGAGAGTCCATGATCTACAGATTAAGGTAACAAAAGCCATTGACATGCTTTATGCTGAGAACAAAATCAATACAAAGGAAGATAAGGCTATCATTGAACAGGCTTTATCAGCCATTGTCAATGGGACGGTAGAGGAAATCCAGCAAACAGCCAAGGTTGTTACTGCCAAATCGAGGGAAACAGTATTGGGTTTCTTTGATTATTTCATTGCAGGTATTTCTGATGGTTCCATCCGTCATGGCGATAACTCAGACTACTCCTCTGGTACAGTTGTCGTGTGGAAAGCTTTCGGTGAGAACCTAAAGGAGTATTGTAAAAAGGACATCTCTTTTGAAGATATTGACAAGCCTTTTGCTGACAGATTCACGCTTTATCTTCAGAAACAAGGCTATATGCCGAATACCATCAACAAAAAGGTTTCTTGTTTTCGCAAACTCTGTAACCTTGCGGCTATGGAAGGGTACAACAAGAATGCTGTTTCCCTACGAGTTTGGAAAGACAGGACGATAAAAGAGATAGACAAGCGAGCAGAGATATACTTGACTGACGAGGAAATTGATGCCATGTACGACATGGAACTAACTGGCGAGAATGAGATAGTACGTGACATCTTCCTTCTTGGCTACTTTAGTTGCCAGCGTTATAGTGACTATTGCAAGTTACGCGAAGAGAACTTCATCACCTATAATAAAAGTGGGCTGATCACATTGA
>CAMHDT010000114.1 GCA_946183985.1 uncultured Prevotella sp.
CCATGCGCTATCTGGGCGTGGCCCTCGGACAGTCGATAGCACTGGGCACCTGCGCAGGCCTGGGCACCGTCATGGGACCTGTGTTCCTCAACTTCTTCTTCCCTGAACAAGACCCGCTGTCGAAACTCACCATGTCGGTCATCATCGGCGTGGTGGTCACCCTCATCGGCATCGCCATCATCGGCATGGCCGGCTCAATGAAGTCGGCAGGACTCTCTGAAGAAGAGAAGAAGGCGGCCGTCAAGGACTTTAACTTCCCCAAGGGTCTGGCCATTGCCCTGCTGGCTGGCTTCATGAGCGGCTGCTTTAACGTGGGTCTGACCTTCGGCGCCGACATCAACTTCGGCAGCCTCACCGACCCCATGTTCAAGTCGCTGCCCGCCACCTTCCTCGTCACCCTGGGCGGCTTCGTCACCAACGCCATCTACTGCTTCTACCAGAACCAGAAGAACAAGACTTGGGGCGACTATGCCAATGGCAGCGTATGGGGCAACAACCTGTTGTTCTGCGCACTCGCCGGCGCCCTGTGGTACTCGCAGTTCTTCGGATTGTCGCTCGGACAGAGTTACTTCAAAGAGGGCGGCACCATGTATGTGCTCTCATTCTGCATCCTCATGGCTCTGAACGTGGTATTCTCGAATGTTTGGGGTATCATCCTCAAGGAGTGGAAAGGCTGCTCGGGCAAGACCATCGCCGTGCTCATTGCCGGCATCGTCGTGCTCATCATCTCCACCTTCCTGCCCACATTGATCGACATGGTTTCAGGGGGACATTGAACATTGACCATTGAACATTGACCATTGAACATTGACCATTGAACATTCTTGCGTCCCGTTGGTAGCAAGCGACCAAGAGCGAGCGAAATATTAAATATTTTTTACAGAAAAATGCGTTTTTTCGGCAAAACATTTGGATTGTTCGAAAAAACGCATTATCTTTGCAGTGGATTAACAGACATTAATTATTTTTAAAACAAAACAATTATGAAAAAAGTCTTACTTTCGCTGATGGCTCTTTTCTTTGCCATCAACATTTCTGCACAGGAAGAGAAAGCCTATCCACATGCTTTCGTAGGCATACAGGGCGGTGCCATGCGTACCTTCAACGGTGTTGGCATCGACCGTCAGTGGGCTCCCATGGGTGCCGTCAACGTGGGCTACAACTTCACCAACGTGTTCGGTCTGCGCTTGCAGGCTAACGGTAGCACCTGGAAAGCCAAGGAGACCCCGCTGGGCGAGTACAAGAGCAAGATTGGCAACATCGACCTCGACATGTTGTTCAACCTCTCTAACGTATTCTTCCCCAACCAGAAGAACTTTGTTGATGTGATTGCCGTGGCCGGCGCTCCCTTCAACATCGCCGTTCCCCACTCTTGGGTAGACAACTATGCCTACAAGACCACCAACGACGCTGACCGCTGGAATCCCGCATGGAAAGTGGGTGGCATGCTGCAGTTCAACGTGGCCAAGCACTGGGGCATCAACCTCGAAGGCGGCACCAACTACGTGCGTCAGGAAGCCAACAACAAGTGGTGGCCCTATGCCATGGCTGGTCTGACCTATAAGTTCGGTTTCAAGAAGACCAAGAAGGCTGAGCCCGCTCCAGAGCCCATCGTTGAGCCAGAGCCCGCTCCCGCTCCTGCACCTGCACCCGCACCTGCTCCTGCACCCGCTCCTGCTCCCGTGAAGCCTCAGCCTGTGGTGAAGCAGCCTGTGAAGATTACCGAGAACATCTTCTTCGACCTGGCCAAGAGCGAAGTGAAGCCCGAGCAGGCTTCTAAGGTCGACGACATCGTGAAGTGGGCCAACGAGCATCCCAATGCCAAGGTCATCCTCACCGGCTATGCCGACAAGGGCACTGGCAATGCAGAGATCAACCAGAAGATTGCCTCTGAGCGTGCCAACGCTGTGAAGGACGCCCTCGTGGCTAAAGGCGTTGCTGCCGACCGTCTGACCATCGAGGTCAAGGGCGACACCGAGCAGCCTTTCGCCAGCAACGACGACAACCGTGCCGTTATCGCCTTCGGCGAGGAGAAGTAAGCCACTTCCTTTCAAGAATTTCAAGAGAGGAACACCCGTCGGGTGTTCCTCTCTTGTTGTATAAGTAACAGTTATCTAAACAAGAGTCTACTGCCGGTAGACTCTCGGTCTACCGGCAGTAGACCCACGGTCTACCCCCTGTAGACCCTTTCTACAATAGTTCCAAAATGAGAGAGAAAATCGTATGAAAAATCCCCAGCGCTTCACAGCGCCGGGGATTGCAACGTTCGTGTCTGTGTGTGTGTTTTCAATCTTTCATATGTAGTCAGTAGTTGTTTTTGTGATCTTTTTACCTTTTAGGTACTCTTACCTTAATCTATATATATTTATTCACCTATAACATTTACCTTTAATATCTAAACTATTATCTCTAATCTCTAACCTCTTTTTCTACCTCGGCAAATTGAAAGCCTTGGTCATCTCAGCCATCTGGGCGTCGCTCATGCCTTCTGGCTCGAAGCCCATGCACTTCGCGTTGATGTAGATCTTGGCGCTCTTCGACAGCACATCAATCTGATCGAAGGCATCCATCACATCAGTTCCCTTGGCAAAGACGCCGTGCTTCTCCCACATCACCACATCATAGTCCTCCAGTTCCTTGAGCGTGCCCTCGGCCAGTGCGTTAGAGCCAGGCAGGGTGTAGGGAACAATGCCGAGGCCGAGCGGACAGAAAGCCTTGGTCTCAGGAATCATTGACCACAGAATCTTGGTGAGCACATCCTTGCCCAGGAACTTGGGGTTGTGGCTCATGGCCACCAATTCGATGGGATGGGTATGGACGGTGGCCTTATAGCCTGTGCCCTTCTCTATCTGATGGGCATGGACGGTGAGATGGCTGGGCAGTTCGCTGGTAGGCATGACGGCATTGTCGGCTATGATAACATAGGAGGCGCAGTCGTCGAGGATACGGATGACAGAACCGTTGTCCATAGGCCAGCGTGCCAAATCGCGCATGCGCTTGCCTGTGCCCTTGCAATAAAAGTAACATCCCTTGAGGGCGGGCAGCGTAACGCCAATCTGCTTCACATCGCTGATGGGGGCCATGCTGCGAATCTCATCGTCCACATATTCAGTGATGTTCACCGTGATGTTACCACCATTGCGCTCGGCCCATCCGTTCTGCCACAGATAGCCTGCCACTTCTGCAATTTTCATCACCTCGGCCTTCAGGGCTGGGCGTCCTTCCAATATACTTTTCATTGCGGTTGTGTTATATTTATAGAAATGTGCTGCAAAGGTATACCTATTTTTTAGCATCGAACACAAATATTTGATTTTTTGCCCTTGATTTATGGCAAACGGATTGATTTATGTCAATCGGTATTTTTTATTCTTCACTCGTCTATTTGTATCTTTCCTCTAAAGAAAACATAATTTCTTTATCCTACTGGCATATAATTCAAATTTTTTATGTAAGTTTGCAGCACAAACAAAGATGCATGCTAAAGAAATGGGGCAATGAATAAAGAGACGAGCGAGAATGTGATCATAGCCGATGCCGCCTTTGTAGACAAGGTGGCATTTGACCTGACGGTGAACTTCGAACGGATGCTGGAGCGACGCATACCACAGGCCGACATGGCACGTTGGGTGGAATGCATCGCCCTCGACGGCGGACTGCGCAATGGCAATCATCAGACCACCGTGGTGCTGATTCACGACAAGGATATGATGACGATGGAGAACTTCCTGCCGGGCCGTCTGACCGATGAACTGGAGGGCAAGGCCTTCAGCGGCAACCTGGGCGAGTTTTCGTTTACTGCTCCCTGTGGCGAGGGCTTCGTGGACAAGGACACACTGATGCTCGACACCCTGCAGACAGTGCTACAGGACGGGAAGGTGAAACGCGTGATGGTGGTTCCCGACGAGGCACAATATAATAATGTACGCGAGGTGCTGCGCAAAGCAGACACTGCCGACAAGCACATCACCCTCTTTGCCATGCAGCCCATGCCGGGCGGACACTTCTTCCAGGAAATCCTGGGATACTCGCTCATGGCCGCCCTGGGAATAAAAGGGGAAGAATTGAGAATGGAAAATTGATAATGGATAATTGATAATTGTGAATTGTAAATTGTGAATTGTGAATTGATAATTAAATAAACTATGAACATCTTAGACAAAATTTTCGCAGCAGTACCCTATGAGCAGTTGTGGCAGTGGGCGCTCACCTTTTGTAAGAACCTGATAGTAGCAGCCATCGTCTATTTCATTGGCCGCTACCTCATTAAACTGCTCATCAAACTACTTACAAAGATGTTGCAGAAGAGCAAGGTAGACACCACGCTCTACACCTTCCTCAGCAGCATCATCAACGTGGTATGCTGGTTCGTACTCGTCATCATCATCGTAGGCATCCTGGGCATCGAGACATCATCGTTCATAGCCCTCTTCGCATCGGCTGGCATGGCCGTGGGCATGGCCCTCAGCGGCACACTCCAAAACTTTGCAGGCGGTGTGATGATTCTGCTGTTCCGCCCGTTTAAGGTGGGCGACTTCATCGAGGCGCAGGGCTATGCCGGCATTGTGAAGGAGATTCAGATTTTCAACACCATCATCCGCACGGGCGACGCACAGATCATTCTCATTCCCAACGGCACACTTTCGAGCGGCACCATGAAGAACTCATCGAAGGAACTATACCGCCGCGTTGACCTCGAGTTTCAGTTTGAGTACGGCGCCGACTACGACGAGGTAAAGGGCGCCATCATGGACATCCTGCAGAACCATCCCAAGGTGATACAGAGCACCGTGGCCGACTCCACCATCGTGACGGCACCTTGGATAGGGTTGGTGCGGCTGGGCGACAGCGGCGTCACGGTGGTCACACGCTCATGGTGCAAGGGGCCTGACTACTGGGATGTATATTTCAATCTCAACGAAACTGTCTATCAGATGCTGAAGGAGCGTGGCTTCATGTTCCCCTTCAACCGCGTGGATGTAAACATTCTCAATAAAAATTAAGCATTTAACATAAAACATCAAGCATTAAAACATGGCAAGAGTATTAATGATTGGCGCCGGAGGCGTCGCTACCGTAGCGGCATTCAAGATTGCACAGAATGCCGACGTGTTCACAGAGTTTATGATTGCCAGCCGGCGCAAGGCTAAGTGCGACGCGCTGGTGGAGGCCATACACAAGGCCGGCTACAACATGGACATCAAGACGGCACAGGTGGATGCCGACGAGGTGGAACAACTGAAGGCGCTGTTCAATGACTATAAGCCAGAACTGGTCATCAACCTCGCCCTACCCTATCAGGATCTCACCATCATGGAAGCCTGTCTGGCCTGCGGATGCAACTACCTCGACACGGCCAACTATGAGCCGAAAGACGAGGCACACTTCGAATATTCGTGGCAGTGGGCCTACCGTGAACGCTTCGAGAAGGCAGGTCTGACTGCCATCCTGGGCTGCGGCTTCGACCCTGGCGTGACCAGCATCTTTACGGCCTATGCTGCCAAACACCATTTCAAGGAGATTCAATACCTTGACATCGTGGACTGTAATGCCGGCGACCACCACAAGGCCTTCGCCACCAACTTCAACCCCGAAATCAACATCCGCGAAATCACCCAGAAGGGACTCTACTGGGAAGACGGCCAGTGGGTGGAGACCGAGCCACTGGAGATTCACAAAGACCTGACCTATCCTGAGATCGGGCCACGCGACAGTTACCTGCTGCACCACGAGGAGATAGAGTCATTGGTCATCAACTACCCGACCATCAAGCGTGCACGCTTCTGGATGACCTTCGGACAGCAGTATCTGAAACACCTCGAAGTGATTCAGAACATCGGCATGAGCCGTATTGACGAGGTGGAATACGAGGCGCCGTTGGCCGACGGCACAGGCACTGCTAAAGTAAAGATTGTGCCTCTGCAGTTCCTCAAGGCTGTACTGCCCAATCCGCAGGATCTGGGCGAGAACTACGAAGGACAGACCTCTATCGGCTGTCGCATCCGTGGTATCGGTA
>CAMHDT010000115.1 GCA_946183985.1 uncultured Prevotella sp.
AATGCCCGTTGCCTCGCCACCAAAGACCATGCTCACGGCACGTGAACCAGAAGGATTCGCCAGACACAGTGCAGCATGACCTGCTGTCACCGCTACAGAATTCTCACCTGTGACGGGTGCAAACACCACATTGTCATTCTGCTTTGCCAACACATAGTTTGTCCATCCAGTGCCTGCTGCAGTAACGTTTTGATTGCCTGTGATGGCCCACAGGCGGTTTGTGGCAGAATAGTCAGTTCCAGAAGGCACCACAGGAATATTGTATGTACGTGCATCACCCTTTAATACAAGTCCGGTTCCTGCTGCAACAGTTCCTGTTACCTTCTCCATAGTTACAGTCGTTTCACTGCCGCTTGTTGCGATATAAGCCTCCGGGACATCTGCACCAGAGAAGTCCAAAGCGTAGGTGCTACTGAATGAAGCGTAGCGTGAAGAAGTGATGGTAGCAGAAACAGTTTGTGTATAGTCAAGTACCATATAGAAGCACTGCTGATAGCCTGAATTGTTCAAATAGAAAGAACCTTCCAGTGGAGTATCAAAATAGAATACACGAATGTCAGGATTGCTTGCAGAAGACTCACTTTTTCCGTTATTTTCATCATTATCCCGTAACGACAAACCTATCATGTCAGGTGTTTCTCCATCAAAACTCCAGGTAGATGCATATTTATTATTACTATCACCATTCGTATAGCTATAAATTGTTATACGATTTACCTTTACACCAGTAGGAATAGTAAACTTGATGCGACGTCCATTTGAGTTTTTTATTGTAGACTTGCTGTTAATTGCATTACCGGTTGAGAGTGCCTTAATATTAGAACCTGTTTTGCCTTCATTATCAAGTGCTATAATATAACCATCAAGGTATGTATCTGCTTTTCCTGTCCATGTATCTATCGTGCCCGATCCATCCTGTGAAGCAGTCTTTGTCCAATTGCTATCGTCATTGTAAAGCGTAATTGAAAAAGATCCATCAATTTTTTCATGGATGGCGTTACAATCTGTAGATGCCACTTCAGAATCTGTGTAACTTGGGTCTTCACCTTGCACTACTTTAGCCTTGACAGTTGTGGCTGTAGCAAGGTTGAATGGAATGGAATAGGTATTCCACGAACTACCACCATCAAGACTGTACTTGATTTGGCTGACTTTGATGTCATCAGGAGAGGTAATCTGTACTGTTCCGTTCTTCTCTGTTATGGTCGGGGTAGCATACGGCTCCTGCTCTACTACAGTAATAGTAGCTAGATCAGAAGTAGTTGAACCATTACCATCGGTCACCACGACATAATAATATGTGGTATTCTCTGAAGCGGTAGAGATATTGGCTTTATCCAGTGTGGCACTTGTTGCACCAGCAATCTTGTCAGCCTCTTTAGCAGTCTTATCTTGGTCTGTGTTTTTATACCACTGATAAGACAAGACGCCAGCTGATGCAGATGCCACAACAGTAAGGTCAGCAGGAGTTGCACCTATATTGTAGGCTGCCGAAGCGGGCTGGGTAGTGATAGTGGGAGCATCAGCTGCAGGGAAAGTAACTTTAAAACCTGCAAGGTACAACTGATTACTACCATCACAGTTAATATAAACTACACCAGCGCTTGTGATTGAGAACTCATGAATAGACTCGGTAGAAGTGCCATATTCCGATCCTCCAGAGCTGGATCCAACCTGCCACTTACGTGAGCCGTTCGTTTCTCCATATAGCGTCAATGTACAAGCTCCAGATACTTTAAACGCTATCTGGCGGGCGTTCTTAATCTGATGGCAATTGTAATAGGCAGTTTCTTCAATAGTAGTAGTTCCTTTATTTGTTGCATAACCACTACCGCCTAGAGAAATAATTCTGTTACTGTCGTAAAGAGAGCCGCTTGTGAGTGCTGCTCCTACTGATGTCTGGCCAATAAATGTGTAATCGCTAGAAATGGTAGCAAGGTCATCAACCGTGCTAGCCCATGCAGAACTTACCCCCCCCACTAGGGCCAGCAGGAGGAAGGCCATTTTTAGTAATTGTTTTGTCATTGTTTTGTTAGTATTTAATTAGTAATAAAAGTTAGTTCTTTAGCATTGGAGGAGCCTGTGGCCACCTGATTCATACACCTTAATATATAAAAAGGAAGTGCGCATGCCCTCAAAATTCTTGGCAAAGGTACGAATAAACGAGTAAAATGCAAAATAAAACCCAATTTATTTTGCATTTTACACATAAGTTCGGGATATGAATGACTTATTCATTCTATCACCGTTGCCATCTTTTCCATTCATGCCTAAAAAAAATTATGGCTATAATTTTATGAATTATGGCCATAATTTCGAAAATTATAGCCATAATTTATTTTAGTGCTCGTGCTTTTATCTCATGAAATCAACGACGTTTACCTGTCAGCCTTACCGATGCGGATGCGCTTCACGGCCTCGCCCGGCGTCTTGTCGGCCTCGCGGGGCAGATAGACAGGCATGTCGGTCTGCATGGGCAGGATGCGCAGTTCCAACTGTGTGCAGCCCTGGGGCAGGCGCCACAGACCGAAGAGCATGGGACGGCCATATTGGAAATGGTCAGCCACGAGGCGTCCGTCGGCATAGAGGCGTGCGCAGTCGCCCTGATAGTCGATGGTGAGGAGTTGAGACCTTGCAGCGGCATCAGGTATCTGTATGCGGTAGACGGCGGCGTTCTGGAAGTCGTCGTCGGTGGGCTCCTCAGCCACGCGCTGCACGCCCTTGGTGATCTGTCGCAGTGGGCCGGCCTCTTTGACTTTCACAGCCTGGATATCCTGATATTCCGGAGAGGCCGGCGTATCAGGCGTGTTCAGGAACAGGTGTTCAGCCTGCTCGCGGGTGAGCAGATAGATGTTGCCACTGACGGCCTGCGCCGTGCCACGCGGCTTCACATTTTTCAAGGTCTTGCCGTTCTGCAGGGCAATGACGGTGGGCACGCCGGGCACCTGCATCATATAGACCTTGCCGTCGCGACGGGCCACCAGTTGTGCCGTGGCATAGCGTATGCCGTCGACATTGACGGGGAAGATGGCCATGCAGCCGGCGGGGATGGTGAGGCGCGGCAGGGTGACGCCACAGGCCGACAGCACCACGTTGCGCTTCTCAGCAAGGTTCTGCAGGCGCTCGTAGTTGTTCACGAAGATGAAGGCGGCATCGCCGGCCGCCGTGCTGCGCACAGCCCAGCGCAGTTCGCTGTCGTCGCCCTTTGCCAGGTCCTGTCTGGCAGGGAAGGAAGCCTCCATCGTGGCCAGCGTCTCGCCCCAGTCGTGCATGAACAGATGCAGCGGGCGCAGCATGTAGTAATGCGGATTCTTCTGTCCGAACTCGCCCAGAGGTGCCTGGAAGTCGTAGTTCTTCACAGGCAGGTCGTTGTAGTTGGTGGCCTTGGTGCGCTGGTTCTCGTTGAGATAGGTAAGTCCCTCGGGGTTGGTGCCGCCATGATACATATAATAGCCCAGCAGGTTGGAGCCGCTGCCCAGTTTGACCAGCGCCATGCTATAGGCATCCTCGGGGTAGAGATAGGGCCGGCGGTGATAGGCCTGCATCATGCCGCCCCCCAGTTCGCAGGTGAAGTAAGGATAGACCTCTCCCGACCTCCCCGAGGGGGAGGAGCCATCGGCGTCTGAGGTCTTTGAATAGTCAATCTGCTCGGTGGCGATGGCGGTGCTGGCACGGTGGGCCCTGAAGTTGAAGGCCTGGTAGTAGTTGCCGTCGGTCTCGCCCGTGGTGCGGTCCCAGAAGCCGTCGGCATAGTCGCCATAGAGGGGCAGCATCTCGCCGAAGGGCACTGGCGTGGCCAACTCGGGCCATCCCGTGCGGGTGTAGAACGGCAGGTCGAAGCCAATGCGCTGCGCAATGCGCTTCAAGGCCATGAGATACTCGCCGCGGCCGCGATACTCATTGTCGAACTGTGCGGCGATGACGGGGCCGCCGTCTTTCCATTGCAGGCCCTGCACCTGGGTAAAGATCTGCCGGTAGAGACGCTCGGCATAGTTAAGGAAGACGGGATTCTGGTCGCGCATCTTACAGCCCTTGGCAAACATCCAGTCGGGGATGCCGCCGTTGCGCACCTCGCCATGGCAGAACGGCCCCATGCGCAGCACCACGGGCATGTCTTCCTCCTTGCAAATCTCGAGGAAGCGGCGCAGGTTGCGCTGACCGTCCCAGCGGAAGATGCCCTCCTGCTCCTCCACATGGTTCCAGAACACATAGGTGGCAATGATGGTGACGCCGCCGTCCTTCATCTTGCGCACCTCCTGCTGCCACTCGTCGGCAGGCAGACGGCTATAGTGCACCTCGCCCATGACAGGACAGACGCGGCGGCCGTCCAGCAGGAGGCTGTGGCGGTCCCAGGTGACCTGCGGCACCATGGCCTGCTCCACCTGGTCGGCTATCTGCTGCATGCCCTTGACCGAGGGGTGTCCGGCCTTCTTGTCAATGCCATTGAGTGCTATGCACTTCACGCCATAGTGCTGGCAGATGGTCTTGGCCGACGAGGTGATGTCGGCACTGAGGCCGTCGTTCAGGATGAAATAGATGTCCGACTGCGCGTAGTGCTCCTTCATCCACCCCAGCATATAGGCCATGGCAGGCCGGAACGACCACAGGTCGTCGGTGGTGATGTTCTCGTATTTGAACTCACCTATGGGCGAATGGGCCCAACTGTCGTTGGTGGCACCGAAGATGAAGATGATGTCGGGGTTGCCGCCCAGGTTGTCCATGCGGCGGGTAAACGAGCGGTCGCTGTAGTCGGCCTTGTTATAGCCTGTGTTGCAGATGGTGGAGCCGCTGTACGAGTTGTTCATCAGGAGCGTCCAGCCCTTGCGGGTGGTGAGTTGTGCCCACCAGGTCTGCTCCACACGGTTCACATCGGTGTTTTTCGGATTGTTCTTCTTGAAATACCAGATGGCATTACCCTCGGGGATGGCCCCCTCAAAGGTGGAATACGAGTCGCCCAGCACGGCAACGCTCTTGGTCTGTGCACCTACGGGGCTAACGAACAGAGAACAGTGAATAGCGAACAATGTTATCGCCATCCACCACTTCATACTTTTCAACATATTACTATATAATTTCATTTTTCACTTTTCACTCTTCACTTTTCACTAGCGAAGCGCCAACTCCACCGGGCAGTGGTCGGAGCCTAGGATGTCGGTGTGAATCTTGGCATCGTCGATGCGCTCCTGCAGCCGGTTGCTCACCACGAAATAGTCAATACGCCAACCCGCGTTCTTCTGTCGGGCCTGAAAACGGTAGGACCACCACGAATAGGTGACCTGCTCAGGATATTTCCAGCGGAAGGTGTCGGTGAAGCCGCAGGCCAGCAGGTCGCTGAACTTCTCGCGCTCCTGATCCGTAAAACCTGCGTTCATGCGGTTGCTCTTGGGGTTCTTCAGGTCTATCTCCTCATGGGCCACATTGAGGTCGCCACAGAGGATGACGGGCTTCTGCTGATCCAGACGCTTCAGGTAATTGCGAAACGCATCTTCCCACGACATGCGGTATTCCAGGCGCTTCAGCCCGTCCTGCGAGTTGGGCGTGTAGCAGCACACCAGGAAGAAGTCGGGCATCTCGAGCGTGATGACGCGCCCCTCGTGGTCGTGAAGGTCGATGCCGATGCCATAGGTCACGCTGAGCGGCTGATGGCGGGTGAAGATGGCGGTGCCGCTATAGCCTTTCTTTTCGGCCGAGTTCCAATAACTCTGGTAGCCTGGGAACTGCAGGTCGAGTTGTCCTGGCTGCATCTTTGTCTCCTGCAGACAGAAGAAGTCGGCATCCAACGCCCTAAAGGTGTCACTGAAGCCCTTGCCCTCGCAGGCACGCAGGCCATTGACATTCCAACTGATAAGTTTCATCATGATGTTTTTTTGATTGGTTTGATGCCACAAAGGTAATAAAAAAAAGGCATTTGCATGCTATTTTACGTTTTTTTATATAAAGGAAGAGGGTGTGTCAAAATAGACACACCCTCGTTTTTATCGCAAAGCCCCGACTTTC
>CAMHDT010000116.1 GCA_946183985.1 uncultured Prevotella sp.
ATCATCTCCATCTCCATCTGCGCCGACTTGACGCTGTAGCCCTTGCCAATCATGGTGCCGAAGACTCGGTTGCGTGAGAAGTTCGAATAGCCCGTTACCAGCAGGTCGCCCAGATAAACGCTGTCATAGACGTTGCGCTCGATGGGGTGCACGCTTTGCAGGAAGCGCGACATCTCCTGCACGGCATTGGCCATAAGAACGGCTTGGAAATTGTCGCCAAACTTAAGGCCGCTACAGATGCCGGCAGCAATGGCGTATACGTTTTTCAGCACGCTTGAATATTCAATGCCGATAACATCAGTTGAGGTCTTTGTCTTGATGAACTGGCTGTTGAGCACATCGGCGAAGACCTGCGCTTTTTCCATATCAGAGCAACCAACAGTGAGGTAACTCAGTCGTTCCAACGCTACCTCCTCAGCATGGCTGGGACCTCCAAGACAGGCAAGATTGTCGTGTGGCACATCGAACACCTGGTGGAAATATTCAGAACAGATAAGATTTTCATCAGGCACAATACCCTTGATAGCCGTGACAATGAACTTATCCTTCAGACGGGTTTTCAGTTTGCGCAGGTGGTTTTTCAAATAGGGCGATGGCACGACGAACACCAATGTGTCGTAGGCCTCGATAATCTTGTTGAGGTCGCTGTTAAACTGTATCTCGCTCATGTTGAAGTGCACACTCGCAAGATAACTGGGGTTGTGTCCCAGACGCCTGAAGTCGTTTATCTGGTCGTCGCGTCGCATGTACCAGCCAATGTGGTGCGTGTGCTGCACCACAATCTTGGCAATGGCCGTGGCCCACGAACCTCCACCAATGATGGCTATTTTACCGCAGTCGTACATTTTTTATAGGTCTAATAGGTCTTATGGGACTTATGAGTCTTATAGGTCTTATAAGACTTCTTCCCCTGCCTTGTCTATCCAACTCTGCACTTCGTCGAGCGAAGGTTTCTCGTAGCCGAGTTTGAACTTCTTGTTGATTTCGCCGATTTTCTGTTGCAGGCCCTGGGCTTTCTCGCCCTTGATGTCCTGAATGAGGTAGAAGCCAGCCTTGCGCAACACGTAGGCCCAATCCTCGGGTACGCCGATGGCGGCCCATTCCTGGATTGTGCTCTGGGGAGCCTTCTTCTCTGGCTTCATCTGGGGGAAGAACAGCACTTCCTGAATGTAGGTCTTGCCTGTCATCAGCATTACCAAGCGGTCGATGCCGATACCGATGCCACTGGTAGGCGGCATGCCATACTGCAGGGCACGGAGGAAGTCCTGATCGATAATCATGGCCTCGTCGTCGCCCTTGTCGGCCAGACGCATCTGCTCCTTGAAACGCTCTTCCTGATCAATGGGGTCGTTCAACTCCGAGTAGGCGTTGGCCAACTCCTTGCCGTTGACCATCAGTTCGAAACGCTCGGTGAGGCCGGGCTTTGAGCGGTGCATCTTGGTCAGGGGTGACATCTCCACGGGATAGTCGGTGATGAAGGTGGGCTGGATGAATGTTCCTTCGCAGAACTCGCCGAAGAGTTCGTCGATGAGTTTGCCTTTGCCCATGGTCTCGTCAACTTCCATGCCTTTTTCCTTGCAGAAAGTGCGAATCTCGTCCTCGCTCTTTCCCTCGCAGTCGAAGCCGGTCTTTTCCTTGATGGCTTCAAGGATAGGCAGACGGCGATAGGGCGCCTTAAACGATACGATTTTGCCGTCAATCTCACGCTCGGGCTTGCCGTTCACGGCAATGCAGATGGTCTCAAGCAGTTTCTCGGTGAACGACATCATCCAGTTATAGTCTTTATACTGCACGTAGAGTTCCATGCAGGTGAACTCGGGGTTATGGTTGCGGTCCATGCCCTCGTTGCGGAAGTTCTTGCCAATCTCATAGACACCCTCAAAGCCGCCTACGATGAGGCGCTTCAGATAGAGTTCAGTGGCAATGCGCATATACATGTCCTGGTTCAGGGCATTGAAATGGGTTGTGAACGGACGGGCCGAAGCACCGCCGGCAATAGACTGTAGGGTCGGCGTCTCCACCTCGGTATAGCCAGCCTCGTCAAGCACCTTACGCAGGGTGCGGATGACGGTGGCGCGCTGCAGGAATGTATCCTTTACGCCATCGTTGACCACGAGGTCAACATAACGCTGGCGATAGCGCAATTCGGGATCGTCGAACTTGTCGTATGCCACGCCATCCTTGTATTTTACGATGGGCAGCGGCTTCAGCGACTTCGACAGCAGGGTCAGTTCCTGTGCGTGTACGCTGATTTCGCCTGTCTGAGTGCGGAACACAAAACCTTTCACACCAATAAAGTCGCCAATGTCCAGCAGACGCTTGAACAGCACATTATACTGGTCTTTGTTCTCGCCAGGACAGAGATCGTCGCGGCTGATGTATACCTGGATGCGCCCCTTCGAGTCCTGTATTTCGGCAAACGAGGCCTTGCCCATAACGCGGCGGCTCATCATGCGGCCGGCGATGCACACCTGACGGGGCTCGTCTTCGTCGCGGAAGTTTTCGCGGATGTCAGTACTAAAAGCGTTGGTGGGATATTCTGCAGCGGGGTAGGGGTCGATGCCCATGTGGCGCAGTTCATCGAGCGACTGGCGGCGCAGTATTTCTTGTTCACTCAGTTCAAGTATGTTCATTGTTTTCTATATTATGATGGTTGTTTGCTTTTAGAGCGCAAAGTTACGAATAAAAAGCGTAACAAACGATTTTTTTCAGAACATTAACGCTTTTAGACGGTACAACGCCTGTGCAACGTTGTTATTTAGGAGGGATATGTCGTTTTTTCGGTTGCTAAAGATGTTTTTCATCCGTTTTAATGCAACTATCGGAAAAAATTTGTATCTTTGCAGAAAAAAGTTGTGAAATCAAATAAACATGTAAGATTATGGTAAAGCATATTATTCTTTGGACATTGAATCCGGAACTCTCGGAGACAGAGAAGCAGACGGTGAAGCAAGGCATCAAGGACGGACTGGAAGGACTGGTAGGCAAGGTGCCTGGCCTATTGGAGGTGAAGGTGCATATCGACGGCAGGCTCTCCTCGTCAACGGCCGATGTGATGCTCGATTCGACACTTGAGTCGGAAGAGGCTCTCAAGGGCTATGCCCAGCACCCGGCCCATGTGGCGGTGGCTAACAGTAAGGTGCGTCCCTACACGGTGCAGCGTGCCTGCTTGGACTTTGAGATTTGAGGTATTGATGTTTTTTATAGGCTTTAGATTGAATGGCAAGAAATAAGAAACCATTACCTCTGCTTGAAGGCGTTACCATTGAGGCCGTGGCCGCTGAAGGCAAGTGCCTGTTCCATTGGAACGACCTTGTGGTGTTTGTGCCCTTCTGTGTGCCGGGCGATGTGTGCGATGTGCAGATCAGGCGCAAGAAACATTCGTTTGCCGAAGGCGAGGTGGTGCGGTTCGTGACATATAGCAAGGTGCGGGCCGTTCCTTTTTGCCAGCACTTTGGCGTATGCGGTGGCTGTAAGTGGCAGAACCTGCCTTATGAGGAGCAGTTGAAGTTTAAGCAGCAGCAGGTGTACGACCAGTTGCATCGTATTGGCAAGGTTGAACTGCCAGAGTTCAGACCTATCATGGGCAGTGTGAAGACACAGGCCTACCGCAATAAACTGGACTTTGGCGCCTCTAACCGTCGCTATCTGACAACGGAGGAGATACAGAGTGGCCGCGAATTTCAGCGCAATGCACTGGGGTTCCACATCACGGGTGCCTTCGACAAGATTCTGCCGATAGAGAAGTGCTGGCTCATGGACGATGTGCACAACCAGATACGCAATGAGATACGCGACTATGCCATCTCCCATGGCATCACATTCTTTGACTTGCGGGCACAGGTGGGCCTGCTGCGTGATGTGATTATCAGAAACAGTGCCAGTGGCGAACTGATGGTTATCGTCCAGTTCCACTACGACGAGACCGGCGGCGAGGCTGAAGCCAAGGGCTTGTTGCAGCATGTGGCCGATATGTTTCCGCAGATAACGTCGCTCATGTATCTTGACAACCAGAAGTGCAACGACACCATTGGTGACCAGGACATTCTGGTGTTCAAAGGCAGCGACCATATCTATGAACTGATGGAAGACCTGAAGTTCAAGGTGGGACCGAAGAGCTTCTATCAGACCAATACCGAACAGGCATACCATCTGTACTCCGTCGCCCGTGACTTCGCTTTTAGCCAACAGCCAACAGCCAATAGTCAAAAGCCATTGATTTATGACCTCTACACAGGTACGGGAACAATTGCTAATTTCGTGGCCAGAAAAGCCCGCAAGGTCATTGGCATAGAATATGTGCCGGAGGCCATAGAGGATGCCAAAGTCAATTCGGCTATCAACGGTATTGACAACACCCTGTTCTATGCCGGCGACATGAAGGACATCCTGACCGATGACTTCATAGAGGCACACGGACGCCCCGATGTGATAATTACTGATCCGCCACGCGCAGGAATGCACCCCGATGTGGTAAAGACCATTATGAGAGCAGCCCCGCAGCGCATTGTCTATGTGTCGTGCAATCCTGCCACGCAGGCCCGCGACCTGCACGACCTGGATGAACAATATCGTGTGGTGGCGGTCCAGCCCGTAGACATGTTCCCCCATACACCGCATGTGGAAAATGTGGTATTGTTGGAGAAAAGATAATATTCGCTTCTGATGACATCAAAGGTATTGTTAGTCTATACAGGCGGAACGATTGGTATGAACCGGAATCCGCAGACAGGGGCTCTGGAGCCTTTCGACTTCGAACACCTGCTTAGTCGTGTGCCCGAACTGGCACAGTTCCAGACAGAGATTGCCACCTATCAGTTCAATCCGCCCATAGACTCTAGCGACATGTCGCCACGGCTATGGACTGAACTGGCACATGTCATTGCCGATCGTTACGATGACTACGATGGCTTCGTCGTGCTCCATGGCACCGATACCATGGCCTATACCGCCTCGGCCCTCTCGTTCATGTTCGAGAATTTGTCGAAGCCCGTCATTCTCACTGGTTCACAACTGCCTATAGGCCAATTGCGCACCGACGGCAAGGAGAACCTCATCACCAGTATTGAGATGGCGGCTGCCAAACGGCAGGATGGAACAGCCATGGTGCCTGAGGTGGGCATCTACTTCAACGGGCACCTGATGCGTGGCAACCGCACCACCAAGCAGAGTGCCGATGAGTTCAACGCTTTCGAGTCGTTCAATTATCCGCATCTGGCTGATGCCGGCGTGCAGATTACCTATCATGACGAGTTCATCCATCGGCCTGTTACAACAGCATCTATGCATCCGCAATTCAAACTGGACAACAACGTGATTATCTTCTCGCTGTTTCCTGGCATCCGTGAAGACCTGATACGCCACATCATCGCCACGCCCAACCTCAGGGCCATCGTCATGCGCACCTTTGGTTCTGGCAATGCGCCGCAGAGCCCGTGGCTTCTCAGTGCTTTGCGCGAAGGCACACACCGTGGCAAGGTTATCATCAACATAAGCCAGTGTTTGCAGGGCTGCGTAGAGATGGGCCGCTACGACACGGGATATCAGTTGCAGGAGGCGGGCGTCATCAGCGGCTATGATGGCACGGTGGAGGCTGCTGTCACAAAACTGATGTATCTGCAGGGCAAGTACGACGATCCCGAGCAGGTGCGCAAGTTCATGAAACAGAGCATCTGCGGGGAGATTACAATATGATGAAAGAGAATACTCTATAATACAATAGTTCATTATATTCTATTATTAATCATGAAGAAAATATTACTGTTTTCCTTTTTCTTAGTACCTATGATGACCTTTGTGACGCCGGCATACGCTAAGGATGCCGGTGCAGATGAGACCACTATGCTGAAGCGTGGCCTCATGGC
>CAMHDT010000117.1 GCA_946183985.1 uncultured Prevotella sp.
CTCGGTTTGCACTACCTTTGCAGCAAACTTTTCAGATAAGGAGAAACATGAAACGATTCACAGCGATACTTACAGTCATCATCGTGGCCATGACGGCAATGGCACAGATGAGCGACCCCGTACACTTCACTTCAGAACTGAAGATGCTGGAAAACGGCGAGGGCGAACTAGTGTTCAAAGCCATCATCGACCCGGGATGGCACGTTTATTCCACCGACCTCGGCGACGACGGCCCCACCGCGGCCACGCTCTACGTGGAGCACATGGATGGCGCTGTATTGGTAGGCAAACTGACGCCTGCGGGAAATGAGATAAAGAAACACGACAAGTTGTTTGACATGGAACTGCGCTACTTCGAGCAGACGGCTATGTTCAAACAGAAGGTACGCTTCACAAAGACCCGTTACACCATCGACTGCTATCTGGAATATGGCGCCTGCAACGACAAGAACTGCCTGCCGCCAAGCAGCGTGGAACTGAAAGTCAGCGGCGACAGCCCTGCCTTTGCGAAGAGAGAGATAGAAGAGAAGCCGGAAACAGAAAAGGAAACAGAAGAAGAGACTGTACCGGCAACCGATGCGATTGAAGACAAAGCGCCTGCGCCACTTGACTCGCTCAGCATCTCGCAGACATTGACAAGTGCCCCAACCGACAGTCTGCTCTGGCAGCCCATAACCGACGAACTAAGGGCTTTCGGCGAGACAACCGACGAAGGAACCAGCCACTCACTATGGTATATCTTCCTCAGCGGACTCGTCGGCGGTTTCCTGGCCATCCTCACGCCCTGCGTGTGGCCCATCATTCCCATGACGGTGTCGTTCTTCCTTAAGCGCAATAAAGAACGTGGCAAAGCCATCCGCGAGGCCACGACCTACGGTCTGTCCATCGTCATCATCTATGTACTACTGGGGCTGCTAGTCACCCTGTTGTTCGGTGCCTCGGCCCTCAACGCGCTGTCGACAAACGCCGTGTTCAACATTCTGTTTGCCCTGATGCTCATTGTCTTTGCCGCCTCGTTCTTCGGTGCCTTTGAACTCACACTGCCCGCCTCGTGGTCCACCAAGATTGACCAGAAGAGCGACGAACTGTCCATGAAGGCAAAAGGCAGCAACACGCTGCTCTCCATCCTCAGTTCCCACCTCTCCATCTTCCTGATGGCCTTCACCCTGGCACTGGTGTCGTTCTCGTGCACCGGTCCCATCATAGGATTCCTCCTCGTGGCCGTCTCCACGCAGGGCGACATCATCGCGCCCACCATCGGCATGCTTGGCTTTGCCATTGCGCTGGCCATCCCCTTCACTCTCTTTGCCCTGTTCCCGTCGCTGTTGAAGCAGGCACCGCGGTCGGGCTCATGGATGCACGCAGTGAAAGTGGTGCTGGGCTTCATCGAACTGGCCTTCGCCCTGAAGTTCCTCTCGGTGGCCGACCTAGCCTACGGATGGCACCTGCTCGACCGCGAGGTATTCCTCTCGCTGTGGATTGTCATCTTCGGCCTCCTCGGCATCTATCTGGTGGGAGGCGTGCCCCTGTCCTCGCCGAAGGACGACGGCGAAGAGATGACCACGGCCCGCAAGCGAGGCGGTGTGTTCACACTCTTCCTCGGCATCCTGTCGCTGGCCTTTGCCGTCTATATGGTGCCTGGCCTGTGGGGGGCCCCGCTCAAGGCTATCTCAGCCTTTGCCCCACCCATGAACACACAGGACTTCAACCTCTATCAGGGCAGCGTGGAAGCCCAATACACCGACTACGACCTGGGCATGGAAGCCGCCCGCCGCGAAGGTAAGCCCGTGATGGTCGACTTCACCGGCTACGGCTGCGTGAACTGCCGCAAGATGGAGGCGGCCGTATGGACCGACCCGCAGGTGCAGGAACTGCTTAACGACCGCTATGTGCTCATCTCACTCTATGTAGACGACAAGACAGCTCTGCCCCAGCCCATCGAGGTGACAGAGAACGGACAGACCCGTCGTCTGCGCACCGTGGGCGACCGCTGGAGTTACCTTCAGCGCACCAAGGTGGGCATGAACACACAGCCCTGCTATGTGCTCCTCGACCCCACAAACGGAAAACCCCTCAACGCCCTCCGCTCATACAACGAGGACATTGAGGAGTATGTCAAGTTCCTTAAAGAAGGACTGCGCGGCCTATAGGTCCTATAGGTCTCATAAGTTCTATAGGTCTCATAGGTCCTATAGCCTAGGAGAACATTGCGCTGATAATGGCTCCGAAGAAGATAATCGTCACCAGCATGCCCAGACACTCCAGTAGCGAGATGATGAATGCTGCTATGGCAAAGCCACGCGGCTTCTTGAACAGGGCGATAAACGAGAGCAACAGCGTGAGCGGTGCCAGGAAGATAAAGAGCAGTCCGAAGCCCAGCCATGATGTGAACAGGAATCCGAAGAGGCCCACCATCGTAAGAACGAAAGAAACAATGCCCAGTGTGTTGGTCTCCTCCTTGTGGATGATGAGGGGACGACGCGGACGGCGACGCTCACGAGGCTCCTCGCGCTCCACCTGCTTCTCAATGACCACCACACGCTGGGGCTGACCACCAGCCAGCGCAGCGCCACACGACGGACAGAAACTGCCGCCAGCCACTACGGGTTTGCCGCAATGAGGGCAGAACGCACCCTGCGCCACAGGCTGTGCTGGCATCGGCTGCTGCACAGGTTCGGCAACAACCACATCAGGTTCCACATCCTCAATCGGCTGTGTCTGAGCCGAAAGGTTTCCTACATCGGCGCCACATTCCGGACACCAGAGCGCATTGTCTTTCACCTCTGCACCACAATTCCTACACTTCTTCATAATGCTTTATTCTTAATACTTTATTTCACTTTTCATCATCCCCCCTCACTTCAACTTCGGTTTCAGTTCGTCGGGCGAGTCCTTGGTAAACATGTCCACGGGCGGTGCCTGCTCAGTAAAGAAATGGCCCACCGTCTGTGGCGTGAGGGTCATGGCAGGGTTGAAATCGCCACTCTGCATATAGGCCACGATGGCCTTGCGCATCTGCCGCGCCACCAGACGGTGCTCCAGGTCGCTGCTCAGATCCATGGTGGTCATCAAGAGGCGCCCTTTCAGCACCTTTGCCTCAACGAGCATTCCCAGTTTCCTGCTCACATGCCACGTGTCGATGGGCTGTATGGGCGACTGGTAGTCGGCCGGCAACTCGCGCAGGTTCATCACCTGTGCCTTGTTGAGCAGTTCCCACCAGTTCAGGTTGGCCCACTCATCGGTGGGAAAGTCGTACTTGAACAGCGGATGCTGCTTGTTGATATAGGCGCCGGTGGTGTGCGGCGGCCGCATCTTGAACCACGAGGTGTTCCAGAACACGGGCAGATAGGTCTGCTTCACATCGCTGCCAAGGGTCACCTTGCCGGCAGCCTCCAGCAACACCGTCTTGCCGCGCTTCAAGGCAGCCTGCGCCTCGCCCCAGTCGGAGGTGATAAGGATACTGCCCTGCTTTCCCTGACTATCCATCGTCGATTCCAGACTATCCGGATAGACCCAGAAATCCCAGTGGTTGCGGGTCAGTTTGCCCACGTTCACGGAGAGTGTCATCTTCGATGGCTGCCTGATGCCGCCAAGCGGATAGCGTATGGTGCCCAGCATCTTGTTCTTGCCCACATCGATGGCACAGCGGGCCAGCGTGTCGTTCACCAAGACGAGGCTGTCGCCCTGCATGATCTCGTAGGTCACCGCCACGCCACGCAGGTTGCACCACAAGGCGTTCATGGCTTCCACAGGCACCACGAGCGTGTCGGCATTGCTGTATACCATGCGTGGGAAGCGTGCGAGCGCCACCAGTGGTGAGCAGAACTCACGCCATTCGCGGCTGTTGGTGTAGCCCTTCTCGCGCCAGAACACGTTGAGCACGCCCTCGAGGGCGGTGCCCTGTCCGCTATAGTCGTTGAGTCCCAGCAGTTGGAAGCCGGCATAGTCCTTGGTGCGCAGGTTGCGCTCTATCTCATATTTATAGCACAGGGTCTGCAGCCGTCCGCTGGCCATGAGGAACTTACGGTCCATGGAGGCCATGCCGCCCGAGCGCAGCAGGTCGCGGAATATCTCGAAGTTGCGGGCCTTGTAGGCTCCCTTATACTGCGTTATCTCGCTGAAGTCGGGAAAGGCGCACCACTGTCCCTGCTCATGGGCCAGGATGGGACTGTTGTTGGGCACGCTGTCCTTATAGTTACGGGGAAAGAGGATGCCATCCTCATAGTCGTCCATGCTCTGGGGGGCCTTCCGGTCCCAGTCCAGACCGCGGGCGCCGCCCTTGACATGATACTCCGAGCCGCTGTCCCAGGCCCATCCGCCGCCCACCGAGGCTCCGCAGTACACCTTGGTAGAGTCATAGCGGTGCATCTCCCTGACCCAGTCGTTGCAATAGTTCACCCAGTCGCCAGCAGGCTCGTTGCCGGCAGCCATCATCACAAACGACGGATGGTTGCCATAGGTGTCGACAATGCGCTTCGACTCGTCCAGCAGATACTGGTCGATGGCCATGCCGCGGCGCAGCCTGACGCCGTGGTTGGGCCACGACGGGCCTTCGGGCTGCAGGTAGATGCCCACCATGTCGGCCGCGTTGAAGGCAGCCTCCGGCGGACAGTAACTGTGGAAGCGCACCATGTTGATGCCATAGTCGCGACATTTCCTGAAGATGCGCAGCCACTCCTCCTCGTCGGTGGGCGGGTAGCCCGTCTCAGGGAAGCAGCAGTTCTCCACCGTACCTCTTATATATAGAGGCCGCCCGTTGATGAGCATCTGCCGTCCCACGATGTCGATGTCGCGGAAGCCGAAGGTGGTGGTGTAACTGTCATCGCCGGCATAGACGGTGAGGCGGTAGACAGCAGGCGAGAACTCGTCCCACAGTTGCATCCTTCCCGTCATGGGGATGTCAAACGACAGGTGGTCACCAGCCAGTTCGCGCCAGTTCTGACGGGGACTGATGATGTTGACCACCGAGTCGGGCGTCACAGCATCCACCTGATACACCAGTCCATATTCCTTTACCTGCATGACATGGAAGTTGCCCATGCCCAGGTTTGAGTGGTTCTCCAGTTCCACCTCCACACGAGCCTTCTGCTCTGCCGCGCTGGGATAGACCCTCACGCTGCGTATGTTGATGAACCGCGGGCGCGCCTGCAACTCCATGCGCCCCACAATGCCGTTCCAGTTGCCTTGCGTCTGGTCGGTCACCGAGTGCGAGTCTTGTCCCACGCACACGTTCTCAATGCCGTTATACACACAGATGGCAATCACGTTGCGCTCGCCCCGCCGCAGATATTTCGTCACATCATAGCAGTGAGGCACGGAGAGCGACATCTGATGGCCCACCTCACGTCCGTTGACAAAGACGGTGGTCTCTATATGTGGCCGCTCCAGGAAGAGCGTGATGCGCTGGTCTTTCCAGTCTCTGGGCACATAGACCGACTTCCTGTACCATGCGTTGCCCACATAGTGCTTCTCCGGTGTCAGGAAAAACGGGAACTTCATGTTGCCTTTCTGGCGGTAGGGCTCCATGTAGGGGTTGAAGTAATATGATGAGTCGTAGAGCGAGCCCGTCCACTGCGTGTTCACATCCACATCATGACCCTTGCCATTGGTCAGCATCGACCCCGGCAGCATCACATAGTCGTCATAGCGTGTGCTGTCGCCCATGGCAAAGTCCCAGGCCCCCGCCAGCGAGATCACGCCTTGTGCATGAAGGGTCATGGCAGCCGCCAGTGTCAGTGAGAGATATAATAGCCGTTTCATCTTTTTGTTGGCAAAGTTACGAAAAAACGAATGAATTGCAAAAGAAAAGTTGCTTTTCTTTTC
>CAMHDT010000118.1 GCA_946183985.1 uncultured Prevotella sp.
GGAACATAAATCTACATAAATGGAACATAAATATAAGCATTAGAATGCTTACTCAGGGAACATAAATCTACATAAATGGAACATAAATATAAGCATTAGAATGCTTACTCATGGAACATAAATCTTCATGAATATAACATAAATACGGGTGGCGAAGTAACAAAAAAGGAGGGTGTGTCAAAAAACAAAAATCTTCAAAAATCTTTCAAAAATAAGCCTTTTTGATGACCATTTTTGTTAGATTTTTGAAGATTTTTGTTGAGAGCATATCTTTGTCTGTTATGATATGCCCACAGCGTGTTTATCGCTTGGAGGTCACATCCTTCTCATACTGCTGGATGGCAGCGATGTATTCCTCGCCCACGGGCACGTTGTTCTTCAGGTTGAAGTAGTCGAACACGGCGCCGAACGGCATCGACTTGGCCTCTTCCATGAGGGCGAGACGCTCGAAATACTGGCCGTTGTCCTCATACTCACGCAGTTTAGCCTTCGGCTCGAGCAGGGCCTGCAGGATGCACTTCTGTGTGGCGCGTGTGCCAACGAGGTAGGCACCGATGCGGTTGATAGAGGCGTCGAAGTAGTCGAGGCCCACATGGGCGCGGTCGAGGGCGTCGCAGCGCACCAGTTCCTTGAACAGGTCGAGTGTCTGGTCGTTCATGATGGTCACATGGTCGGAGTCCCAGCGTACGGGGCGGCTGACGTGGAGCATCAGTTCGGGCACGTACATGAGCAGGGTGCTGACGAAGTCTGACACGTTCTCTGTGGGCTCGTAGTGGCCGGTGTCGAGGGTGTACATCTGCTTGCGGGTGGCGCAGTAGGCGGTGTAGAAGTCGTGTGAGCCTACGGTGTAACTCTCCAGTCCGATGCCGAACAACTTGGCCTCGAAGCAGTTCTTCACGCCGTCGAGTTTCTCCTGCATGATCTCGTCGAGCGAGGCGGCGAGGATCTCACGATACTTCTTGCGCTGTACGGGCATGTCCTTCGAACCGTCGTGTACCCAGATGTTCATGATGCAGGGGTCGTTCTGTGCCTTGCCCATGGCGTCGGCGATGCGGCGGCAGCGCTTGGTGTGCTCAATCCAGAAGTCGCGGATGCTCTTGTCGGGGTTAGAAAGGGTGAGGTCGCCGCTCTTGGGGTGTGAGAACGAGGTGGAGTTGAAGTCGAGTTTCATGTTGTTCTCCTTGGCCCAGTCAATCCAACTCTGGAAGTGCTTTACTTCCACCTGGTCGCGGTCGACGAACTGTCCGCCGAAGTCACCGTAGATCTCGTGGAGGTTCAGACGGTGGTTGCCGGCGATAAGGGTCTTCACGAACTCGATGTCCTTGCGCACCTCGTCGATATTGCGGGCGCGGCCGGGATAGTTGCCAGTGGTCTGGATGCCGCCGCTGAGGGCGTCGTTGCGCTCGAAGCCCACAACATCGTCGGTCTGCCAGCAGTGCAGCGAGATCTGCTGCTTCTGCAGTTGGTCGAGTACTGCGTCGGTGTCGACGCCGATGGCAGCGTAGCGCTCTTTTGCTACGGCATAAGCCTGTTCAATCAAATTTGCTTTCATAAACGATTGCTTTTACTTAAATGTATTTATAATTAGACAAAAATCTTCAAAAATCTAACAAAAATTATTCTGTTTAGGTGTGACATACCGATACTCGTCCAAAAGAGTGTCGTAAAGGTATCTTTCTGACAAAAGTTTATCTGGGTTACCAAAATTGATAAGGATGCCAGCATATGAATCTGTAATACGCAAATAGTTAAAGAGTTGTGATCGGTGTTCGTTGGTTAGTTCGGATACGGCTTTAAGTTCAACGACAATGTCGTCGTAACATACAAAGTCTGCAACATATTTCTTCTTCAGTTCATGACCATGAAAAGACATGTTCAGTTGCCTCTCACGTTCCCAAGGAATTCCTTTTTCTGTGCAGATAATAGAAAGACATTCCTGATAGATTGCCTCAGAATACCCATAGCCAAGTTCATTGTACACATCCATTGCAGCACCAATGATGTTGTACATCTTTGCCAAAATCTCAGTTCTTTCTAAAACCTTCATAACTCTTATAGTGTTTGACAAAAATCCTCAAAAATCATGCGAAGACATCATGCCCGCAACATTTTTGTTAGATTTTTGAAGATTTTTGTCCCTAGGCTATTTGTTCACGATAGAGAGGTACTTGTCGTAGGCGGCATCCCATGCCTGTTTGTCCTGCGGCTCGTACTTCACCATTTCTGTTGAGGCGGCGATGATGGCACGCATCTCCCAGATGTCCTTGACTATTCCGGCGGCCTTGGCCTGCAGCATGATGTTGCCGATGGCGGTGCCCTCTTGCGGGCCGGCCAGTACGGTGGCACCGGTGGAATTGGCCGTGAACTGGTTCAGGTATTTGTTGAGCGAGCCGCCACCGATGATGTGGAGCACATCGAGGCGGAAGGGCGCAAACTCCTTGAGCCATGTGAACACCTGACGATAGCGCAGGGCCAGCGAGTCGAAGATGCAACGGCATATCTCGGCCGGCGTCTCAGGCACGGGCTGGTTGGTCTGGCGGCAATATTGCTGTATGGCACCAATCATGGATGCGGGTGCCGCGAAGAGGGGGTCGTCGGGGTTGATGAGCGAACGGAAGGGCTCCACGCCCATGGCCTGGCCCTGCAGTTCGGGATGGCTGAGGCGGCGCACCTCCTCGGGCCACTCCAGACGGCAGCGCTCATAGAGCCACATGCCGCAGATGTTCTTCAGGAAGCGTGTGGTGCCCTCAATGCCGCCTTCGTTGGTGAAGTTACGCTCGTATGAGAGGTCGCTGATGATGGCATCCTTGGTCTCGATGCCCATGAGGCTCCATGTGCCGCTCGACAGATAGGCGAACTTCTCGTTCTGTGCGGGCACGGCGGCTACGGCGCTGCCAGTGTCGTGGCCGGCCACGGCAATGACGGGCACGGGGCCCAGGCCGGTGAGACGCTGCACCTCGTCGGTGAGCACGCCAATCATGGTGCCGGGATTCACCATCTTTCCAAACTTGGAACGGGTGAGGCCCAGTGAGTTGAGCAGGCGCTCGTCGAGCATCTTCGTCTTGGGGTCGAGCAACTGCGATGTCGAGGCGATGGTATATTCGCACACTTCGTTGCCGGTGAGCATCCATGAAAGGGCATCGGGCACGAACAGTATCTTCGCTGCATTCCTGAAGGCGGCGTTGCCTTCGCGCTTCATGGCGTAGAGTTGGAAGATGGAGTTGAAATTGAGGAACTGTATGCCTGTCACATCATATACCTCTTTCTTAGAGATGACATGCTCCAGATAGTCGTTCATGGCATCGAAGGTGATGGGGTCGCGGTAGGCCCGCGGGTTGCGCAGGATGGCTCCGTCGTCGCCGATGAAGACGAAGTCGACGCCCCAGGTGTCGATGCCGATGGAGGTGATCTGCAGGTGGCGTGCAGCCACCTCTTTCAGACCTTTGATGATCTCGAAATAGAGGGCATGGATGTCCCAGTAGTAGTGTCCTCCCTGTTCAATGAGGTTGTTGGGGAAGCGTGTGACCTCTTCCAGTTCGAAGCGTCCGTCGGCGAGATGGCCGATGATGGTGCGGCCGCTGGTGGCACCAAGGTCTACGGCAAAGAAATATTTCTTATTCTCCATAAGTTTGTTTTAGAGTTTTAGTTTTATTTGCTTGCAAAGATATGTACTTATTTTTGCATGCGGCATTACAATTTGATTTTTTGACATGATTTTTTGTTATGTGCTTTTTTTTTGAACAGGCAAATGTTTGGCACACGGGGAAAAAGTCGTAACTTTGCCCGCAAATAACAATAAATCTAAAAAACGACAAACTACCAATGACACTTACCGTACTGATTGTGGCGCTCTTTGTGATAGGCTATCTGTGCATAGCCCTGGAGAGCGTGCTTGAGATTAACAAGGCAGCCATTGCGCTGCTGATGTGTGTGGGATGCTGGACGCTGCTGATGATGGCACCCGCCTCGTTCTATCCTGATATTGCCGAGGGGAGCGTGATTCACCATATTGCCGAGGTGATTGAACATCATCTGGGCGATGCCGGTGGCACGCTGTTCTTCCTTATGGGAGCCATGACCATTGTGGAGATTGTTGACTCCAACGGCGGCTTCAACTTCGTGCGCGATGCCATCAAGACGCGCTCCAAGCGCAAGTTGATGTGGCGTGTGGCGTTCATGACCTTCTTCCTTTCGGCCATCCTCGACAACCTGACCACCTCGATAGTGATGATCATGGTGCTGCGCAAGTTGGTGCAGAGCCGCGAGGAGCGCCTGATCTATGCAGGACTGATTATCATCTCTGCCAACTCGGGCGGAGCCTTCTCGCCCATAGGCGATGTGACCACTATCATGCTCTGGATCAAGGGCGTTATCAGCACGCAGGGTGTGCTCACTGAGATCTTCCTGCCGTCGCTGGTGTCGATGGTCATTCCCGCACTTATCCTCCAGTATGCGCTCAAGGGCAAGTTCGACAAGGATCAGAACCTGACGGTGACAGAGGTGACCACCTTTACCAAGGCACAGCGCAATGCCATCTTCTGGCTGGGCGTGGGCGGTCTGGTGTTCGTGCCCGTGTTCAAGACGCTGACCCATCTGCCGCCGTTCATGGGCATCCTGCTGGTGCTGGGCGTGCTGTGGACGGTGACCGAGGTGTTTCATCGCGTGCGCCGCACCAGCGAGGACGACACCATGGCCAAGCGCGTGAGCGACCTGCTGTCGAAGATTGACCTGTCGACCATCATGTTCTTCCTCGGCATCCTCATGGCGGTGGCCGTGCTGCAGGAGGTAGGCGTGCTGACGGCTATGGGCGAGGGACTGAACGAGGCCTTCTCGGGCAACTACTATCTGATCAACGGCATCATCGGCGTGCTGTCGTCTGTTGTCGACAATGTGCCCTTGGTGGCTGGATGTATGGGCATGTACCCGATGGCCACGGCCGACATGGTGGCGCAGAATCCCGAACTGGCGGCCATGGCGCAAGATGGCATCTTCTGGCAGTTGCTGGCCTACTGTGCCGGTGTGGGCGGCTCGATGCTCATTATCGGCTCGGCTGCCGGTGTGGTGGTCATGGGCTTGGAGAAGATCACCTTCGGCTGGTACCTGAAGCGCATGTCGTGGGTAGCCTTCGTGGGCTATCTGGCCGGCATGGGTTGCTATTGGGTGGAGAAATTCATTGCCGGTATGCTGGCTTAAAAACGTTCTACTGCCGGTAGAACGGTGTTCTACACGGAGTAGAACGGTGTTCTACCGGCAGTAGAACGAATGACACTGCCCGAAAAATGGATGTGTCAAATATAGACATCAGTCCTCATTAAACCAACAAAAATCTTCAAAAATCTAACAAAAATGTTATGGAGGAGGAACAAAAATCTTCATAAATATAACATAAATGTTATGGAGGAGGAACATAAATCTTCAAAAATCTAACAAAAATGTTATGAAAGAAGAACATAAATCTTCATAAATATAACATAAATGTTATGAAGGAGGAACATAAATCTTCATAAATATAACATAAATGTTATGGAGGAGGAACATAAATCTTCAAAAATCTAACAAAAATGTTATGAAAGAAGAACATAAATCTTCATAAATATAACATAAATGTTATGAAGGAGGAACATAAATCTTCA
>CAMHDT010000119.1 GCA_946183985.1 uncultured Prevotella sp.
GCGGTCATCATGGCGGCCACAGTCATTAACAGAATCTTATTCATAATCAGATGTTTTAGGTTTTATTCTTTAGTAATATTCTTTCGATGGCACTTACATTCCTAACGATGGCACTTTCAACTCGTAACGATGGCACTTTCAACTCGCAACGATGGCACTTACGGGCGGTGACGGCAGCGGTCAGTACCACTGCACCGAGTTGCTGTAACTGCTGCGTTTGTCGTATTTCAGGGCATCGGTCAGCGTAGAGGCGTTGCAACGGAACGAGAAGTTGTAACTGGTATAGGGCGAGAGCACCACCGAGCACGACATATTGAAGCAGTGCAGGTCGCGTGAGAGCGAGGCGGTGGTCATGGAAATCTTCTTGTTCTCGAAGTCGTAGCCGCTGGAGAACGAGATGTTCCATCCGTCGCTAAGGCGCACGTTGCCGCTCACATTCAGGTTCTGCGTAAACTTATAGGGATAGCGCATGGTGTGATAGTTAAACAAGGAGCGGTTGGTGTTTTCACGCATGGTGATGCCATAGCCGAAACTGAGCGACCAGGGCAGCGAGTAGTTCATATAGCCGTCGAGGTCGGTGTCGGCGCGTTCCTTCTTTTTCTTCGCTCCGTGCTTGCCTTCCTCCAAGTCACGGTCCAGGTTGCTCTCCACATCGCCAAGATCCTCATCATCATCGAGGTCGGACTTGTCCTTGTCATCATCGTCATCCCGCTTTTTGTCGCGCTCGCCCCTGAGCCATTTGAACAACTTAGAGACCTTCTCGTTGGAGATGGTGTAGGAAAGGTTCTGCGACATGCCCTGGAAGCGGCCTATCTTGCCCTGCCCCCAGTAGGTGGTGTGCTCGCTGATGCGCGGTGTAGCCCCCACCGAGTCGGCTTCATACACATAACTGGCAAAGATGGCACTCATATTGAGGGTGTAGCGCTTGGACAATTTCAAGCGGATGCGCGTGCTGAGGTCGCTCCAGGGGCGCACCTTGGCCGCCATGTTATACGACATAGAGGCACCGAACTCGTCGATGAGGCTGATTTTCTTGAAGCCCGTGCTGTCGTTGTCGGTGCGTATCTTCATCTCCACATTGTTCGAGACGGAGAACGAGATGCTGCCCGTCTTGCCTTTTCCCGGCACACCGTAGAGTGCACCTGCATAGGGCGAATATTCCACCATCGACACATTACCCTCGGCATCGGTCTTCTGATAGGTCTCATAGTAGCCATAGCGCGAGGCGCTGAAGTCGGGGGCATAGGAGAAACTTACCGATGGTGTGAGCACGTGGCGTATGGCCTGTATCTTGTTGCCGAAAAGCGAGCGCCAGGGGGTGTAGAAGCCGTAGAGTTTGGTTGAGGCCGAGACCGCGAGGCTCCAGTTATAGACATTGTAGAAGCCGTAGGTGGTGTCGTTCACCTCTTTCTGTGCCGTCTCGTCCCACGAGCGCATCACCTTCTTCGAATAGGTGCGGTCAACGAAGTTAAACGAGGGGTTGAGGTTGATATAGTTGAACAGCACGAAGTTGCCGCTCACGGGAATGGTGTGCTGCATGCCATTGCGCCAGTCCTTGATGATGTTGGTGTGCATCAACTTGTCCTCCTTGGTGCTGATGGAGTTGCTCAGATGGCCGGTATACGACATGGAGATCTTCTCATACCACCGTTCCTTGCCCACCATTTGCTTGCGCTTGAAGGGATAGAAGCGCGAGAGGTTGATGTTCAGGTCGGGCAAGGTGAGCGCGATGGTTGAGTCGCGCATGTTCTGGTTGAGGTTCATGCTGGTAGAGATGCTCAGTCCTATGCTGGAGAACTGCGTGCCGTAACTCACCGACGAGGTGCGCGTTGACTGTGTCAGCGACTGCGGGTTGTACATCGATGTGAGGTTGTTGCGCTCGTAACTGCTGGTGGCGAAGTTGACCGATGCCGACAGGTTGCTGAAAGGGTTGGCCTTGGCATCCTGACGATGGTTCCACTGTATCTTGAAACTCGTGGTCTTCGAGTAGTCAGGCATGTTCTTCTCACCGTCAACCGAGTTTTGGTAACTGGCATAGAACGAACCGCTGTACTTATAGCGCTTGCGATAGTTTGACGCGGCACTCACCCCCCACGACCCTTTGGTGTAAATCTCACCCAGCACCTTCAGGTCCATCTTGTCGCTGATGGCAAAATAATAGCCGCCGTCGCGCAGATAGAAGCCGCGACGGGTCTCATCGCCATAGGTAGGCATGATGAATCCGCTGCTGTAACTCTTTGAGAAGGGGAAGAAACCGTAGGGGATGGCGAAAGGAAGAGGCACATCGCACACCACGAGATAGGCCGGACCGAACACCACATCCTTGCCCGGACGCACCTTGGCACGCGACAGGGCCAGATAGAAGTCGGGATGCGGCTCGTCGCAGGTGGTATAACGGCCGTGCTGCAGATAGAGTTCGCCATTGCTGCCGCGCTTCGACAGTTCACTCAACAGGAATCCTTCCTGCTGCTCGGTATAGGCCCGGGTAATCAGGCCCTTCTTGGTCTTGAAGTTAAAGGCCATGGTATCGCTCTCGTAAGTATCTTCGCCCATCTTGAACACAGGCGTTCCCACCTGCAGGCCCGTCACGCTATCGAGGACGCCGGTGGCATGCACGAGCGACGAGTCAAGGTTCAGCGAGATACGCTCGCTGTTCAGGTCCATGGTCTGATACTTCACTTTCGAGTCGCCAAAGAGGTAGGCCCTGCCCGTCTTTGCCGAGAACACCACGCTGTCGGTAGCCGAGAACACCACGGGGGCATCAATACCGTTCTTGCGTTTGCGGTTGATGCTGTCCAGTGCCAGCGAGTCGTCGACGGCCTTGTTGTGCTTATAGATGGCCAGGGTCAGCGAGTCCATCACCGTGGTGTCGCGCTTCAATGCGGCATGTGCCTCGGTGCGCCCGCTGAGCACCGTGTCGCCAGAAACAGGAAGCGACAAGTAGGGATCAGGAATCGAATCGGAAACAGGAAGCGAGTCAGAAACCGGAAACGGCATGCGAGAAGCAAGAAGCGAGTCTGCAACCATTTTAGGCAAAGTGCTGTCAGGTGGTAGCACAGAGTCGTGCTTCACCCCCCTATTGTTGTTATCCTGAACGGGAAATGAAGGTCTGCCGGCCATCATGAAAATAACGACCGAGAGAAGCAACAGAATGACTGTCTTGCGTTTCACGGCTGCAAAATTACGAAAAAGTTGGGAGTTTGGGCCACTGACGCCAATGTTTATGCTTGCTCTTTAACGTTTTTTACCCGTTGTCGCAACTGCTACTCAAACATTTTAGCCCACAGCAGGAACTTCTCCACGCCTTCATGACCGAACTTCTCCAGGCTCCGGGCCGCATCAACCACGGTCATCACACGGTCGGGATGCGACTTTGAGAAGAACTTGTCGGCATAGCACACCAGTTGCTCTTCCAGTTCCACAGGCACGAAATCCTGCAGCGGCAACGGCAGTTGCTGGCGTTCTATCTGCACTTTCGTCAAGCCAGTGCCGGTATGGCGCTCACACACCTGTGCATGGCGCGGAAAACCTTCCTGGCGCAACAGGTCGGCACCTATCAGGCCATGGCAGATATAAGGCTGGTCGCCGTTGCACAGGATGCTGGGCGCATGACACCAGCGTATGCCTATGTCATGGAGCATGGCCGCCTCCTCCACAAACTGGCTGTCGAGATGCAGTTCCGGATGCTTGCGGCAAGCCTTCATGCATTTGTCTGCCACCTGCCTCGAGTGCTTCATGAGCAGACGGCGCAGGTCATCGTCGGCAGGATAATACTTGTCAATGATTTTCTGATAGTCCATCGTTCATCATTACACAATCAATCCTCATTAAACTAACAAAAATCTTCAAAAATCCTGCAAAAATGGCTATCGAATGGCTTATTTTTGAATGATTTTTGAAGATTTTTGTTTTTCGACACACTCTCTTTTCTGTGGCGTTTCACTTTATTGTGCGCGCTCAATCCAGGCCAGGGTGTCGCCCTTGCGCACCTTGGCGCCTTGCTTGGCACTCACCTCCACCAGTTTGCCGCCGAGGGCAGCGGGGATGGGCACAATCTCGCCCCATTTCTCCACCAGATAGCAGAAGGTCTGGCCCTCCTTATACTGCTGACCGATGAACGGCTCCACGCAGGGTGCGCACTCGCCGTCGCCGTTGAACTCGTAGAAAATCTGTCCGGCCGAGGGGCATACCAGGGCATCGGCCTTGGCGTGCTTGAAGGCTGCCAGTTCCTCGGGCTTCATCTTCGAGCCGCCCAACTTGGCGTCCTTGGCCTTCTGCAGGTCGGCCAGGAACTGCTTCTTGGCCTGTCCGCTCTTGAAGGGACGGTACTGCTCGGGGTGCATGGCCAGTTCGAAGAGTTCCTCGTTGTCCTGTCCGTAGTCCCAGCCGTTCTCGTCCATCTCCTTCTTGAAGCCATCGAGGGCGTTGGGGATGAGGGTGTGCGGGTCTACATCGGTAAACTCACGCTTCTGCTGCTGTGCCAACTCGATGAGTTCGGGTGCGATGGTGCCGGGAATCTTGCCGCTCTTGCCCAGGATCATGCCCCAGATGGCATCGTCCATCATGGCATAGCGCCCCTTGCCCTGCTCCATGGTGAGGAGGTTCATCAGGGCGATGTTCTTCGTATACTGCGAGAAGGGCGTGACCAGTGGAGGATAGCCCACACGCGGCCACACGTATTCCACCTCGTTGAAGAGTTTCACCAGCATGTCGTCCATGGTCAGCACGGGCTCTCCCTTCTTCTCGCGCAGTTTGTTGATCATGGTCTGGATACCGCCCAGGTCGGCCATCATCGAGCCCATCATGCCTCCGGGCAGTCCGCAGCCCAGCAGGAGGCTCGACATGTGCTTGTTGGCAGGGTTGATGAAGTAGCCGAGCCACTCGTCGATAAACTCCTGCGTCAGCGTACGGGCCTGCATATAGGCATTCATATTGATGTCGGCCACCTCGAAGCCCTCGTTCTTCAGCATCGACTGCACGGAGATGATGTCCGGATGCACCTTGCCCCACGACAGCGGCTCTATGGCCGTGTCGATGATGTCGGCGCCGTTGTTGCACACCTCGAGGATGCTGGCCATCGACAGGCCCGGTCCGGAGTGTCCGTGATACTGTATGATGATGTCGGGATGCTTGGTCTTGATGCTCTTGGTCAGCGCACCGAGCATGGCGGGCTGTCCTATGCCGGCCATGTCTTTCAGACAGATCTCCTCGGCACCGGCGGCAATCACCTCGTCGGCAATGGCACTATAGTATTCCACGGTGTGTACGGGACTGGTGGTGATGCACAGCGTGGCCTGCGGAATCATGCCAGCCGCCTTTGCCCACTTGATGCTCGGAATGATGTTTCGCGTATCGTTCAGACCGCAGAAGATACGGGGAATGTCCACACCCTGCGCCTTCTTCACCTTATACATCAGTTCGCGCACATCATCGGGCACGGGATACATGCGCAGGGCGTTCAGGCCACGGTCGAGCATGTGGGTCT
>CAMHDT010000120.1 GCA_946183985.1 uncultured Prevotella sp.
CAATGGTGGCAATGGCAAAGCCCACGTTGCGCTCCATCTTGCCGCGGCCCATCTGTGCATACACCACGTTGTAATCCATTGAATCGAAACCCAGAAGGTCGGTGGTCATCTGACGCTTCAAGGGGAATGATGAGCCATAGCCGGCGGCAGAGCCAAGCGGGTTGCGGTTGGTCATCTTATAGGCGGCCTGGAGGAAGAGCATGTCATCTGCCAAAGATTCGGCATAGGCACCGAACCACAGACCGAATGACGAGGGCATGGCCACCTGCAGGTGGGTGTAGCCCGGCATGAGCACATCCTTGTACTGATTGCTTTTCGCGATGAGTTGGTCAAACAGGTCCTTCACTGCTTCGGCCACCAGTTGTAACTGATGGCGGGTGAAGAGTTTCAGGTCTACCAGTACCTGGTCATTGCGCGAACGGCCCGAGTGTATCTTTTTGCCCATGTCGCCCAACTGGCGGGTCAGCATCAGTTCCACCTGCGAGTGCACATCCTCTATGCCGTCTTCAATAACGAACTCACCCCGCTGTGTCTGCTCGTAGATGTTCTTCAACTCACGGAGCAGCACGGGCAGTTCGTCCTTACCCAGCAGTCCGATACTCTCGAGCATGGTGATGTGTGCCATCGAACCCAGCACATCGTAGGGGGCCAGATAGAGGTCCATTTCACGGTCGCGTCCAACAGTGAAGCGTTCAATCTCGCTGTTTATCTCAAAGTCTTTTTCCCAGAGTTTCTGTGCCATCTTTTCTTTTATTGTTTTTATGGGTCTAATGGGTCTAATGGGACCTATGGGACCCATGGGTCCTATGGGACTTATGGGTCTTATAAGAACTATGCGACCTATGGGGGTTATTCATAGGGAATCTTTGCCAGTGCATCTGCAATCTTTTCCACACCATCCTGAATGGGGCCTGCCACCATGCCGGCCAGCATAAAGGGAATGTCGGCCTTCACCGTCACCTTCATCTTCGATGTATTCTCATTTACGGGGAGTACCTGTATCCAGAGGTTGAAGGGCATGGGCGATTGTGTGGTCTCGAACTTCACACACTTAGGCTCGTCGCGCTCCACGATGCGCAGGGTTATTTGTCCCACGGGGTCAGCACTGACAGTCACCGAGTCGTGGTCGAACGAGAAATCCTTTACCTTATCTTCAGGTACACGGTTGCGCACACGCTCCAAGTTGCTCAAGTCGCTGATGTTCCTGTACACGGCCTCTTGCGAATAAGGCACCTGCTTGACGCTACTTTCAAACTTCTTCATATTCCTAAATAAATTACACACCCCATGCGCTGGGATCTTTTCTCCATTCTGCCAACACGGTCTTCTCTTCTTCTTTGATATAGCCAGTCTCGGCGGCCTGCTCAATGACGGCGTTGTAGTCAGAGAGTGTGATCAGTTTCACGCCGGCTTCGCGAAATGCCTCTTCTGCCACAGGAAAACCGTAGGTAAACGAGGCCACCATGCCGATGACCTCTACACCATATTCGCGCAGGGCGGCCACAGCCTTCAGACTGCTGCCGCCAGTGGAAATCAAGTCTTCAACCACAATGACTTTCGAGCCTTTCTCTATCTCACCTTCCACCTGATTGCCCATGCCGTGGTCTTTCGGTTTCGGACGCACATAGCAGTAGGGCAACCCCAGTTCTTCGGCTACTAACGCACCCTGTGCGATGGCACCTGTAGCAACGCCGGCCACGGCTTCAGCCTCGGGGAAATGTTCTTGTATGGCATGGCAAAGTTCCAGTTTTACAAACGAACGCAGTCGGGGAAATCCCAGTGTTTTGCGATTGTCGGTATAGATGGGCGACTTCCATCCGCTGGCCCATGTAAACGGATCGTTAGGCTGCAGTTTGATGGCTTTGATGTCCATCAGTTTCTGAGCGAATTGTTTCTTGATATCCATCATATTGCGTTGATTTTGTGTGCAAAGGTAGTTATTTTTGAGGAGTTAAAGGAGTTAAAGAAGTTAAAGAAGTTAAAGAAGACATGTTTTCGCTGTTACTCTTTTGTATAACCGATGGAGAGCACGCTGATGCGCACATCGCCGGCCTTGGCCAGTTCTTTGGCACAGGCGCGGACAGTGGCACCTGTGGTGACAATATCATCGACGATGAGCACGTGCTTGCCGTTGATATGCTCTGCGTGTTGCAGGCGGAAGACATTCTCCACGTTCTGCTGACGTTCCCAGATGCTCTTGCGGGTTTGTGAACTGTTGAACGAGATACGTTTCACCACATGACGCATGACGGGGATGCCCGTCTCGTCGTGCAGACCTCGTGCTATCTCTTCGCTCTGGTTATAGCCGCGTTTCCATCGGCGCATACGGGTAATGGGTACTGGTACGATGGCGTCGATGCCATCGAAGAAGTGATGCTGAGCAAAATGGTGGGCGACCATGTTGCCCAGCAGTTGACCCAGATGTGGCTGGCGGTGGTATTTCAAATCATAGATAAGTTGACTGCAGTCTGACTGTGGTGTAAAAAAGAACAAAGCGGCTGCCCGCTCTATGGGAAACTGCCCCCAGAACAGACGGACCATGGGATTATCGTAGGCCTCAGCGGCAAAGTTAGTTAGTGGAAGGTGCAGCAGACATACAGGACATAGCAACAGGTCGCCAGCCGGTAGCCGCCGGCCGCAGATAGCACAGGCACGGGGCGATACGAAATCGAGCAGTTCAGTCAAGAAGGATGTCTTCATCTTCCACCTCCATGCATTGTTTGATAATGTCCATGGTGAAGCCGCGACTCATGGCAAACTTGATGAGTTTCATCGTGGCCTCATATTCACTCTTGGCTTTGATGCTACGGCGTTTCTGCTTCAGCAAAGGACGCAGCATGCTGAGGTATTCCTCATCATCCACTTCGTCAAGGATGGACTTGCTAATACTGTTGTCAATATGCTTCAGCCATAGGGCCTGCTCCACCTTGCGGCGCCCCCATTTGTTATAGCGTATCTTGTCGTAGATGAAGGCCCGTGCGAAGCGTGCGTCATCTACATAGCGTTCTTTTATGAGCCGTGCCATGACCTGAGCCTGGTCCTCGTCGCTCACGCCCCATTGTCGCATCTTCTCCAGCATCTCATGCTGGCAGTGCTCGTTGCGGGCGCAGAGGTCGGTAAGTCTCTGGTAGGCCTGCTGGCCAGTCATCTCTTTTTTTATCTCCATGATTTCGTGAATCGTTGTTTGCCGAACTGGTCGTTCCTGACCTCGGTATGTGAAAAGCCTTCGTCGCTGAGCATCTGTTGCATCTCGCTGACATACAATGGATTGATCTCGAAATAGAGTGTGCCGCCGGGTTTCAGGGCCTTTGCTGCATAGCGGGCAATGGCACGATAGAAAAGCAACGGGTTGTCGTCAGGCACAAATAATGCTGTTTCGGGTTCGTGCCCCAGCACGTTGCGTTCCATCGTTGCACGTTCCTTATTGCATATATAGGGAGGATTGCTCACAATAATATCAAGACCCACCCCCAGCCCCTCCCTGTAATAGAGGGGAGTGTTTAGTATGTCCACCTTTTCGAACGACACGTGAACATTGGCACGTTTGGCATTCTCGGCGGCTATGCGCAGGGCATCATCTGAGATGTCCCATGCCGTTACTTCTGAGTCAGGAATCTCTGCTGCCAGCGTGCAGGCGATGCATCCGCTGCCTGTACCGATGTCGAGAATAGAGACATTTCTTCCATTTTCCATTTTCCATTTTCCATCAACCATTATCCATCGACATAGTTCGTAGGTCTCAGGTCTGGGAATGAGCACGCCCGGCTCCACATGAAAGGTCCTGTTGCCAAACTCCGCCAGTCCTATGGCATACTGCACCGGTTCACCAGTTAGCAGACGTTGCGTAATTTCCGCTAAGAGTTTTTGGTCGTCTGTGGATAATTGTGTATCTTTGCCGATGAATAAGTCTGATGGCGTGAGTCCGAAGCGAACCTCGTACACCATACGGGCAATAGCCTTCGCCTCGTAGTCATCATAAATCTGCGTCAACAGGCGCCATAATTCATTATATGTCATATTGCAAAATTATATAAAATATGGAAACCGACCAAATTTCTTTGGATAAAAAATACATGCGTCGCTGTCTGCAACTGGCGCAGAACGGCCGACAGAATGCGAAACCGAATCCGATGGTGGGGGCGGTGATTGTGGTTGAAGGTCAAATCATCGGCGAAGGTTATCATGTGCGCTGCGGACAAGGGCATGCTGAGGTGAATGCCTTTGCCTCGGTAAAGCCAGAGGATGAGCCGCTGCTGAAGGTGGCCACGATGTATGTATCTCTGGAACCCTGTTCGCATTATGGGAAAACACCGCCCTGTGCCGAGCTTATTATAAAGAAAGGTGTGAAGCGTGTGGTGGTGGGCTGCGTTGATGAGTTTGCTGAGGTGCAGGGTAGGGGCATTCAGAAACTGCGTAATGCTGGTATCGAGGTCACTGTGGGCGTACTTGAGGATGAGTGCAAGGCTCTGAACCGAAGGTTTTTTACTTTTCATCGTCTCTCGCGCCCGTACATTATATTAAAATGGGCACAGACGGCTAATGGCTTTATTGATGATGATGGTAAGGCCATCGCCATATCGTCTCCTTTTACTCAGATGCTCAGTCATAAACTGCGTGCCGAGGAGGATGCCATCCTGGTGGGCCGTGTGACTGATGAGCGCGAGCACCCGCAACTCACCGTACGCCAGTGGATAGGGCCCGATCCCAAGCGACTGGTCGTTGACCGTCAGCATCCTCTGAACCTGGAGGTTCTCCATGCTCATCACATACAGTCACTGATTGTTGAGGGCGGCAGAAAAACCCTTGATTCTTTTCTGGCCCAAGGACTGTGGGATGAGATACGTGTGGAGACAAATACCCGTTTGACAGCAAGTGGTGGAACAAGAGCGCCACAACTTCCGGCTGATGCAGAAGTCGTGGCGCAGCATGATTATGATGGTCATGTGATTATTTCCTACCGAAGTCGGCTGGCACCTCGCCCCACTTCTGAGTCTCCCACTTGATGATGGGATTTCGGAAGTTGTGCGTGCGCAGCCAGTTTTCGGCACGCTGAATAATCTGATAGAGCGGCTCCGTTTCAGGGGTACGCTCTAATTTTGTCTTACATTGGCGTTTGTTCACCCAAAGAATGGCGTTGTACGAGTCCGAATAGATGGTCTTGTCGTGCAAGCCCTTCTGCCAGCAAAGTGCCAGGGCATGGACAATCGCCAGGAACTCACCGATATTGTTCGTGCCCTTTACCGGACCGAAGTGAAACACCTGCGCACCCGTCTGCAGGTCAATAGCCTGATACTCCATAGGGCCGGGGTTGCCGCTGCAGGCTGCATCCACAGCCCACGCGTCTGCCCTTACCTCCATGGGCAAGGGCAGTACGGTGTCGTGTCTATAGTCGGGAGGGTT
>CAMHDT010000121.1 GCA_946183985.1 uncultured Prevotella sp.
TTGTTTTTATTCCTCGGGCTTCATGTTGGTGTAGACAGTCTGCACATCGTCGAAGTCCTCCAGACGCTCTACCATCTTGTCGATGGCTTCACGCTGCTCGGGGGTCACATCCTTCAGGTCGTTGGGGATGCGGGTGAACTCAGCACCGGTCACCTCAAAGCCGTTCTCCTCCAGATGCTTCTGGATGGCAGCAAAACTTGAAGGCTCGCCATAGATGGTGATGCTGTTCTCCTCTTCATCCTCATCATACTCGTCCTCCACACCATAGTCAATCAGGTCGAGAATCATCTCGTCCATATCAAGACCATCTTTCTTCTTGAAGGTGAACACACTCTTGTGGTCGAAGAGGAAACTCAGCGAGCCCTGAGTACCCAGGTTGCCATTGAACTTATTGAACACTGAGCGCACATCGCCCACGGTGCGGGTAGTGTTGTCGGTCAGGGTCTCTACGAAGATAGCCACGCCATGAGGGCCGTATCCCTCGTAGTTTACCTCCTTGTAGTCGCTCTGGTCCTTACCCATAGCGTTCTTGATGGCACGCTCGATGTTGTCCTTCGGCATGTTCTCGCGCTTGGCGTTGGCAATACATGCACGCAGTGCAGGGTTGTTCTCGGGCTCCGGTCCGCCAGCCTTCACGGCAATGGCAATCTGCTTGCCAATCTTGGTGAATGTCTTGGCCATGTGGCCCCATCTCTTCAGTTTCGTTGCTTTACGATATTCAAATGCTCTTCCCATTGTTTTTTTATTTTTTCGTGATTATTTTCTTAAGTTTATAGGTCCTATAGGACCCATAGGACTCATAGGACCTATAAGACCTATGGAACCTGTGCGTTTTATCGTCTCTTAGCGAAGTTCTGCATTCAGTTGCTTTTTCAGGTTGACGATGAGTTTCTGCATGATGGCATCAATCTGCTTGTCGTTCATCGTTTTCTCCGTGTCCTGGAGAATGAAGTTCACGGCATACGACTTCTTGCCGGCAGGCAGGTTCTTGCCTTCATAGACATCGAACAACTCCACCGACTTCAACAGTTTCTTCTCAGTCTGACGGGCAATCTGCTCAATCTGTGCAAACTCCACGGTATTGTCTACCAGCAGGGCGAGGTCGCGGCTCACGGCAGGATGCTTTGAGATTTCGGTGAAGAGCACCTCGTTTTTCTTCGTGGCCTTCATCAACTGCGTCCAGTTCAGTTCGGCAAAGTAGACAGGCTGCTGCAGGTCGAACTGCTTGAGGAGTTTCTTCGAGAGAATGCCCATCTCAATGAGTTTCTTACCGCTACGGTTTTCTATGACGATGCCGGCAGAGAAGTTGGGGTTCTCGCTCTTTTTCTGAACCATCAGGCCCTGCTTCATGCCAATGCGGCTCAGGATATTCTGCACATGGGCAGCCAGTTCATAGTAGGTGGTGTCTTCGTTTGGATGAGCCCATGAGCCTTCCACGCGCTTACCAGTCAGCCAGATGCCCATGAAGTTCTCTTCCTTGTAGGCCTGCATCGGATTGTCAGGATTCTCTTTCTCCTGGTCGAAGAAATAGCAGTTGCCGAACTCGAAGAAACGCAGATTGGCATTCTTGCGCTTCACGTTGTATTCCACGCTCTCCAAACCACCGTAAAGCAGGGTCTGTCGCATCACGCCGAGGTCGCTTGACAGCGGGTTCATGATTTTTACAACGTCCTGTTTGTTGTCGTAGTACGACAACTTACTCAACGAGTTGTTGAGGATTTCATTGAAGCCGGCACCCACGAGTTGCTCTGACACCAGATTCTGCAGTTTATGCTTACGGTCTTCCTCGCCCTTGATGACAAGGCTCGACTTCAACTGCGTGGGAATCTCCACATTGTTATAGCCATAGATGCGCAGGATGTCTTCCACCACATCGCAGGGACGGGTCACATCCACACGGTAGGCAGGCACCTCGAGTTTCAGACCCTCGGCCGTTTCCTCAAGCACCTTCATCTCCAGCGTCTCGCAAATACCCTTGATGGTCGCCACGGGGATGTCCTTTCCCACGAGGCTGTGCACATAGTTGTACTGCAGGTCGACCACGGCATTCTCCATCTTCTCCGGATAGACATCGCAGATTTCCATCGACACCTTGCCGCCTGCCAACTCCTTGCAGAGCATGGCGGCCTGCTTCAAGGCATAGATAACGCCATTGGGGTCGATGCCACGCTCGAAGCGGAACGACGCATCGGTAGAGAGGCCGTGACGGCGTGCCGACTTACGAATCCATGTGGGATGGAAGTAGGCCGACTCGAGCACCACGTTCTTCGTGGTCTCGTAGGTACCGCTGCCCTTGCCACCAAACACGCCGGCAATGCACATGGGCTCTTCGGCGTTGCAGATGGCCAGGTCGCGGTCAGAGAGTTTGTGCTCCTCACCGTCGAGTGTCACGAAAGGCGTGCCCTCGGGCATGGTCTTCACCACAATCTTATGGTCCTTCACCATGTCGGCATCGAAGGTGTGCAGGGGCTGTCCGTAAGCCATCATCACATAGTTGGTGATGTCTACAATATTATTAATAGGACGGAGACCGATGGTGGTGAGTTTGTTCTTCAGCCACTCAGGACTCTCCTTCACCTCGCAACCAGTGACGCTCACGCAGGCATAGCGCTTGCAGGCCTCGGTGTTTTCAATGACCACCTCGATAGGGAGGTCGTGGTTGTCGACAACGAAACCGTCGACCGCTGGGCGATGGAGAGAGGTCTCGTAGCCATTCTGCTTGAGCCAGGCATAGAGGTCGCGTGCCACACCCCAATGAGACAGGGCATCGGCGCGGTTGGCCGTGATGTCCACCTCGATGAGCCAGTCGCTCTCCAGGTGGTAATACTCAGCAGCGGGCGTGCCTACCACGGCATCCTCGGGCAGCACGATGATGCCTGCATGGTCGTTGCCTATTCCTATCTCATCCTCGGCACAAATCATGCCGCAGGACTCAACACCACGCAGTTTTGATTTCTTGATAACAAATTCCTGATCGCCATCATAGAGCACACAGCCCAGATCAGCCACAATAACTTTCTGACCGGCAGCCACATTAGGAGCGCCGCACACAATCTGCGAGGGGGTTTCACGCCCCAGGTCGACAGTGGTGACATGAAGATGATCGCTGTTGGGATGCACTTCGCATGTGAGCACCTTGCCCACATAGAGACCTTTCAGTCCACCACGTATGGACTGCACTTCTTCCAGAGCATCGACTTCGAGTCCCGTAGAGGTCAGTGCATCGCATACCTGCTGCGGCGAAAGGTCGAAATCAACGTATTCTTTCAGCCATTTATAAGAAATATTCATTCCTAAAACAATTGTTTAAATTCGAATTCGGCTGCAAAGGTACAAAAAAAAGACGAAAGACCCACCATTTTTTGCAATGAATCTTTCGTCTTAATTAAAATGCTGTCGTCAATCAACTTGCAACTGCTATTGCTTGTTTTTCTAAATAGTGCGCCCTCATTTTGGGCCTCTTTCTGAAAAAACTTGCGGGCGGACGGAAATAACGCAAATATGACAATGTTTGTAAATCGCTGTCAATCAGGCAATTGTATGAAACATGGGATGTGCTTTAGATTGAAACGGCACGAAAATCGACCTAACGGAACATTCCGTTGCACTTCAAAGAAGGGTCTGCCAGGGTGCAGCCGAGGTTGTCTTAGACTTCAGCAGAGGCTGTTTTAGACTTTAACGGAGGCCGTCTTGTGGTTCAAAGGAGGCTCCGTTGAAGCCTAAGGGAGGCTTCATTGAAACATAACGGAGGCTCGGCTGCAGTCTAACGGAGCATTCGTTGAAAGGTAACGGAGCGTTCCATTGCAGTTTTTGTCCTGAAAATGGGGAATGAAAGAGCCATCTGTCATCTGCCAACCGTTACCAGCGGCACAGAAACGGCGTTTTTTTTCGCTAGATTGAAAATTTTATTTGTCAAGAATTTTTCCCTTATTTAGAATTTCAGACCCGCGATTTCCTGTCGGCCAGGTACATGCCTGTCAGGATAAGAATGGAGCCGACGATGAAGAAAGGGGTGATGGGCTCTGAAAGAATCCACCATGCAAAGACCACGGTGGCGATGGGGTTGATGTAGACATAGTTGGTGGCGACGACGGCACCCAGACGGCCCATGACCCATGTCCACAGCAGAAAACAAAGCATGGAGGCCACACATCCAAGGAACAGAAGGTTGAGAATGACGGGGAGCGTGAGGTACTGGCCTATGGAAGGGCCGAAGACGGCGGCCTCCTCCGGTCTACACAGATAGTAAGGTATCATGGTGAGAAGACCGTAGAAGAACACCTTGCGCGTAATGAAGACGGCACCGTAGTGTTTGTTGACGGGTATCATCAGCAGCGAATAGACGGCCCAGCACAGGTTGGCAGCCAGGGCGAGCCCATCGCCTATGGGCGACAGATGGAGCACAAACCGCCCGTTGAGCACGACCACCGCCACGCCGGCCACCGCCAGCAACGAGCCAACGGCCTGCATGCGTGTGATGCGCTGTGCCCTGTAGACGATGCTGATGAGCAGTGTCGCTACAAGGGGACAGGAGCACACGATGAGCGAGGTATTGGTAGTGGTGGTATAGTTGAGGGCCTCGTTCTCCGTGAGGAAATAGAGCGAGCCGCCGGTGATGCCCAGCACAAGCATGAGCAGTTCGTCGCGCCACGAGCAGGAAAACCAGCGGTGTGCCCTACCCTTGCATAGCGAGAAGGCCAGGAGCAGCACGTAGGCAATGATGAAGCGGAAGGTGAAAATCTGTGCCGGCGACAGTCCGCTGAGCAGCAGCAGTTTGGTAAACACGAACGTGCTTCCCCATATAATCACGACGAGGAAGGCCACCACGTGGGGCACCAATAACGACTGCCGCTTCTCCATCCGACGCTACTGTTTTATCTCAATATCGCGGCGCACATTGTCGCGAATCTTGGTAAGATATCGCTTCATGCCGCCGGCATCCTTCTGGTCAATAATCTCGAGGAGTTCCTTCAACTCGGTGCGAATCTGGCTCACCTGGTCGTGAGTGTAGGGGTTGAAGAGGATCTCCTGCAGCAGGTAGTCGTCCTCGTTGAGCACGCCCTTGGCAATGCGCATGTGACGCTTGAAGGTGGTGCCGGGCGCATCCTGATGCTTCATCACAGCCGCAAAAACGAAAGTGGAGACGAAGGGAATGCTGAGCGAATAGGCCACGGTCTTGTCATGCTCCTCGAAGGTGTACTCATAGATGTTGAGTCCGAGTTTCTGATAGAGGTCCTTGAAGAAGATGCGTCCCATATAGTCGCCTTCGCTGATGATGATGGCATTCTCCTCGGAGAGTTGCTGCAGGTTGG
>CAMHDT010000122.1 GCA_946183985.1 uncultured Prevotella sp.
GTCATGTTGAATTCCTGTGTGATGCTGTGCAGGAGGTCGTCGATGACGAGCGAGGTCTTGGGGTCGAGGCCCGAGTTGGGCTCGTCGCAGAACAGGTATTTCGGATTGAGGGCAATGGCACGGGCAATGGCCACGCGCTTCTGCATGCCGCCGGAAATTTCTCCTGGATATTTGCCGTCAGCACCTGCCAGATTGACGCGGTCCAGACAGTCCATAGCACGTTTCTGGCGTTCACGCAGCGTCATCAACGAGAACATGTCGAGCGGGAACATCACGTTCTCGAGCACCGAGAGCGAGTCGAAGAGCGCGGCACTCTGGAAGATCATGCCCATTTCGCGGCGCATCATCACCTTTTCTTTCTTCGACATCTGCACGAAGTCGCGGCCGTCGTAGAGCACTTGCCCGCTGGTGGGGGTGAGCAGTCCCACCAGATTCTTCATCAGCACGGTCTTTCCCGAACCGCTCTGTCCGATGATGAGGTTGGTCTTTCCGTCCTCAAACACGGTATTGATGCCTTTGAGCACCTCCTTGTCGTCAAACGATTTGTATAGGTCTTTTACTTCAATCATACGAGCATGCAAGCCCCGTAACTTAGGGGACTAAGATAACAGTTGTGTTAGAAATACATCGGAGAAAAGGATAAGGACACTCGATGAGACCACAGCATTGGTCGACGCCTTGCCCACATTGACCGAGCCGCCCTCGACAGTATAGCCGAAATAGGCTGGCACGCTGGCAATGATGAAGGCAAAGAACTGGCTCTTGATAATCGACATCCAGAGGAACCAGGGCACAAAGTTGTGCTGCAGGCCCAGCGTCAGGTCGTCGGGTGGCATGATATGGCCGATGTAGGCGGTGCCATAGGCCCCCAGGATGCCCATGGCCGATGAGAAGATGACCAGGAAGGGCATGATGGTGAGCAGTCCCAGGATTTTTGGCAGGATGAGGTAAGAGGCTGAGTTGACGCCCATGATTTCGAGGGCGTCAATCTGCTGTGTGACGCGCATGGTGCCAATCTCCGATGCAATGTTCGACCCCACCTTGCCTGCCAGTATCAGACACATGATTGACGATGAGAATTCCAGCAGCATGATTTCGCGTGTGGTATAGCCTGCCACCCATCGTGGCATCCACGGGCTTTCAATGTTCATCTTCATCTGAATACAGATGACGGCACCGATGAAGAACGATATGAGCAGCACAATGCCAATGGAGTTGACGCCCAGTTGTGCCATTTCCTTCACATATTGCTTCCAGAACATACGGAAGCGCTCGGGCACCGAGAAGGTGCGCCCCATGAGCATGATGTATCGGCCGAAGGTGTTCAGCCATTTGAGTATAAGCATTTCCCTTTTAATATGTTTGCGAGTGCAAAGATACTAATAAGTGAGAGAAAAACCAAAATTATTTTAGTTTTTCCGAGTATATGCCCTGTTGCTTCCCTCACAAAATGAAGCAGGATGTCTATGCTGTCTTTGGTTCCGCAATCTCCTTTCCACGGCAGAAGCGGTGCTCAATCTGGCGGTCGTCGCCCAGATAGATGAATCGTTCCAGACGATGGAGAAGTGAATAATTATCGTGGTTCAGGTCGCTGTCGTCAATGACGAGTGCGTCAAACTCATAGCCGGGCTCGAAACTACCCACGCGGCCGAAGAAGCGGCCAGCCGACTTCGTGGCGAGCCAGAAGGCTTCAGACAGGGTGAGGAATGGTTTGTCGCGGTGCTGCTGGTAGTACATCTTGCTCACCTGTATGGCATAGACCATCATCCGGAAGATGCTCAGGTCGTGACCGCCGCTGATGTCGCTGCCGAGACCCACGCTGATGCCTTCTTCGATAAAGGTGCGGATGGGTGCCAGGCCAGAGGCCAGGTTCAAGTTCGACGTAGGACAGTGGGCCACCATCACCCCGCGGCGCTTCATCAGTTCACGCTCCTCCTTTCCTGGCCACACACAGTGGGCCATCACGGTAGGTGTCTGTCCGAAGAGTCCGTAGCGGTCGTAGGCATCGCCATAACAGGTGCTTTCGGGTTCCAACTCAGCCACCCACGCAATCTCGTCCTTGTTCTCTGAGAGGTGCGACTGCACGGGCAACTGATACTTGGCCGCCAGACGTCCGCAGGCGCGGAGCATCTCCGATGTGCACGACGGAATGAAGCGTGGCGTGATGATGGGGCGGACAAGTGGAGAACGCGAACTTGCGTATTCTTTTATCAGTGTCTCGTAGCCCTGCACCATCTGCTCCACCTCTTCCGAGAGACCTTCAGGACAGTTGCGGTTCATGCCCACCTTGCCCACCAGCGCCCCCATGCCAGACTCCTGAAAGAGATGCGTCAGCAGGCGGGTGCTGTCGGTGTGGATGGTGGCAAACACGCAGGACCGCATGGTGCCGAAGCGCCACAGGTCGTGCACGAAGCGGCGGTACATGCGCTCGGCATAGCCCAGGTCGGCATATTTCATTTCCTCGGGAAAGGTGTAGTTCTGCAGCCAGGGCAGCAGTTCCAGATCCATGGCAATGCCCTGGTTGCGATACTGCGGGGCATGCACATGCAAGTCGTTCATGGCGGGAATCAGCAGGCGGTCGCCGTAATCCGTCACCTCTGCACCTTCGCAGTCCAGTGACGCCAGGTCGGTTGCCACTCCTGTTACACACCCGTTGTCGTCTACGGCTATATAACCATTCTCCAATACCTCGAAACGGTTCTTGTCCTTCGTATAGAGGATATGGGCCTTGTATACGTTTTTCATCATCAGTCGTTTTAAGTTGTTCTGCCTGCAAATATAAGAAATAAGTAAGACACTTGCAAGAAAATCCGGTTTTTCTTTATTGAACAAAAGGCAAAAAACGGAAGAAATGAACAAAATCCTCACACCCGACAAAAATAATACGTTCTTTTTGCTCTGCACTAATCGAATTTTTCGTACCTTTGCACGCAAAATACAATGAACATGGAATCTGAATCGCTTGTATTGAGGAGTGAGGGCCTGGTGAAGCGCTATGGCAAGCGCACGGTGGTGAACGATGTGAGTTTCAGCGTCCGCCAGGGCGAGATAGTGGGACTGCTGGGACCTAACGGCGCCGGTAAGACCACTTCGTTTTATATGACCACAGGGCTCGTGATGCCCAATGGCGGTCATATCTATCTGGGCGACCAGGAGGTGACCGACTTCCCCGTCTATAAGCGTGCCCGTGCCGGCATCGGCTATCTGGCGCAGGAGGCCTCGGTGTTCCGCAAGATGTCGGTGGAAGACAATATCCTCTCGGTGCTTGAGATGACGGGCAAGCCTCGCGACTATCAGATGGAGAAGTTGGAGGCGCTTATCAAGGAGTTCCGACTGAGCAAGGTGCGCAAAAACAAAGGCGACCAACTGTCGGGCGGAGAGCGTCGCCGCTGCGAGATAGCCCGCTGTCTGGCCATCGAGCCAAAGTTCATCATGCTCGACGAGCCCTTTGCCGGCGTCGACCCCATAGCCGTTGAAGACATCCAGTTCATTGTGTGGAAACTGAAAGACCGCAACATCGGTATCCTTATCACCGACCATAACGTAGAAGACACACTCTGTATCACTGATCGCGCCTATCTGTTGTTTGAAGGCCGCATCCTGTTTCATGGCACTCCCGAGGAACTGGCCGCCAATCAGATTGTGCGCAAGAACTACCTGACCGACTCGTTTGTGCTTCGCCAGAAAGACTTCCAGAAACTGGAAGAGGAACGCAGTTACAAGGAGCAGGAAGAAGGGTGACCATTGACCATTGAACATTGAACATTGACCATTGAACATTGACCATTGGATATTGGGTGTTGGGTTTTGGTTAAAAAATAATAATGTTCAATGTTCAATGTTCAATGTTCAATGATTATTTCGTACCTTTGCACGCTCAAAACAGAATAATAATATAAATAAGGTATAAAAAGAGATGAACATTAAATTTGAAAGTGCCGATAAAATCAATGGCCTGATGACCATCAGCATTGAGCAGGCAGACTATCAGGAAGCAGTAGACAAGAAGTTGAAGGACTATCGCAAGAAGGCACAGATGCCTGGCTTCCGTCCGGGCATGGTGCCCATGGGCCTTATCAAGAAACAATATGGCACGGCCGTGAAGGTCGACGAGGTGAACCGCATTCTGGGCGAGAAACTCTATGAGTATATCCGCGAGAACAAGATTCAGATGCTGGGTGAGCCCCTTCCCAACGAGGAGAAGCAGAAGCCTCAGGATCTTCAGGGCGACGGCCCCTTCGAGTTCGTGTTCGATATTGCCGTGGCTCCAGAGTTCAAGGCCGAACTGACCAACAAGGACAAGGTAGACTACTATGCCATCAAGGTAGACGATAAACTCATTGACGACCAGGTGCAGATGTATGCATCGCAGGCCGGCGAGTTCGTCGAGGCACAGGAGTGGAGCGGCAACGACACCCTGAAGGGCGACCTGCGCCAACTCGACGCCGATGGCAACACCCTTGAGGGCGGCATCACCACCGAGGGCGGCATGATCATGCCTTCGTATATCAAGGGCGAAGACGAGAAGAAGAAATTTGAAGGCTGCAAGCCCGGCGACATCATCACCTTCAACCCCAAGAAGGCCTATCCCGACAACGATGCCGAGGTGGCCGCCCTGCTGAAGGTTGACAAGGAGCAGGTGAAAGACCTGACTGCCGACTTCAGTTTCCAGGTCACTGAGATTCGTCACTTCCAGCCCGCCGCTGTCGATGAGAAACTCTTCGAGCGCGTGTTTGGCGAGGGCGTGAAAGACGAGGCCGACTTCCGTCAGCGTATTGCCGACAATGTGAAGGGCCAACTCGAGGCCAACAGCGACTACAAGTTCCTGCGCGACCTGCGCAAGTATGCAGAAAACAAGGTGGGCGAACTGCAGTTCCCCGAGGCTCTGCTCAAGCGCGTGATGCTGAACAACAACAAGGACAAGGGCGAAGACTTCGTTGAGAAGAACTTCAAGGCCTCTGTCGACGAACTGAAGTGGCACCTCATCAAGGAGCAACTGGTAAGCGCTGCCCAGATCAAGGTAGAAGATGCCGACATCAAGGCTGTGGCCAAGGATGCCATCCGCGCCCAGTTTGCCCAATATGGCATGAGCAACGTGCCTGAAGATGTGCTCGACAACTATGCTGAGGAGCAGTTGAAGAAACGCGAGAACATTGAGAACTTCGTTGACCGTGCCATCGATATGAAACTCACCGCTGCCATGAAAGGCATCGTGAAGTTGAACAAGAAGGAAGTGACG
>CAMHDT010000123.1 GCA_946183985.1 uncultured Prevotella sp.
AAGTCGAAGACATCGCGCTTCCACATGTTGGCCCAGTCTTCCCAGCCCACGTTCCAGCCTTCCACCAGCACCTCGTCGAGCCCGTTCTTGGCAGCGAAGTCGATGTAACGCTTCACATTCTCGTTGTTGGCCTTATGGGTACCGTTGGGTTTCACCGCAGCCCAGTCAATCTTGTCGAGTTTAATGCTGGGGAAATCATTGGTGTAGTGCCATGAGCCGCGCCCCACAATCATCTCCCACCATACGCCGCAGTATTTCGTGGGATGAATCCAACTCACATCATCAAGAGCACACGGCTCGTTGAGGTTCAGAATGAGGTTTGACGACAGCATGTCGCGGGCATCATCACTCACCATCACGGTGCGCCAGGGCGTCTCGCAGGGCGTCTGCATGGCACCCTTCAAGCCTGTGGCATCGGGTGTGAGATGGCTGACAAAGGTGAAGGGCTTGGGCAGTGGCCAAACAGAAGGGCCAGGGTTCGGCGTATAGGCATTGCTGCTGCCGCTCAGTTGGGTGGTGAGGGCCTTGGTCTGAGCATCCACCAGTTCGAGATGCATGGTGGCATAGTCGGCACAGGCCGCCTCATGGATGTTGATATACAGTCCCTCTGCACTCTTCATCTGGAGCGAAGTCTGCACGCCTGTCTCCGAGAACACTGCCACAGACGAGTTGCCCCAGTTGACAGCATCCTTCATACGGGCACGGATCTCAGAGAGTTTTGTCTGCTGTGTTTCCTGCTCCTGCGTGTCGTAGTCGCCGGGGAGCCACCATGCCGTATGGTCGCCCGTCATGGCAAACTCCGTGCGTTCCTCTTTTATAAGGAAATAGTTCAGTTCCTTCTGCTGGGGAAACTCATAGCGGAAGCCGATACCATCGTCATAGACACGGAAGCGGATGAGTATTTCCCGCTGTGCGGCTGGTTGCGATAATGTCGCAGCATACTCGACATAGTGGTTGCGGATGTCACGGGTCTCACCCCATACGGGCTGCCAGGTCTCGTCGAACTCACGGGTTTGCTCGTCCTTCAAGGTAAAGCCATCCATCAGGTCGGTCTCGTTCAAGCCCTTCGAGGCATGTTTGTCCTTAGCCAGTTCAAGGCCGAGGTGTGACGGCAGCACCACCGGCTGCCCCTTATAGTTCATGCTATAGACAGGACGTCCCTGTTGAATATCGAAGTTAAGTGTCACGTTACCATTAGGTGACTTAACCTCAGTAGCCATGGCATTGAAAGGTAAAAAGGTAAAAAGGTAAAAAGGTAAAACACCCCCTACCTGCCTTAATACCTTGTTAAATAAATTGATTTTCTTTTTCATCACTTACTTTTTTACTTTTTTACCTTTTCACCTTTTTCACCTTTTCACCTTTTCACTTTTACCTGTTTCCTTGTTTAATTAATATCATCACCTCGTGGTTGAAGTCGTCGGCCTGCAGCAGTTGCTCAAGGTTCATATGCATACGATAGCGCCAGTAGTGACGCGGATTGGCGGGAATATTGATGCGCTCGGCGTTTTGGTCGGGCAGACGCAGACGCTCGTCGATGGAGAGCCAGTCCTGTAGCGACAACAGACAGAGCATGGACGGCGACATCAGATGACGGGCCACAACCTCCTTGCAGAGCCATCCCGGCATGGGATGGGGTGCCGGACCGTCGTAATGCAGTTCGCTGTTGTAATAATCCTGCGTGCGAGCCTCATCCTCGTCCCACCACTGACGCAGCGTGGCCATATCGTGCGTGGAGATGGTACACACCGAGCGATAGGGGTTGCGCTGCAACTGTCCGAAGCGGACGCTCGGGTCTTTCGGCATCGACTGTATCTCGAGCGAGAGGATGCGCAACTGGTCCATGACCCAGGGCACACAATCGGGCACCATGCCCAGGTCCTCGGCACAGCACAGCATACGAGTGGCTTGTGTCAGTCGCGGCAGTTTCTTCATGGCTTCGTGGTACCAATAGTGGTTGTTGCGACGATAGAAATAGTCGTTGTAGAGGTTCCAGAAATGCCACTGCTCGTCTTCGGGCAACGCCTTGAAGGCTTCCATCTTCGTGGCGTTGATGCGCGGATGCCACAGGTTGTCTTTCTTATGGTCAACCAGGAAGAATTCCTCACGGAAAGGCACGCCATAGGACTCCACTTCCTCGCGGGTCATACCCAGTGCAGGCTGGAACTGTCCGTAGAGGCCGCTCTTATACGGCATGGGAATCTCCCAGATACGGAAGAAGCCAAGCACATGGTCAATGCGATAGGCATCGAAATATTCGGCCATCTTACGGAAGCGGCGCACCCACCACGAACAGCCGTCGCTGAGCATCTCATCCCAGTTATAGGTGGGGAAACCCCAGTTCTGTCCGTCCTCGGCAAAGGCATCGGGCGGTGCACCGGCCTGTCCGTTGAGGTTGAAGTAGCGGGGTTCCACCCATGCCTCCACACCGTCGCGACTGATGCCGATGGGTATGTCGCCTTTCAGTATGACCTTGTTACGACGGGCATGTTCATGGGCGGCACGCATCTGCTGGTCCAGGTTATACTGCACGAAATACCAGAAGTCGAGTTCCTTGCTGTTCACCTTGAGCGTCTGGCTCTGAGCCTCAGCGGGCCACTGAGAGAAGTCGGCCGTGCCGAACTTGTCGCGATAGTAGCAGAAGCGGGCATAGGGTTCCAGCCACTGACGGTTGTCGCTGACGAATTTCTTGTAGGTCTCACGACGCTTGACAGTGGCGCCCTCCTGTTTGAAGACGACCTGGAGGTATTCCATCTTGGCAGCCATCATGCGCTCGTAGTCAATCTGCGGCAGGGCGTTGAGATCTTGGCGCATGGCCTCGAACTTAGCGTTGAGTGCCTCATCCTTTATCTTTGGCAACTGGCGCAAGTCGGTATATTGCGGATGCAGGGCATAGATGCTGATAGAGTTGTAGGGATAAGAGTCCTGCCACGTATGAGTAATCGTGGTATCGTTGATGGGCAGTATCTGCAGGATATTTTGTCCGGTCTTGGCACACCAGTCAACCATCAGTTGCAGATCGCCGAAATCGCCCACGCCGAAACTGCCTTCCGAGCGCAGGGAGAACACTGGAATAACGGTGCCGGCACCCTTCCACCTCGGTATGCTGAACCAGGCCTGCGGCAACTCCAGCACCACCACCTCTGACTGGGCCAGGTCGGGAACGACGAGGGTGCGGTTCTCACAGTTCTCCCAGATAACCGACTCGCCCAGGATAATGAACTTAAAGGCCGACACCTTGGGCAGATGGTCGGCATCGAGGCTCACCACCCACTCGTGGCACTCATGCTCGGCCATGGGCAGTGCCTTGCTGCAATCCCACGACCCCAGATAGACAGCATCGCCCACCAGGGCCAGCCGCTCGCCCTCGCGCAACTGGGGTGCCCGCACCTTGAGGCGGATGGTACGTGCAAACTCGGTCTTCGTGCTCATCTGGCGCTTGCGGGCCATGACGCAGTCGGTGAAGGCCGACGAATACATATAACTGTCTTCGGGAATGTCAAGCCAATGGTCCCACACGGTATAGCGCACGCCTTTCACAGCCGCCAACTCCAGGCGGTGGGGCTCCACGAGCCACTCATGGCGCATCTCGTGGTCACCACGCATCACGCTGTAAAAATAGTCCACACAGGTGCCACTCTCTTTGGCACACGACACTTCTACGGTCCAATGCTCGCCGTCGAGCGTTGACATGACATGGCTGGCTGCCGTGGCACCATTGTCCATGACATTGAGCACCAGATGCTCACCGTAATTAGTACGGTAGTCTATATTAAAAATTAATTTCATAATGTTTTTAGTTATTGTTATTTTCTTCGTCAAAATTACGACTTTTCTCCTATATGGCAATGGCATAGGCCTCATTCTATGGGCAACAAGCCATGCAATCGTTTGCACTTCGCATCTCCCACAGAACCTGCCAATGGGTCTACAGGCAGTAGACTCTGGGTCTACCCCAAGTAGACCGTCGGTCTACCGGCAGTAGACCCAAATCAGGACAGCATATAAAAAACGTTCTACTGCCGGTAGAACAGTGTTCTACTCCGTGTAGAACGGTGTTCTACCGGCAGTAGAACGATCATTAGAAACCAGCAGGAGTTCCTCAGTCTTTCTTGATAACCGTAACAAACACGCCTGCTACCACGAGCAAGGCACTTGATACAAACATCATAGAGTACTGGTGACTGCCGACAAGCGCGAGAATGGTGCCGCCAAGGGCTGCAGCAACAATCTGCGGAATACATATGGTACAATTGAACAGTCCAAGAAACGTACCCATATACTTACTGCCCTCCAGGGCATTGGTCACCAGCGTGAAAGGCATAGACAACATGGCAGCCCATGCGAAGCCTATGAGGAAATAGGGAAGGAATAAGGCATACTGGTTGGTCATGAACGGCACCATCACAAAACCGGCACCGCCTACGACCAACGAGACGGCATAGCCCATTTTTATGTTCTTAAACCAAGGCAACACCGTTGCCCAAAGCATAGAGCCGACAGCCTGCACCAGGAAAAGGATACCCACCCAATCGCCTGCATCTTGATAGGTCTGCGTAGCGGTATAGTTCTCGGCCGACATATCCACGCCAAAGGCCGTCTCAGCAATTGAACCATTGGTATAAGTCCACATATATAGGAAAGCAGCCCAGCAGAAGAACTGCACCAGCCCCACCTGCAGGAACACCCGCATAGCCCTAGCACGCCAGTTGCCGCCCTCAGCCTTGCCTTTCACCACGCTCTCTGCCTGCTGTGCCTGTTCCTGGAACGCCTTCATCTGGGCAGGCGTATACTCCTTCACGGCAACGGTGGTATAAAGAACGCAGAGAATCAAGACGCCTGCACCTACATAAAATGACCATTTCACCGAGTCAGGCACGATACCAGGCGCAGCCACACTGGCAATGCCGACAACAGCAAAGAACTTAGGTAGCACATAGCCCACCACACTGCCGGCATTACACAGGAACGACTGGATACTATAGGCACTTGCTTTCTGTTTCTCATTCACCATGTCGCCCACCATCATCTTAAAAGGCTGCATGGCCATATTGATACTAGTATCGAGGAACATCAGCGAGAGCAGGCCGAAGGTCATTGCACTCATAATGGTAATCTCAAGGTTGCCGGCATTGGGAAGGAGGCACATTACCGTCACTGCCAGGGCCGCACCCACGAAGAGATAGGGTATACGCCGGCCAAAGCGTGTCCAGGTCTTGTCGCTGAACAGGCCTACC
>CAMHDT010000124.1 GCA_946183985.1 uncultured Prevotella sp.
AATGGGTGGAGGTGCAGATACGCACCGAGCGCATGGACGAGGTGGCCGAGCGCGGCGTGGCCGCCCACTGGCGCTACAAAGGCGTGAAGGCCGAGGGTGGCGGCATGGACGAATGGCTCAACGGCATCCGGCAGATGCTGGAAAACGTGGACGACGGCATGGAGGCCATGGACTCGTTCCGCAGCGAACTGAAAGACGAGGAGGTGTATGTCTTTACGCCAAAGGGCGACCTGATGCGCTTCCCTGCCGGTGCCACCGTGCTCGACATGGCCTATCACATCCACTCAAAGGTAGGATCGGCCTGCACGGGCGCCCGCATCAACAACAAGGCGGTCACCTTCCGCCAGGAACTGCATTCCGGCGACCAGGTGGAAATCATCACCTCATCATCGCAATATCCCAAGCAGGAATGGCTCAACATCGTGAAGACGAGCCGTGCCAAAGCCAAGATACGCCTGGCCATCAAGGAGACACAGCAGAAAGAGGCCCTGATGGTGAAGGAAATGATTGAGCGCAAGTTCAAGAACCGCAAGATAGAGCAAGACGAGAGCCTCATGATGCGCACCATGAAGAAACTGGGCTACAAGGAAGCCAGCGACTTCTATCGCGACATTGCCCACAACATGCTCGACATACAGACCATCATCGACAAGTATCTGGAACTGCAGCAGGGCGACAAAGGCATCATTGGCGACAACCAGGCCCGTTCGGCCGAGGAGTTCTCGCTCGACAACACCCAACTTTCAACGCTCAACACCCCACACTCCGACGATGTGCTGGTCATCGGACAAGACCTCAAGGGCGTCGACTATCATCTGGCCCATTGCTGCAACCCCATCTATGGCGACCAGGTGTTCGGCTTCGTCACCACCGGCGGAGGCATCAAGATTCACCGCCAGGACTGTCCCAACGCGCCCGAGTTGCGCCGTCGCTTCGGCTATCGCATCGTGCGGGCCAAGTGGAGCGGCAAGGGCAGCAGCCAGTATGCCATCACGCTGCGCATCATAGGCAACGACGACCTCGGCATCGTCAACAACCTCACCTCCATCATCTCCAAGGACGAGCGGCTGGTGCTGCGCAACATCAATATCGACTCCAACGACGGCCTCTTCCGCGGCACGCTGACCATCATGCTCAACGACAACACCCGCCTGGAGGCCCTCATCAAGAAACTACGCACCGTGAAAGGCGTGAAACAAGTAGAAAGAATATAGGACCCACAGGGCCTATGAGACCCATAGGCCCCATATGACCAACAACAACAATGAAAACCAAGATTGTAACTTTCGGAGAATTGCTCCTCCGCTTCTCAAAACTAGACCACCAGCGGCTGTCGCAGGGCGACTATTTCACCTGCAAGTATGGCGGCAGCGAGGCCAACGTGGCCGTGAGCCTGGCCACCCTGGGCGACCATGTGGAATATGTGAGCCGCCTGCCGCAGACACCAGTAGGACGCGCCGGCGTGATGCGCCTGCAGGAACTGGGCGTCGACTGTCGCCATGTGCTCTATGGTGGCCAGCGCATCGGCACCTACTATATGGAGCCTGCAGCAGGCATGCGCTCGGCAAAGGTCATCTACGACCGTGCCAACTCCGCCTGCTCAGAACTCAAGCCCGGCATGATACCCTGGCGCAGCATCCTGAAAGACGCGGCCGTGCTCCATGTCTCAGGCATCACGCCCGCCATCTCGCAGAGTGCTGCCGACGCCACCTTCGAGGCCCTTGACATAGCCGACGAGATGGGCGTCAAGGTGTCCTACGACATCAACTACCGCAAGAACCTGTGGCAATATGGTGCCGACCCGAGAGAGACGCTGAAGCGGATGCTGCAGCGTTGCGACATGATGTTTGGCGATGCCATCGAGTTTGAGTGGATATGCCAGCGCAAGCAACCGCCCTTCACCGCCACCGACACGGCGTTTGAAATGCAGATGGACGAATACCGCGAGTGGTTTGACGACCTGCATCGCGAGTTTCCCCGATGCACCAAATGGCTCATGGGCATGAGAAACATGGTGGCATCGAGCCGCCACCTGCTCACCGCCCTGCTCTACACCGCCGAGACGCCCGACGGCCCCTACCGTCTGCTCAAGGCGCCCATCAACGACATCAACGGCGTGGTAGACCCCTCGGGTGTGGGCGACGCCTTCATGGCCGGCCTGCTCCACGCCATCATAGCCTACCCCGCCGACGACCAGCAGCAGGTGGACTATGCCCTGGCCGCCTCGACGCTGAAGAACACCATCCCCGGCGACTTCAACCTGGCCACCGACGAAGAGATCCTAGACATCATTTAATCTATAAAACTAATCAACAATGTTAACACAACAAGACCTAAAGCAGATTGCTCAGCGCGGCATTAGCGAAGAGCAGATTGAGACCCAACTGAAAGAGTTTGAAACAGGCTTCCCCTTCCTGAAACTGGAGGCCGCCGCCGCTGTCGGAAAAGGCATCATCGCACCGTCAGAAGAAGAGCGCGAGGCCAGCATCCGCCACTGGGAGCAATACAAGGAAGAAGGCCACCGCGTGGTGAAGTTCGTGCCCGCCTCAGGTGCCGCCAGCCGCATGTTCAAGAACATGTTCGCCTTCGTCGACGCCGACTATGACGTGCCCACCACCGACTTCGAAAAGAAATTCTTCGACGAGATAGAGAAGTTCGCCTTCTACGATGCCCTCGACGCCGTGTGCCAGAAAAATGAGGGCAAGGGCATCAAAGCCCTGATGGCCGCTGGCAACTACAAGGCCGTGGTCGCCAACATGCTGAAGAAGGAAGGCCTGAACTACGGCCAACTGCCCAAGGGCATGCTCCTGTTCCACAAATATCCCGAGGGAGCGCGCACGCCCATGGAAGAGCATCTGGTGGAGGGAGCCCTCTACGCCGCCTCCAACGGCGAGGCCCACGTGCATTTCACCGTCTCTCACGAGCACATCGACTTCTTCAAGGCCAAGGTAGCCGAGAAAGCCGACGGCTTTGCCCGGAAATACGGCATCAACTACGACATCACCTTCTCTGAGCAGAAACCCTCTACCGACACCATCGCCGCCAACCCCGACAACACCCCGTTCCGCGAGGCCGACGGCTCGCTCCTGTTCCGTCCCGGTGGCCACGGCGCCCTCATCGAGAACCTGAACGACATCGATGCCGACATCGTCTTCATCAAGAACATCGACAACGTGGTGCCCGACCGCCTCAAGCCCGAGACCGTAGAGTGGAAGCAGATCATCGCCGGCCACCTCGTCGACACGCAGACCATCATCTTCGGTTACCTGCGCAAACTGGAAGGCGACCTCGACCGGAAGGCCCTCAACAAGATTGCCGAGTTTGTGGAGACCTTCGTCCACCACCCCAACCTCGACGCCCTGTCCGATGCAGAACTGAAGGCCTACCTCATCAAGAAACTCAACCGCCCCATCCGCGTCTGCGGCGTAGTGAAGAATGTGGGCGAGCCCGGCGGCGGCCCGTTCCTCACCTACAACCAAGACGGCACCGTGTCGCTGCAGATACTCGAAAGCAGCCAGATTGACACCAACAACGCCGAATACATGAAGATGTTCACACAGGGCACCCACTTCAATCCCGTCGACCTGGTCTGCGCCGTCAAGGACTACAAGGGACAGCCCTTCAACCTGCCCGACTTTGTAGACAAGACCACCGGCTTCATCTCCAGCAAGTCAAAGGGCGGCAAGGAACTGAAGGCCCTCGAACTGCCAGGCCTGTGGAACGGCGCCATGAGCGACTGGACCACCATCTTTGTCGAAGTGCCCCTCGGCACCTTCAACCCCGTGAAGACCGTCAACGACCTGTTGCGCGAGCAGCACCAGTAAAAAACCCCACGACATGCCAAAATTAAAGAAAGCAACCTATTATCTCATCCCTGCCGCCATCTGCCTCATAGGCGTGGCGGCCATGGGCTACTACTATTTCTTCACCTCCTTCTCGGCCAAAGCCGAGAAGGAGTATGTCTATATCGACGACGACGACACCGCCGACTCGGTCTACGCCAAACTCGAGCCGCTCACCACCGAGAGCGCCCTCACCGGACTGCGCACCCTGGCACGCCACTACGACTATGCCGCCCACGTGCGCACCGGCCGCTATGCCATCGAGCCCGGCATGAGCACCATCAACACCTTCCGCCGGCTGCGCAACGGCCAGCAGGAGCCCGTCATGCTCACCATACCCGAATGCCGCACCATGGAGCAACTGGGCGCACGCCTCTCGCAGAAACTCATGATCGACAGCGCCACCATCGTCGCCCACCTCACCGACAACGACTTCTGCCAGCAGTGGGGCTGCGACACCAGCACCATCGCCAGCATCTTCATCCCCGACACCTACGAGGTCTACTGGAACACCAGCATAGAGCGGTTCATGGAGCGCATGCAGCGCGAGCACGACAACTTCTGGAACGCCGAGCGCCGGCAGAAAGCCGCCGCCATCGGCCTCACGCCCACCGAGGTGAGCACCCTGGCCAGCATCATCGACGAGGAGACGGCCAACACCGCCGAGAAGCCCATGGTGGCCGGCATGTACCTGAACCGTCTGGAGGCAGGCATGCCCCTGCAGGCCGACCCCACGGTGAAATACGCCCTGAAGGACTTTGCCCTGCGCCGCATCTACCACATCCACCTGCAGGTAGACAGCCCCTACAACACCTACCGCATCGTAGGCCTGCCCCCCGGCCCCATCAAGATAGCCAGCATCAAGGGCATCGACGCCGTGCTCAACCGTGTGCAGCACAACTATCTCTACATGTGTGCCAAGGAAGATTTCTCCGGCACCCACAACTTCGCTGCCACCTATCAGGAGCACCTGCGCAATGCCGCCCGCTACACGCAGGCCCTCAACCAGCGAGGCATCAAATAATATAAAGGAGAAAAAAAAAGACGAAAATATGTTATAAAACATATCATCATATTTTGGCGGATGCAAAATATTGTGTACTTTTGCCGCCGTTATCATATACAATCTTTTTATCCTAAGAAACTAGTACCATTGAGTAAGGTGCCACCCGTTGTGAAACGAGTGGCACTTCTTATTTCCGTCAGAGCCATTCCGTTAGGGTCAAAGGCAGGCCGTCTTGAGGTTCAATGCAGCCTGTTTTAAAA
>CAMHDT010000125.1 GCA_946183985.1 uncultured Prevotella sp.
TTTTCGTACCTTTGCACTCGATATAACTAAAAACAGGAATGATGAGACTAATGCTGCTCCTACTGACATGTCTGCCTCTCTACATCTGGGGAAGGCCTTTCCATGTCAATCATTCAGTCATACGCTTTGATAATAAGGATGCACTACAGGTGAAAAGAGCCATTGGCGACCTGCAGACCGACATAGAACGAGTCACTGGCTACAGACCTGCAGCAAAGGATGGCGCATCCAATGCGCCACAAATCATCGTAGGCACCTACGGCAAAAGCACGCTCATCCAGAAACTCATTAAGCAGGGTCATATAAAGGAAGACGACCTTCATGGCAAATGGGAGAGTTATGTCATTACCGTGACCAACGAGCAGCAGCCGCGCCTTGTTATCGCCGGCAGCGACACCCGCGGCACCGTCTATGGTGTCTACGAGGTCTCTGAGCGTCTGGGCGTCTCGCCATGGTACTGGTGGGCTGATGTGCCTGTAAGAAAGAATGCCGATGCCGTCGTCGACTGCGATTATGAGACCTCTGGCGAGCCCAGCGTGAAATACCGAGGCATTTTTATTAATGATGAGGACTGGGGACTGAAGCCTTGGGCCTCCAACAACTATGAGAAGGAACTGGGCGATATTGGCCCTCGTACTTATGCTCGCGTCTGCGAACTCCTGCTTCGCCTTAAAGCCAATATGCTAGCACCCGCCATGCACTCTTGTACAGGCGCCTTCTATTCGCATCCAGAGAGCAAGGTGGTGTGCGACTCCTTCGGCATCATCATCACCACCTCGCACTGTGAGCCCTTGTTGCTGAACAATGCCGCCAAGAGCGAGTGGGACTCCAAACGCGATGGCGAGTGGAACTATAAAACCAATCGCGAAACCATCTACAAGAAATGGGACAACCGTCTCAGAGAGGCTGCCAAATATGAGAATATCTACACCGTGGCCATGCGTGGTGTTCATGATGAGGGTATACGTGGCAATCTGCCAATGGAAGAACGCGTGCCCCTTATCGAACAGGTTATCAGAGACCAGCGCGAACTGCTGAAAAAGCATCATGCCTATGCTCCACTCTCTATCTTACGGGAGAGGTCAGGAGAGGCTCCCCAGATATTCGTCCCCTACAAGGAGACGATGGATATCTACGAAAACGGCCTGAACGTCCCCGACGACATCACCCTTGTTTGGGTAGATGACAACTACGGCTATATGAAACGCGTTGCCAATCCTGAAGAACAGAAACGCTCAGGACGCTCAGGCGTTTATTACCATCTCTCTTACTTGGGCGCCCCCCATGATTATCTGTGGCTCAACACCACTCCGCCCGTCTTGATGTATGAGGAACTGCGTAAGGCCTACGACAACGGTGCCGACCGCTATTGGCTACTTAACGTGGGCGACATCAAGCCCATGGAAATGGGAATGCAGACCTTTTTCGACATGGCATGGGATATGGGCCGTGATGACGATGGGGCATTCACTTTCGAGGATGCCTATATCCATCAGGCCGAGTTTCTGGCAAAGACCTTCCACCTGCGGCCTCAAATCTTACAACCCATCCTTGATGATTACTACCGTTTGGCATGGAGCCGCAAGCCTGAGTACATGGGATTTGAATACCAATGGGACGACAAGGCACATACAGGGCTGAAAGACACAGAGTTCTCTTTCCACCATGGCGATGAGGCTCAGCACCGTCTGGCTGACTATCAGCGCATCAGCGATGAGGTGGAGCGATTGGCTGGCATGATGACCGAAAAGGAAGCCCCTGCTTTTTTTGAACTGTTGCAGTTCCCTGTGCAGGCTGCCTATCAGATGAACCGCAAGTTCTTGATGGCGCAACTCAATCATGAGATGGCTGCTGAGGGACATTATGCCGAAGCCAACTGGGCTGCCCGACAGATGGAAGAGGCCTACGACAGTATCAATGCCTTAAACCGCCGATACAACAAACAACTGGATGGCAAGTGGGACGGCATGATGGCGCTCTCCACCAGTTTTACCAATACCTGCCAATACTACCAGAAGCCAGAGGTGAAATGTTTTGAGGGCGTTGGTGAGAAAGTTGTTGTGCTGACACCTCTTAGAGTACCACAAGATACAAAAGGCTACCGTGTGCTTGATCTTACACAAATTGTTCGTTCTGACTGTACGGAGAATGTCCGCCTTGTCAATGGTTTGGGCTACGACGGCCATGTTTTGCAGTTCGGCGATCCCTCGAAGGAGCCAAAGGCAGGAAAGCACGAAACCATAGAGTACGCATTCCATGCTCAGAGCGACTCCGTTGACATAGTCATCTATACCGTTCCATTCTGGCCTCTATACAAAGGCAAGACCAACCGCGTGGGCGTGAGCATTAACAACTCCCCCGTGCAGATATTCGAGAATAAGTTCAAGGAATATGACCGTACATGGAAGGACCAGGTGATGCGTAACGGTGCAATGTGCCGCCTGCGCTTCGCCGTTAATAAAGACGGGGAAAAGAACAATCTGCGCATCTGGGCTGACCAAGGGCAGATGATTCAGCGCATCATCATCGACGAGGGCGACCTGTAAGACGACCTATAGGACTCATAAGTCCCATAGGGCCTATAAGACCTATGTGACCTATAATAAATAACAAAAAATAAAAGAAATATGAAGAATCTCATCATCATGGCGGCCATGCTCTGCCTGACCTTGACGGTTACGGCACAGCCGCAAGGTTTCAAAATGCCTGAGAACAATGCTACATTCAAGGATATTAATTATGCAGGCGACGATATGGAAGCCCACCGCCTGGACATTTACCTGCCCGAAACAGGAAAGGCGTCGTATAAGGTTGTTGTCATCATCTATGGCAGCGCTTGGTTTTCCAACAACATGAAGCAGATGGCCTACATGTCTATTGGCAAACCCCTCACCGATGCCGGCTTTGCTGTGGTGAGCATCAATCACCGCTCCAGTGGCGATGCAAAGTTCCCTGCCCAGATACAAGATGTGAAGGGAGCCATCCGCTTTATTCGCGCTAATGCCGAGAAGTACCACCTTGACACATCGTTCATTGGCATCACGGGCTTCTCCAGCGGTGGTCATCTGTCATCGCTGGCAGGTGTCACCAATGGCATCAAGAAGCGTACCGTAGGAAATACCACCGTAGATATTGAAGGGTGCGTGGGTGGCAACCGGCAATACTCCAGTTTGGTTGATGCTGTGGTAGACTGGTTCGGCCCTGTTGACATGGCACGCATGGAGAACTGCGAGACCGTGAAAGACGAGAAGTCGCCCGAGGCTGCCCTCATTGGCGGAGCACCGGCACAGAATCCAGACCTTGTGGCACTCATCAGTCCCATCACCTATGTGGACCGCCATGTGCCACGCTTCCTTGTCTTTCATGGCGATGCCGACACGGTAGTGCCCCATTGCCAAGGCGTTTATTTCTCTGAAGCCTTGAAAGGGGCAGGATGCCTTGAGTCCTTTGTCACCGTTCCAAATGGACAGCACGGCCCTGTTACCTTCAATGAACAGACCTTCAAGCAGATGACCGACTTCTTTCTGAAAGAGGCTGGAGACAACAACAAATAATAAACAACATGAAGCGATTACTGCTGATTTTTTCACTCTTCACTCTTCACTGTGCACTGCTCATTAGCCCCGCAGGGGCGCAGATGCAGAATCCCGTGCTCTTTGCTGATGTACCCGATATAGACATCATCTGCGTGGACGGCACCTATTACATGGTATCTACCACCATGCATTTTGCTCCCGGTTGCGGCATCATGAAGTCGAAGGATCTGGTAAACTGGGAAATTATCAACTACGCCTACGACGAGATTGACGAAGGCGACCAGTTCCGCCTGCTGGGTGGACACAGCGACTACTCACAAGGCTCGTGGGCTGCCAACCTGCGCTACGACCCCTATGAGAAGATGTTCTACATGATTATGACCTGTAACACAACGGGTAAGACCTATTTCTACGTGACCGACGATATTGAGCACGGCAAATGGCACTGCTCCACAACCGACAAGTGCTATGACCCCGGACTGCTTTTCGAAGATACGGGCACCGAGGTGCTGAAGTATGTGCTGCACCCTGCCGACACCTTCAACGACCATGCCATGTATTTGCGCAAGATGTCGGTAGACAAGGACTGGAATGTTACAGTCGGACCAGCACAGAAGGTCATAGACTATGCCAACCTCGAAAATCCTGCCCGCGGTTTGCGGGCCGAAGGCTACCATGGCTATAAAATTGGCGACTACTATTACATCTTCATGATTCAGGGCATGGACGGCCAGCGTCAAGAGATTGTGTGGCGGTCGAAGAGCCTCACCGATGGTCAGTGGGAAGGACGCTTGGTGTTTGGCGGCGAGATGGTTGCTCCGTCCCTTTTGGGGAAGGCGGGGGAAGAGACCGTGGTGATGCGCACCAACGGCATTGCGCAGGGCGGTGTCCTTCAGGCAAAAGACGGTCGTTGGTGGTGTTTCCTGTTCAAGGACTACGGCTCGCTGGGCCGTATGCCTGTATGGCTGCCCATGCACTGGAGCAACGATGGATGGCCCATCGTGGGTACGGGTGAGAAGACCGACAAACTACCTGCTGGAAAAAATATGACCACGCCGCTCTGTGTAGACTTGCCAGCCTCCAAGGGCATCGGCATTGTACAGGACGATGAGTTCAAACTGTGGAAACCCCGTAAGAGCAAGAGTCGCTTCGGCTCATGGAAAGCAGGACTGAAACTCTGCTGGCAGTGGAACCATATCCCCGACAGCAGCGGCTGGAGCCTCACCGAGCGTAAAGGCTGGCTACGCCTCACCACCACCTCAGTGGTAAAGAACATCCGCGAGGCTCGCAACACGCTGACCCAGCGCACCTTCGGCCCCAGGTGTACAGGCGAGATACTGCTCGACTATTCACAACTCAACGACGGCGACTATGCTGGTCTCTGCGCCTTCCAGAACCGCTATGGCTTTGTGGGCGTGAAAAAAGAAAACGGACAGTTCTACATCGTCATGCACCGCGCCATGGACAAAGGCGACTCTACAGGCAAAACCATTGAACATTTACCATTGAACATTGACCACACTGCTGCAAGAAAGGAAGTGGATGCGAATAATGGTCAATGGTCAATG
>CAMHDT010000126.1 GCA_946183985.1 uncultured Prevotella sp.
TTCAATGTTCAATGTTCAATGTTCAATGTTCAATGTTCAATGTTCAATGTTCAATAATTTCATAATCATCAGTCTTTTCTTCCTTCTTTCTGTGCTCATCGCGATATTGCAGCGGGGTGACTCCCATCTTCTGCTTGAAGATATGATTGAAGGTGACAGCGTCGTCAAAGCCTGCATCTATCGAGATGTCGGCAATGCTGTCGTTGGTCTCTTCCAGTAGCCTGCATGCTTTCTGCAAACGGATATCCGTGCCAGCCATGCTATTTTGCCCGTCGGCCCCCTCTCGCTTCTGTGTTTTCTTGATGCGGTTCTGTCGCCAGAACATGAGTGTGATCGCCGTGGCTGCTGCAAGGATCATATACAGCCAGATGGCACTTTCAGAAAGCAGGAAAGATGCCGGCACCACGATTTCTATTTCCCGCTGGTCGTATTTCTCGGGCGATTCCTGCAGGAATGCCTTGATCTTCAATTTATAGGTGCCGGCGGGCAGATCCTCATAGGTGGCCGTCCTGTCCTTGCCCGCATTCTTCCATTCCGTATCGTAGCCTTCCAGTTTATACTGGTAGTGCACACGGTGCTGCAACCGATAGTTAAGGGCGGCAAAACGCAGTGAAATCTTCGTGCCGTGCGATGGCAGCGTCACGCTCCTGGCCTCGGGCACATAATAGTCGAAGATGCTGTTCAGGCGCGGGCTCTGTATCTCGTCGTCAATCCAGCAGTCGGTGATGCGCAGTTTCAGTACCGACCCCGTGGCCGTCACCAGTTTGCTCTTGTCCACCAGGTAATAGCCGTCAACGGTTCCGATGATGACATTGCCGTTAGGCAGCGTGATGGCAGCCGCCTCCGAGCACATGGTCTCGTTGACACCCTCCAGGCTGGAGAACACCGAGAATATCTTCTTTCCCGTGTCATAAGTACAGATATGATGGTCGGTGGCAAACCACACGCTTCCACGTTTGTCGAACGTGATGCTTCTGATCTCTTCCGACGGCAGTCCGTCTTTTGCTCCAAAATGCTCAAAGAGCCACCGGCCGTTGTCGTCCTGGCCAATGGTGTGTGCCAGTCCGCTGCCGTTAGTGCCCACCCACATGCTTCCCGTCTGGTCGGTGGCCAGGCAGATAATGTCGTTAGACATGAGGATTTTGTCAGGATATTCCTCCGACTCCTCCAGTTTCTCCACCTTCACCTTCCCGTCTTTGTATGAGAGCAGCAGGATGCCGTCGGTAGAGCCAGCCCACACCTTGCCGTTCTTGTCGACGGCCACGGTGCGCACCTTATGGTGGGCATTGTGGGGATAGCCTTTCATGCCGTTCTGGGCTGAGATAAACCCGCTCGAGCCCTTCGGCATCACGTTGACGCCACCGCCATAGGTAGCCACCCACAGGTTTCCGTCGTTGTCTTCCACCGTCTGGTAGATGTTGTCGTTGCTCAGCGAGTTGGGGTCGTCAGCGTCGTGCCGGTAGTTCACGATACTAAAACCGTCGCCAGCCGGCGTCATCTTAAACAGACCGTTGCCCTTCGATGCCAGCCAGTAGTTGCCCCTGCTGTCCTTGCTGATGCCATAGATGCGTCCGAAGGGCTGCCCGTTGCTGCTTTGCGTCAGTTCCTTTCTGGTCCCGTTGTCATAGGTCATAAACAGCGAGCCATTCTTGTTGGCCATCATCAGCAGTTTGCGCTGTGTGTCATAATACATGGCGCGCACCTCGTTTTCTACCGATGTGGTGGCATTCTCCACCAGTCTGTGCCTTTCAATGATATGGTTGATGATTTCCAGTTTCTCCAGTCCGCGACGGTTGGTCGATTCCCACACCACGCCCTCACTCAGTTCCAGCGCGGCATTAATCGTGTTCGACAGGTTCCATGGGTTGCTCGGGTCGTTGTGGAAATACTGCACCACCTTCTGCTCACGGTCATAATAGCCGTAGCCGCCATGGTTCATCCTCATCCATACAATACCGTTCGATTCGCGAAACTCGCCGCCAACACCGTCAAAATCAGGCGTCTTCACCACCTGCTCGAAATGGTGCTCCTCGCCCGTTGCCGCATCGATGTAGTTGGCTCCGCCCAGGTCGTCGGAAAACCAGATAAGGCCATGGCTGTCCACAAACACGGCATTGATGCTGCTGCCGCCCTGTCGCAGCGTCTGCGGCTCCTGTCCGTATGAGAACACCAGGATTTTTCCCGACGCGGTGCCTGCAAAGATGTTATAGCCATTAGAGTATAGGCAGCGCACATCCTCATCCAGAAACACCCCCTTGCGCTCCACGGTCAGGTTGCTGGCGTCCATGCGGTGCACACCCTCGTTGGTGCCAAGCCAGATGTCGTTCTGATAGCCTTCGGCCATGGAGGTCACCGTGAGGCCGGCCGTGGTAATGAGTTGTGTGCTCACGCCGTCGCGCTCCATCCTCATCTTATAGATGCCAACGCCGTCGATGATGGCCAGCACATCGCCATTGCTGGTGGTCACGGGCTTTTGCGAACACCTGAAGTCGTCGCTGCCGCTCACGCCGTCGAAGGGGTTGACAATCTTGTCGGTAGTCCTCTTCAGCACGAAGATGCGTTGGTCGTACATGCGCATCCAGATGTTCTGCTGGTTGTCCACGGCCAGGTCGCGAATGCGGTTGTGCAGGTGCGGCACGCGGCTGGCAGCGCCCGTGGGGTATTCAAAGAAATGATAGCCGTCGAACCTTACCAGCCCGTTCCACGTGGCCAGCCAGATATATCCATAGTCGTCTTGCACAATATTCGCTATGGTATTACTCGTCAGGCCGTCGTCGGTAGAGTAGTGCTTCACCGTGGCCTGCAGTTGCTGTGCCTGGGTCCCCAGGGTGCCCCATGCCAGCGTTATGGCCGCTGCAGCGGCAGCAAGGTATGATTTACAATTCACCATTCTCAATTTTTAGAGAACAAAGGTACTACAATTTTCCAAAACACCACTCAATTTAAACTTTTTTAATAGAGGCGTTCAATGGTCAATGTTACAAGCGGTATATGTAATATGTAATATGTAATCCGTGTAATTTCCGCAGATATACGCAGGTTTCCGTAAAAAAACAGGGCAGGTATACTCACGTACCCCTGCCCCCAGTCGTAAACGTAAACCATTATGAAACAAATCAAACTGAAAGCCTCAAAACATTGAGATTGCGGCGCCTCCACCGAGGCAGCCGATAATTGCGGCTATGACGGCCCGGATGATTTCGAGCCACCAAGTGATACTTTTCTTCTCTTTCATTGTCGTGTGAATTTATAGTCAATGCCAAGAATTGTTGCAGTCAAAGTGAGGAACTGGGCGCAGCAAATCATCACGTTTGCGGCAATGTCGTGGTCTTCACTTATCAGGAGAGAGGTAAAGGCCAAGGCCACGGCAGTGGTGAAACTGCCGACGGCCAAGGACTTTTCGATGATACGATTCTTCATGATTGCGCAGGCTTACGGTTCCTGATTAAGGCTCGGGAGGCGTGGGAGCCTCGCCCTCTTTCTTGATGCGAACAAGTGTGTAGTTGCCACGCATCTTCGCACCACTAATGTAGTACGGAATGGTAATCTTACACTTCTTCTTCAGCGCCTTCGAGGTCAGATTGTCGACGTTGGTGCTGTCGGGGCTCAGGTTGATATTGATGGCGCGAACGAAGTTGTCTACGCCCACAGTCTGCAGGTCGCTGGGGTCATCAAGACCGCCGCTCTGCTTGCCGGCTGGCTTTTTGCGCACGCGCGGACTGGGATAGAAGGTACCGATGCCGTCAATCTTGACGCGGCAGCCCTGCTCCAACAGTTCCACGATGCAGGAGCCAATCTGACCAATCACCATGTCGATGATACTGCGCGGAATACCGAGGTTGTGACCTTCGATGTGGTCGCAAATGCCGCGCTGCGACAGGGTCTGCTTGCGCGCAATCTCGGCGTACCACTTGCCGTATGCCTTAGATTCCATGTTGTTGTTCTGACGCAGGGCCAGAACGAGTTGAGGTTGCAATTTTCCACTCATAATAATCAAATTTAATAGTTACACTTCAGTTAATACTCTCTTAAGCCTTAAGGCTCGGGCTCAGGCTTGGGGTACAGGTCGATAGACGCCAGATTCTTCTTTCCACGAAGTTTTCCGTGTTCGTCGTAGTAAGTCGCTCGCTCTTCCACATAGGGACACTCGAGGCTTACGCGCTCCTTGAAGGCCTTGCCCGTCAGGTTGCAGTCTTCGGTGCTCGATGCCTGGAAACGCATACGGATGCCCTTCACGGGGTCTATGCCCTCCAACACCTTGTCAACGCTGGCCAGTCCACCATTGTTGAGCACCGTGGGATAGAGGATGCCGAGATTGTTTACCTGCACGCCGATACCCTGCTGAAGCATCTCGACGAGACATTTACTGAACTGCGTTACCACAGCGTTGATGATGGAAGGCTGCACGCCCAGACCGTGGCTGGCAATGTGTTTGCTCAGACCGGCCTGGCTGATGTTGGTGCGCTTGGCCAGCACTGGGAAATACTTTCCATAGCCCTTCTGCTCCATGTTGTTGTTCTGGCGCAGGGCCAGAGTCATCTTAGGTTTGATGTTTGCCATTGTTTGAAAGAATTTTTAGTTAAACATTCAAGTTTCGGAATCCTGCTTTCCTTTCGGGGCTCGACGAGGATATTGCAAGCAGTCCGCGAGGTTACTGCAACACTTCGGCGATGATATTGCAAAGCACCCCTCTTGGAGGCTCCTCTCGCTGGGCTTGGCGGTGCCTTGTGGAGCAATTGGCGGTTGCCTGCCAGCGGCTTGCAGGTGTTTCCTTGAGCGCAAAGTTACGGCGCGTTTGGAGGCAGAAAAAATAAGTTTACATATTTTAACACGCATGGGCCGATTTTCTGCATTTTATGTCGTAACTTTGCCCTGATGAACATGTGCGCAACTATCATGATATGGTGGGCGTGGCTGGTGCCCGCCTTCATTCTTGGCATGCTGGCGGGCTATCTGCTCCACATTGCCGTGGCCAAGATGGAGGGCTACTACCGCCGAGACACCTAGCGGCACCGCCGCTGCACCACAGGGCTGTGTGCCTGCACAGTCTTAAAGATTGTTAACGC
>CAMHDT010000127.1 GCA_946183985.1 uncultured Prevotella sp.
GCCTCGTCGAGGGTGGGCAGGATGAGCACGCCCTTGCCGGCACACAGGCCGTCGGCCTTCAGCACGTATGGCGGCTCCAGGGTTTCCAAGAAGGCCAAACCTTCTTGGAGATGCTCGCCGTCGAAGGTCTCATAGCGGGCTGTGGGAATGTTGTGCCGCATCATAAATGCCTTGGCAAAGTCCTTAGAGCCTTCCAGCACGGCACCGGCCTTCGAAGGGCCGATAACGGGCACGTTCTTCGTCCTCGCATCCTGCTTCAGGTCGTCGTAGATGCCCTTCACCAGCGGGTCTTCTGGGCCTACGACCACCATGTTGACGCCTTTCTCCACCACAAACTGCTTGATGGCTTCGAAGTCGTCAGCCTTCATGGCCACGTTCTCTGCTATGGCAGAGCGACCGCAGGTCGATGTTCCCGCGTTGCCCGGTGCAATATACAGTTTCTCCACTCGCTCACTCTGAGCAATCTTCCAAGCCAGGGCGTGTTCGCGGCCGCCACTTCCCAACAGTAATATCTTCATAAATTAGTCTGGTTGATTTCGAAATCGCGTGCAAAGGTAGAAAATAATTATGAACCAAAGGTCGCGAACACCGTTAAAAGATAATAATCGTGAGCAATTATGCGCTTGGCCTTGCCGCTTTTTTCTAAAAAAGAATTATGCGCTCGAATTTATTCGCTTTGCTTGCAAAGGATTATGAATTATTTTGTATCTTTGTAGCCAGAAACTTGAATAATTGATAATATGAAACAGGTTGTGTTTCTTTTTTTTCTGGCAGTAGGCATGGCGGCATACGCCCAGAACGATATGCGTATACATTACAAGGACGGAACGCAGGTAGACATTGACGTGACCACCATCGACAGCATCACCTTTGGCCACAAGGCGGTGCCTGCTGAGCAGGCAACGCTCACCGGCACATGGCTGTGGGGCAGTCAGGAGAAGGGCTACTATGAGTTGCTCACCATGAACGCCGACAAGACCTATACTGGCTACGACAACTATTTCACCTATGGCTTCAACACCATGACCTATGGCTTCTATGCGCAATATGGCACGTTGCTCACCCTGTGGTCCAATGGCTACGGCTATCAGAACCGTTACACATGGTTTGTCACGGGGCTGTCAGCCAACGCCCTGTCGGTGATGACGCAGATGGGCCCCTTTACCTACTATCGTTTGCAGTCTGAGGTCATCCGTCTGCAGGTAGGGCAGACGCTGTCGTGCACCGATGGCGATGCCTTTGTCTTTGCTGATGGCGTTGTTGCCCAGGTGGCCGATGGCGGTATCACGGCCCTCGCCTCGGGTACCACCTATGTACAGAAACTTCTTTCCGCCACCAACCGCATCGTTGCCTATCAGTTGGTAGTGGAATGAAGTGAAAAACGACAGACGGTGAACAGTCTCCCGTTGTTTGTCTACAGGGCCAGCGGGGTGTAGTCGAGGTGCCAGACCTTGGCTACGGCCTCGTAGGTGCATTGTCCGTTCCTACTTTCATCATAGCAAAAAGGATTTTTGGGGTTAAACAGTTATTCGGTCACAGTATGATCTTGTCATTATCTATGTGCGAATATACGAAAAAATGCGCAAAGTGTGATAATTTTTTTTCGTATTTTGACCATTATTTCGGAAAAAAGTGCTAATTTTGCAGCCAGAGCCAAACCATTATACATTATTATATATAAATGATGAGGAGAGTTTTCTTATTGATGGCAATGGCGTCGGCCTGTATGGCGGCTAATGCCGGTGGTCTGATGACCAACACCAACTATCACATTGCTTTTGACCGTATGTTTGCACGTGGTGCCTCGACGGAGATTGATGCTGCCTACAGCAACCCTGCCGGACTGGCCTGGGGGCACGAGGGGTGGCAACTGTCGCTCAACTTTCAGAAACCGTGGCAGAACCGCGACATTGAGACAGACATTCCCAACTTCCTGGGTAGTGACTATCATCAGAAGTTCAACGGCAAGGCATCGGCACCTATCGTGCCAGCCCTGTTTGCCTCATACAAACAGGACCGGTGGGCTGTGTCGACGATGATTGGCATCGTGGGCAGCGGTGGCTTCGTGAAGTATGACGAGGGCATCCCGATGTTCAATGTGATGACCATGGGCAAGATTTACGAGAAGTCGGTCGGCACGGTGACACCTGCCATGTATGGCATCGAATCGGAGGTGAAGGGCAAGCAATATATCTATGGCGGACAGGTGAACTTCACCTATAAGGTGCTGGACTGTCTGTCGGCAGCCGTGGGCGTGCGTGCCAACTACTACGATGGCTATAACCGAGGCTTCGTGACGGCTACCACGCTGCCGCAGTTAGGCAGTCAGCAACTCATGGACCTGCAACTGGATGTGACGCAGCGGGGCTGGGGCTTTGCACCCATCGTGAGCGTCGACTACCATCAGGGACCGTTGACGCTGGCCGCCCGCTATGAGTTCCGCACGAAAATCAACACTGAGAACGATACAAAGGCGCTGAGCGTGGCCATGATGGGCGTCTCCACCGACATCAAGGCCTTGGCCGGTCAGATGGGCAACGAGGCTACGTTGGCCGCACTGGCTGCTGGCATGGGCGACGGTATGACGGCAAAGATAAAGGATTATATGCCCGACGAGAAGGTGCGCTATGATATGCCCGCCCTGCTGACGGTGGCTGCCCAGTATGAGATAACGCCGAAGTTGCGTGCTGCCCTGGAGTATCATTTCTTCGACGACAAGAACGCGCAGATGGCCAACGACCGTCAGAAGGAACTGAAGCACGGCACACACGAGGTGCTGCTGGGTGCTGAGTATGACATCAACGACCTACTGACCGTGAGCCTTGGCGGACAGCGTACCGACTATGGCCTGGCCGACAACTATCAGGCTCACACTTCGTTTGCCTGTGACAGTTATAGCCTTGGCTTCGGCGGGGCCGTGAATCTGAGCGAGAAGGTGCGCCTTAACGTGAGTTATTTCTGCACGCTCTATAGTGATTATAAGAAGGAGCAGCCCAGCTATCTGGGCACTGGCTTTGCTGGTAGCGACACCTTCAGTCGCACCAACCATGTCATTGGCCTGGGCATAGACTACCGCTTCTAACTAAAAAATTGAGAACTGAATAGAGGGTGTGTCAAAAAACAAAAATCTTCAAAAATCTTTCAAAAATAAGCCATTCGATAGCCATTTTTGCTAGATTTTTGAAGATTTTTGTTAGTTTAATGAGGACTGATGTCTATATTTGACACAGCCAGTTTTTTTATTTCCTTTCTTGGAGGCTTTATTCCAATGGGAGGGTGAGGACGAAGCGCGAGCCAGGACCGCTATAGGTGGTGTCGAGGTCTACGGTGCCCTTCATGCGGGTGGCTATGAGACGGCACAGCGGCAGTCCGAGGCCCAGGCCCTCCTTGAAGGTGTCGAGTTTGACGAAGCGCTCAAACACATGTGCCACCTCTTCGGCAGGAATGCCACAGCCCGTGTCTTCCACCGTGATGAGCAGGTGCTGCTCATCGTTGAGCATCGCATTCACGGTGATGCTGCCCTCTGAGGTGTATTTCGAAGCGTTATCGAGCAGGATGCTGACCATGCGGTGCAGCATCCTGCTGTTGGTTGTAGCCCTGAAGCCGCTGGGCAGTGCATCGTTCAAGTGCAGACTCACGCCTTCGGCCACCATCTCTTTGTAGTCATTGACGAGTTGCGACAGGATGTCGCTGATGTCGACATTGCTGTCTTTCTCCACCTCATCCGTATTCTCGTTGAGTGACAGTTCAATCATCTCCTCTATTTGGGTGGTGATGATATGCGTGTTCTTCAGCATCATGTGGGCAATGTGCGTGCGCTCTTCGGCCGTGGGCGTGAGGTCAGGGTCGGAGATGACCTGTGCAAAGCCGGTGATGATGTTCAGGGGGGTGCGCACCTCGTGGCTCATGTTCTGAATAAAGGCCGTCTTCATCTTGTCGGACTCCAGGGCACGCTGGTAGGCACGGTTCAACTCCTTCAGATGCTTGCGGCGTGTGAAGACAATATAGGTCATGCCAGCCATGAGCACGATGAGCAACATGATGATGGCCAGCATAACATAGGCTTGCAGTTGTGAGTTGCGGCGTTCCGATTCATAGAGGCGCAGTTCGTCTTCCAGACCGTCCATGCTGTTGGCCAGGATGACATTGGTGATAGAGTCGTTGAGCGTGGCCTCCTTGCGCATGGACTCGTAGGCTTCCTCCCATCGGCCGGCGTTCTTGTAGAGGTTGGTGATGATGGCATCGCTCTCGTCGCCAAGGCTTTCGCGGGCCATCTGCACGGCTTTGTCCACATGACCCAGATAAGCCTGATAGTAGACCTCGATGGTGCGGCCGTGAACGGAGGAGAGTCCCTTGGCCTCGCCTTGTTTGTAGGCGTTGTAGCATTCAATGAACTTCTCCATGTTGCCCATATTGTAGTAACTGATGGCACGACGGGTCTCAATGTCGAATACACGTTCGGGTGCGTATTGGCGGGCTATCCCGGCTGCTTTCTCCAGCAGTTGGAGTCCCTCTTCGGGCGAGTCGTCGAGTTCCACATTCACAATGTTCATATAGATGGGCGGCATACTCTCGTAGATGCCTTGTTTCTGCATCATGTCGATGACCTGGAAGAAGGCTGCCTTGGCCGCCTCGCGCTTGCCGCAGTAGTTATAGATGTGTCCCATCATGTTGACGGCCATGTACATCTCCTTGTCCAGTCCTTTTTCGCGCAGTTCCTTCGACATCTGCTTGGCAGCCTTGTAAGCCTCGAAAATCTGCTGCGTGTTCATCATAAACACAATCTCGTTGCAGCGCTGGGTGTAGTAGGCACGTGTCTCATCGCGCTGCAGCAGATAGTCTTCCAGTCTGTGGATGGCAGGGAAGAACTTCACGCTGTCGGCCATGTTGAAGGCTTCATGGACAGTATCGCGCAGCGCGATGAACACGGGGTCGCTCTTATATTCGTCGGCTGCCGACACCGTGGAGGTCACCGCTATGGCCATGATGGCTGATAGTAATAAGGTTTTTAGGTTCATAGGTCTGTCTTAGAGGTTAGTGGTTAGAG
>CAMHDT010000128.1 GCA_946183985.1 uncultured Prevotella sp.
CCCATAAGTCCTATGAGTCCCATAAGTCCTATGACCCTCCCTTTGACTGTGTCGTCATTATCAGAGGGGGCGGTGCCACTGCCGACCTCTCCGGCTTCGACACCCTGCTCCTGGCAGAGAACGTGGCACAGTTCCCACTACCCATCATCACTGGCATAGGACACGACCGCGACGAGAGCATCCTCGACATGGTGAGCCATACACGAGTAAAGACGCCCACGGCTGCGGCACAGTTGCTTATCAGCCACCTTGACAACACGCAACGGCGCATAGACAACTGTCAGGACAGACTCACAAACTACGCCCAAAGCAAGATGGAGACCGAGCAACTGCGACTGGCAAGGCTCTCTGAGCACATCCCCACCCTTTTCTCGGTCATCAAGACCCGACAGGAAGCACGTCTTGACCACTGCTGGCAGGCACTCACAGCACAGGCTTCACGCCTGCTCATAACACAAAAGGCTACCATTGAAAACCTGTCAGTCCACCTGCCGACAGCAGCCACCCACCTGTTGGAAAAAGAGCAACACCTGCTGGAGATGCTACAGCAACGGGCCAGGGCACTTGACCCTGCCATTCTGCTGAAACGCGGCTACAGCATCACCCTGCACCAAGGCAAGGCCCTGCGCAACCCATCGGTCATAAAACCCGGTGACGAAATAGAAACTTGCCTGGAAAAAGGCATCATCAAATCCATAGTAACATGACCTACGAAGAAGCATTACAACAACTGGAAAGCATTGTCCGTAAAATGGAAAACGGCGACTATAGCGTCGATGAACTGGCCCAGCAACTGAAACTGGCCCAGCGCCTTATTAAGCAATGCAAGGATAAACTGAACAAAACTGACGACGAAATCAAGAAAATATTAGAAAAAAGTTAGAAAAACTTGCAGGTTATCAGATTTTTGTCTATCTTTGCACTAAATTTTCAAACAAACAGACAAATGAAAGACTTGGATTGGAAAAACCTATCTTTTGGCTATCGGCCCACAGACTACAACGTTCGCTGCTACTATCGCGACGGCAAATGGGGCGAGATAGAAGTATGCTCAGACGAATATCTTAAACTCCATATGGCAGCAACATGCCTGCATTACGGACAGGAAGCATTCGAAGGTCTGAAGGCCTATCGCTGCAAAGACGGCAAGGTGCGCACCTTCCGTGTAAAAGACAATGCAGAGCGTCTGCAGTCTACCTGCCGCGGCATTATGATGCCAGAAGTGCCCACAGAACTGTTTACGGAGATGGTAAACAAGGTGGTGCGCCTCAACCAGGAATGGATTCCCACCTATGAGAGCGGTGCAACGCTCTACATACGTCCGCTGCTCATCGGCACCAGCGCACAAGTAGGTGTTCATCCCGCCAAGGAATACCTGTTCATGATTTTTGTAACACCTGTGGGGCCGTATTTCAAGGGCGGCTTCGCATCGAACCCCTATGTCATCATACGCGACTACGACCGCTCGGCTCCCCTCGGCACAGGCAAGTACAAGGTAGGTGGCAACTATGCCGCTTCGCTTTTTGCCAACAATCTGGCTCATGAGAAAGGCTATGCCTGCGAGTTCTATCTTGATGCCAAGGAGAAGAAATATATGGACGAATGCGGTGCCGCCAATTTCTTCGGCATCAAGAACAACACCTATGTCACGCCGAAGTCTACCTCCATACTGCCCTCTATCACCAACAAGAGCCTGATGCAGGTGGCTGAAGACTTAGGGCTGAAGGTAGAACGCCGCCAGATTCCTGAAGAGGAACTGGAGACCTTCGAGGAGGCAGGTGCCTGCGGAACGGCTGCCGTCATCTCACCTATTTCATATATAGATGATCTCGACACTGGCAAGCGCTACTCTTTCGGCGATCAGCCCGGTCCTATTTCAAAGAAACTCTACGACACGTTGCGCGGCATCCAATACGGTGAGATTGAAGACAAGCACGGCTGGACTACCGTAGTGATAGAGTAATAACGGTTGACATTAATCAAAAACAACAAATAATCATGGTTTACCAAGACCCAAGCTATCCCAAGCCAAACAACAATCTGGCACTGGCCATTTTCTGCACAGCATGCTGCTGCCTGCCCGCTGGCGTCTATGCTATTATCAAGGCCAACGATGTGAACAACTACTATAATATGGGGCAGTATGAACTGGCCGAGGACGCTGCGGCACAGGCCAAGAAGTGGAGTCTTATAGGCATCGGTGCAAGCGCCGTGATCTGGGTTCTCTACATTCTGTTCTATGTCGTGCTCTTCATCATTGCATCTGCCAGTTAAGGCTTGAAAAAGCGAATTGCCATCATAGTGGCATGTATGTCGGTGCTTATCGCGCTGTATTGGCTCAACCCAACAGAGCAACCGCTCATGCCAAAATGCCCATTCAAACTGCTTACGGGACTCAGTTGCCCGGGATGCGGATTTCAAAGAGCAGCACACGCCGTGCTACATGGGCACTTTGCAGAGGCCCTCGCCTACAACTACTGGTTCACATTTGCCCTCCCTTACCTGCTGGCGGTCATCGTCGAGAAATGGATATTGAGAGGAACGTGGCAGAAAAGGGCAGAAGCCATCGTAGAGCATCGCTATCTCATCTACACCTACCTGATAACATTCTTCGTTTGGCTGGTGGTGAGAAACATAATAGGAATTTAACAAATAATTTTCAACATAACAACTATGGACGATTATCAGTATCAAAACGATGGGTACGTTGAGACCCCACAAGACTACAAAATCTGGTCTATCATCAACATCGTGTTAGGTGTGCTCTGCTGCGGTTGCTGCGGCATCATCGGTTTAGTACTGGGCATCATGGCCCTGATGAAATCAAATGAAGTAGAAAAGAACATCCAGATGGGCGAGCAAGGCATCATGCTGGCACAAGAAGCATCCAGCAAGGCCAAAACCTACAACATCATTGCCTCGGTGTTTGTGGCTCTAAGCTTCATCGCTAACATCATTGTACTCATCCTCCAGATTGCCAATAGTTGAGAACGGTTCTGACCAAGAGGCTGATATTCGCGATTGGTGCCTTAGTGGCGATAGCGGGACTTACATGGTACTATGTATTTGACCCTGTGGAAATGCCATTGATGCCTAAATGCGTGTTTAAGTCGCTTACAGGATATAGTTGCTCTGGGTGCGGTATGCAGCGGTTCCTCCATGCCATGATGCACGGCAGGTTTATCGAGGCAATCCACTACAACTATTTACTGGTGGTCTTTCTACCCTACATCACACTTTTCGGAATAGAGTTCCTGGTGCTGACGGGAGAGACGCAGAAACGCTGGAAGCGCGTGCTTGAAGGAAAAGAAATGACGATGTTCATGTTCGTCCTCGTCGTCAGTTGGACCATCATCAGAAACATTCTGGGAATATAAAAACGAATCATTCAATTATTTAACAACATTATTAACCCTTTAAAAACTTTACAACTATGACTAAAGAACAGATTGATCAGTTGCTTCAGATTAATGCAAACAAGATTGCTCCTGAGTTTATCGAGACCATCCGCGAGCGCATGGAGAATGCCGACGAGGGCGCTGTAAACGCTGCTTTCGCAGGACTGAAAGGCACCACTATGATGACCATCATCGCTTGGTTGCTGGGCTGCTATGGCGTTGACCGCTTCATGCTGGGCGAGACTGGCCTGGGCGTTGCCAAACTGCTGACCTGCGGTGGCTGCGGCATCTGGGGTCTCATTGACATCTTCACCGCTGCTGGCCGTACCCGTAAGTACAATGCCAACAAGATTCTGGAGCAGATTTAATTCAACCAGATAGTTAAAGAAGTGCGCATCAAGTTATTTTGATGCGCATTTTTTTATACTTCAAACCATGTTTTTAGGTACTCCCGTTCGAAAAAACCAAAAAATATTTGTTTTTTTGCTCACTTATTCGTACCTTTGCCATTGATATAAAGAATTACCTAACAAAAAACAATATCATTATGGAACAGAAACAAGCCGACCAACTTATCATGATGAACAGTTCAAAACTGGCACCTGAGTATGTTGAAACAATCCGTGAGCGTCTCCTTGACCTCGATTACACACAGGGCTCCATGCTCTTCAGCGACCTGAAAGACCCCACCTTGGCCATTATCCTCTCCATCATCGTTGGCGAACTGGGCGTAGACCGTTTCTATATTGGCGACATCGGCATGGGCGTTGGCAAACTGTTGGTATGTATTATCGTAGGCACCATTTCCTGTGGTACACTGTTCTGGGTATGGTGGCTTGTTGACATCTTCCTCATCCAGGGCGCTACCCGCAAGAAGAACGCTGAGAAGATTCTGCAGCAGTTGTCCATGGCTTCCTATTAAGCCATAGTATAACGCGCAATATTGCATAAACACATATAAGGTTCGTGTGTACACATATTTGTGTATGCACGAACCTTATATAATTAATAGTTGAAAAGTTTGGGAATATCAGAATTATTGTGTACTTTTGCAAAGAATAGTATAAAGAAAAAGCATAATGAGCAAAGGTAAACTGGCCAAGTTCGCCGACATGGAAACATATGCCAATGTTTTTCAGTACCCTTATTCGGTGGTGAGCGACATTCCTTTCACCATGCGCGGGCACTGGTGCGAACAATACTTCAACAACAGCAACCCCATTATTCTTGAACTGGGATGCGGCAAAGGAGAATACACCGTTGAACTGGCTAAGAAGAACCCCGACCGCAACTTTATTGGCGTTGACATTAAGGGAGCACGCATGTGGACAGGTGCCACCCTTGCCCTGCAAGAAGGATTGCGCAACGTAGCCTTCCTGCGCACCAATATTGAGATCATAGACCGATTCTTCGGGCCCGACGAGGTACAGGAGATATGGCTCACCTTCAGCGACCCGCAGATGAAGAATCCGCGCAAGCGTCT
>CAMHDT010000129.1 GCA_946183985.1 uncultured Prevotella sp.
TGAAGAGCGACAAGGCACGCAGCGGAAAGGTGGCCCTGACACTCAAGGAGATACAGCAGTTTGAAGTGGGCGACTATGTGGTGCACGTGGACCACGGCATCGGCAAGTTCGGAGGACTGGTGCGAATGCCCATAACCTCCCCTCCCTCACAGGGAGGGGCCGGGGGAGAGTCCGGTTTCCAAGAGATGATCAAGATTATCTACCAGCGCGGCGACGCCATCTATGTGTCTATACACTCGCTATACAAGGTGTCGAAATACAAGTCGCAGGACGACGGACAGCAGCCACGCATGTCGACGCTCGGCACAGGACAATGGGAGCGACTGAAGGAACGCACCAAGAAGCATATCAAGGATATTGCACGCGACCTGATAAGACTCTATGCGGCACGCAGGCGTCAGAAAGGGTTCGCCTTCAGCCACGACACCTATCTGCAGCACGAACTGGAGGCCTCGTTCCTCTATGAGGACACACCAGACCAACTCAAGGCCACACAGGACGTGAAGGCCGACATGGAGATGCAGAAACCCATGGACCGACTGGTGTGCGGCGATGTGGGCTTCGGAAAGACCGAGGTGGCCGTGCGCGCGGCCTTCAAGGCGGCCGTAGACGGCAAGCAGGTGGCCGTGATGGTGCCCACCACGGTGCTGGCCTATCAGCACTACCGCACGTTCTCATCGCGACTGAAAGACATGCCCGTGCGCGTGGACTACCTGACAAGGGCCCGTTCGGCCAAGCAGACCACGGCCCTGCTGAAAGACCTGGAAGAGGGTAGGATAGACATCCTCATTGGCACGCATAAACTCATTGGCAAGACGGTGAAGTTCAAGGACCTGGGACTGCTCATCATCGACGAGGAACAGAAGTTCGGCGTCTCTACAAAAGAGAAACTGCGACAGATGAAGACCAACGTGGACACGCTGACGATGAGCGCAACACCCATCCCGCGCACCTTGCAGTTCTCGCTGGTGGGCGCACGCGACCTGAGCGTCATACAGACACCGCCGCCCAACCGCTATCCCATACAGACGGAGATACACGTGTTCTCGGCAGAGATGATTGCCGAGGCCATCAACTTCGAGATGAGCCGCAACGGGCAGGTCTACTTCGTGAACAACCGCATCAGCGACCTGACGCATATTGCAGAGATGATCAAAAAATATGTGCCAGACTGCCGGGTGGCCGTGGGCCACGGACAGATGAAGCCCGAGGAACTGGAAAAGATTGTGCTCGACTTCTCGAACTATGACTATGACGTGCTGCTCTCAACCACCATCGTGGAGAACGGCATCGATATCCCCAATGCCAACACCATCATCATCAACAGCGCGCAGAACTTCGGACTGAGCGACCTGCACCAGATGCGGGGGCGCGTGGGGCGCGGCAACCGCAAGGCGTTCTGCTATCTGCTGGCGCCACCACTGGCCACCCTGCCTGCTGACAGCCGTCGCAGACTGGAGGCGCTGGAGAACTTCTCTGACCTGGGCAGCGGCATCAACATCGCCATGCAGGACCTCGACATCCGTGGCGCCGGCAACCTGCTGGGTGCCGAGCAGAGCGGCTTCATCTCCGACCTGGGCTATGAGACCTACCAGAAAATCCTGAACGAGGCCATGGCAGAACTTAAAAGTGAAGAGGGAATAGTGAAAAGTGAAGAAGGAATAGGGAAAAGTGAAAAATTTCCTGCCGCCATGTCGTCTGCAGATGGGACTCCGGCAGGAAATTCTTCACTTTTCACTCTTCCCTCTTCCCTTTACGTTGCCGACTGCACCCTCGAGACGGACCTTGAGATGTATTTCCCTGACCAGTATGTGCCCAGCGACTCGGAGCGAATGCTGCTCTACCGCGAACTGGACAATACACGCAACGACAAGGAACTGGAGGCCTACCGACTGCGACTCATCGACAGGTTCGGACCGCTGCCGCCGCAGGCCGAGGAACTGCTCCATGTGGTGACGCTACGCCGCTATGGCAAACTGTTGGGCTGCGAGAAGGTGATGCTGAAGCAGGGGCGCATGTATCTCTACTTCGTACAGAACGCCAACAGTCCGTTCTACCAGAGTGCGGCCTTCGGCAGCATCCTCGACTTTGCAGCGAAGAACGTGCGCCGCTGCAGCCTGAGAGAACAAAACGGTAGGCGCTCGATGGTCGTTACCGAGGTGCCTACCGTGGGGGAAGCCGTGGAGGTGATGCGCAGCATAGGTGGGTGAGCACCACCCTCATCTCTTATTTCGTATATGCCTTTACCTTACCGGCGATGGTGCTGATGCCACGCAAGCCGTTGGGGTTGTAGACGAGGACATTCATACCGTCGTTCATGAGCCAATAGTTGCCGAGGGCGTCGACATAGACAAGGTAGGCCATCTCGATGGCATACTCGCCGCCATAGCGGTTCTTCAGGCCTGTGCGCACCTTGTCCTCAATGGCATACTGCTTCTTGCCGCAAGCGTCGATGCCGGCAAACACCTTGCCTGCCTGACCGTAGATATTGCCATAGAGGAGACCTTGGTCGTTCATGTGGGTGCGGCGGAAATGCAGGCTCTCGTCCATGGCGGCCGTCTGCTTCCACTTGATGTCCTTGCAATGGGTCTGGATAATCTTGTTGCCGCCAATGACATAGAGCGTGTCGGCAATGATCTTGACGCCTGTCATGCTCGTGTCGAACGTGTTCATGGTGCCGCTTTTATAGTCGCTGGTGCCGTCGTTGCGGGCCACCACAATGGTGTTGGCATCGATGCGGAACAGGTCGCCGTCGTTGGTCAGGGCGGCATCGGCAAAGTTGTAGTCTTCGTAACTCTTCACCAGTTTGTAGTTCTGGTTGCGGTCGTAGACATAGCAGTTGTTGCCCACGAAAGCCATATAGCGCCCGTTGGACGAGAAGATAATCTTGCCATTCTCGCCATTGGACTCCTCAACAGGCGTGTTGACAAGGCACTCTGAGGAGGCCAGGCTGTTGCCCTTGACACGCACGATGCCCTGGTCCTGGGTGGCCAGATAGAGGTCCTTGCCGTCGGAGCCGATGTGATAGATGGTGCCGCGTGGCGCCTTCTTCTTGCCGGGAATCACCTCGCGCACATTGCCGGTGGTCTTGTCGATGCCTAACACGGCATTGCTGGCACCCCAGATGTTCTCAAGGAGGAAGAGGGTGGTCTTGTTCTCGCACATGGCATAGGTGACATCGGCGGACAACTGGAGAACGCCATACTTGAACTTCGAAGGGGCGGGCAGGGCAGGCGTGCCGCCATTGCCGCCATTGTCGTCATCGTCGTCGCCGCCGCCTTTTTCTTCGCCACCTTCGTTGCCGCCGCCATCATCGTCGTCATCATCGTCGTCGTCGTCATCATCATCGTCGTCGCCGCCGCCTTTCTCTTTGCGTTTACCGCCACCTTTGGTGACGCCCTTGTCGTCGTCATCGTCAATATCGATGATGATGGGCTGGTCGATGGTGTCGCAGCAGATGATTAACTTCATGTCGGCGCCGCTGCCAATGAGTCTTGTGTCACAGGGCGTGCATTTCTCTTTTTTCTGCTCCTTCTCTTTTCCCTGCTCCTTCTCTTTTCCCTTTTCTTTCTCCTTCTCCTTCTCCTTCTCTATCTCCTGCTCCTTCTCAATTTCTGCAGGGGTCTTCAGGTGGAAGTGCTGCTTGAAATAGTCCTGCATATCGACCTTGGGATAGGCCTTGCGCATGAGATCCATGCCGCTCTCGCCGTTCTTGCCAGAGGAGCCTGTGAGCAGTTCGAAAATGGTGGCGCTGGCCTTCGAATCCTTGGTCATATCGGCATACTCGGTGATAGACGTGCCTTGGAACACCACGGCCACAATCTTCTGGGCCTGCTCGTCATAGTAGATATAGTGGTCGAACGTGAAGAGCATCGGCATGCCGAAAATGGTCATCCTCGGCGATTTGGCCAAGTCTACCGTATGTCTGATGTGGAAAGCTTCCTGACCCATGAACGTGGCCTTCTCTGGCTTGCCATAGGTGATGCTTTCCTTATAGTCGGAATTGCCTTTGTAGTTCGCTTCCTTGCTGAGTTTCTCGTCCATGGCCACCCAGAGTGCAGCCATATAGCCCATGATGGTGGTGGAATATTTGGTGGCCAGACCGGTGGCTGCCGTGGCGGCTGCCTTCATCTGTGGCTCGCTCATGCCTTCGGTGTCGAGCACAAAGACATGGGTGCGGGCCTGACGACCGAACATCAGCATGGTCAAATCGAAATAGGGCGTCTTGGGAAACTCCGATTTCAGACTTGGCTTGTAGCGCGTCGAGGTGATGCTCATGGCATAGCCTCGCATCTTCGGGTTAATGTACACGGGACAGTTCTCGATGGTGCCGTCGTTGTCGAACCAGAAATAATCGGTTTCCAGACGCTGACCATTGCCCTGTGCTGCGACTGTCAATGTCATGGCATTGAAACCTATCAGCAACAGCGAAATCATTAAGAATCTTGTTCTACTCATAGTATGTTGTGGTTGAAATGTGATGGCACGTTGTTGTTTCGACAACAAAGATAGTGAACAATAGGGAAAAAGAGACATACAGATCTATTAATATATGTTAATCGTGTATAAATTCAATTTCGTGCTGTCGTTTGATTTGCTGGTGTAAGTCATTTTTCGTAACTTTGGCTATGCCGAAGT
>CAMHDT010000130.1 GCA_946183985.1 uncultured Prevotella sp.
ATCCGTGCCAACTGCAAGGCCACGAACACCATCGACATCACAAAGAAGATCGACCGACTGAAAGAGGTGAAACGCGGCTATAAGTATACCATTAACATGACGATACAACCCACATATCTGTATATGCTGTCGGAGCCCGACCTGGACAGCCCGACGGTGACCGTAGAATGAAGAAAGAACTGACCATAATAAGACTGATGGGCCTTATAGCCCTGCTGCTCTTGGCGGTAACCACTGCCAGGGGACAGATCTATATTGGTGGTCAGGTCTATGGCGGCGGCAACCAGGGCAACGTGAACGGCAGCACCAGCGTCACCGTGAAGGAAGGCGACATACACAAGGTGTTTGGCGGTGCACGTATGGGTAACGTGGGCGGCAATGCCTACGTGAATATCGACGGTGCACACGCCACCGGCGAATATACCGTTATCGACTATGTCTATGGCGGCAACGACATTGCCGGCACCATCGGCACGGCGGCAGCAGTGGGCAAGGACCTGCCCACCGAGGTGGCAGGCAACACCGACGGCGTGACGAACGAATGGAACACCTTTGTGCATCTCAGCACGAAGACCACCGTGACGGGCACTGGTGTCAGGGCCGTGGCAACGGAAGACGGCGACGCCATGCCTGTATATATCGGTCAACTCTTCGGCGGCGGCAACGGCGCCTTCAGTTACACTGACGAGTATGGCGACACCCTGCGCGACGGCGACGACTATGTCGTCAAGGAAGGCAGTGTGGTGATTGCCAAGAGGAAGACACCTTTCCACAGACCCGAACTTGACAAGACCTATGTGGATGTGCAGGGCGGCTCCATCGTGTATGCCTACGGCGGCGGCAACGATGCCACGGTGAGGGAGAAGACCGTGATTCACGTGGATAACCCCAGCGCGGTGACGAACAGCATTATTGATGTGGCAAGCGAGAATGCCTATACCAACCAGGATGCTGAAAACGGTACTGTTGGCGAGGTGCTGACCACCGACCGTTTCCGCTATGGCATGGGCATCAACACCGGTTTCTCGTTCCCCAGCAGCGGTGATTTCCAGATAGGCCGTTTCTTCGGCGGCAACAACCATGCCGAGATGGCCATCAGACCGACATGGAACCTGCAGCGCGGCTTAATCCGTAACCTCTACAGCGGCGGTAACCGCGGTGCGATGACCAGCCCTGATGGCCTGCTGCTGGAACTCGACCCGAAGGTGCCTGCCGGTGCAAATTACGAAGACTCTATGGCCGTTCAGAACCGCCTTGTCGTGGATAATGTCTACGGCGGCTGTCGTATGGCCGATGTGGTGCCTACGGTGGACGGTGTCTATACACCGACATCGAACCTGGCAGGCTATAGTTTCCCCGACGAGTTGTCGGCTCGTGTGCTGATACGCGGCGGCGATGTAAGAAATGTGTATGGCGGTAATGATATTACGGGCAAGGTGTATGGCGGTAATGCCATCGGTGTGTACACCACCATCCGAGGCGATGTGTATGGCGGCGGCAACGGTGCCTATCCCTATTCGGACAACCCGGACATGGAGGACGACGACATCTATGGCGACATGTACTATACACAGGATGGCTACTCCGCCTCGTATGACGCGCTGAACGCCTTCCGTCCTAATGCCGAGCAGGTGTCTATCCGTCTGAAGGGCAGGGATGCCAGACACCCCACCATCATCCGAGGTTCCGTCTATTGTGGTGGTAACTGTGCCACGCTGGCCGCAGAGAAGGAAAACCCCATGGTGGAACTGAAGATTGGCGACCACGTGATTGCCGACACGGTGTTCTTAGGCAACAACGGTGCAAAGATGATACACCCCACCATTCTGGAAAAATATGCCGACCGCTCGTTCAGTTCTTTGGACCTGACCAACGCCGACGTGTTTGCCAACTATATGGAAGGTGTGGCCATGGGCCTGCAACCGAAAATTGTGTTTGACAAGATTGCCAACGACGACCCTGCCGACTATCACGACAACACAAGTTATATCGGTTCGTTCTATTGCGGCGGTAACGTGGGAAGCATGGCCATCCCAGGCAAGAACACCTACAGAATTGACCGCCGAGTGAATATCTATGAGAAGTTCGTGGGTGGCTGTAACAATGCCAATGTGAAAGCCCAGGAAGGACTTAACGCTGCCTACGAAGGCGGCGTGCTGGGCAGCAAGGCCGAGCGTGCCGGCTTCACCGAAGGCGGCAAGATCAAGGACCGTCTGGAGATTAACCTGGAGAACCTGACCATCACGCCACTCAGATGGAGTGACGATGGCAGCCGTCTCATCTGGAACACCCAAAAGTGGGGATATGCCTATACGCCCATTGAAACGGGCACGGTATTGAACGCAGGAGAAGAGTATTACACCTATACACCTTATACGGCACATAGTGTGAGTGGCTCTGCCTACACCGTCACCGCTGACGACAACTACTATTCAGAGGCTGCCGGCGTCTATACGAGAATCACTGCCGGTACAGAACTGTCTATCGGCACCACCTATTATACTTATACCGCCAATCACTATACCAAGCATACCATAGGAACGGGGGAAAGCCTCACGACCGACGGCACCCAGTATAGCCAGAAAGGCGAACAGGGCTTCGTGAAAGTGCCTAACAGTCCTATTGACAGCGATGTACGCCTGCTGGGCGGCAATGTCTATGGCGGCTGCTACAACAGCGGACACGTCAACGGCAATATCATCATCAACGTCAATGAGGATGAGTTGAAGAAAGACGAGGTGTTCGGCACAGGAACAGGCCCTTACGGAAGAAAGGCTTCGGGTGTGGTACTCGAAGACCAGCGCGACGACCTGATGGCTCTGGCTTTGACCATCTTCGGTGCCGGCTATGGTGAAGCCACCGAGGTATGGGGCAGCACCACCGTGAACCTGAACAAGGGCTATGCCTTCCAGGTGTTTGGCGGCGGCGAGTTGGGCGTGGTGGGAAAACCGCGTAATGTGGTGGACGAACACGGTATTATCACCGGTAAGGAATACTACTTCGATCCGGCCTTCAGCAGCACAGTGAACCTGAACGGAGCGTCGGCCATATATTCCAATGACGGCACGGCAGAAGACCTGGCTGAGACGGAATATATCTATGGTGGCGGCAACGAAGGCGACGTCTGCGGCAACACGTATGTCAACTTGGGCAACGGACGCATCTATGACGCTTTCGGAGGTGCTTCCGACGCCGACATTTATGGACATACAGAGGTCATCATCGGCAGGCAACCCAATGGCAGTGGCGGCTATAAATCCGGATTCCCGTGGATCAGGGATATTGTTTATGGCGGTAACGACTTTGGCGGTGAGATACGCGGAGCGTACGAGGACGGTTTCGACTACAAGCCCCGCATCCGCGACTACGAAGCCTACAAGACACAGATGCACGGCTATGCCGAGGGTAAGCACGAATACATGCTGAAAGCATCGTCGTATGTAGAATATCTCCAAGGTCGTGTGGACACCATCTTCGGTGGCTCGTATGGATATTATGACTATACAAACACGGCGCTCTATGGTGAAGGCTGTTCGATGCCCCGACAGGAGAGCGCCTTTGTCAACCTGCGTCCTGTGAGCAACGACCGCAACAGCATAGTAGGAGTGTTCGGTGCCGGTACGGGTTATCCTGGCAGCCGCGAGGATGACGAGGCACAGGACCACAGTTACGTGCTCGTTGACCTTACCGATGAAAACAATGAAGGCTTCAAGAATATGGAAGTCTTCGGAGCCGGTAGTTACAACGGTTTGGGCATGCGCGAAGATAAGGCAACGACCTTTGCCCCCGGCTACGACTTGGAAAAAGTCTCTGCCGTCGTTGATCTGCTGCACGGTGAGATAGGCAATGCCTACGGCGGCAGTTACAGAGAGGGTAACACCGCCCGCACGGTGGTTAACGTGCCGGAAGAGTCTAATATCAAGGTTAAGAATATCTTCGGTGGTGCCTACGGTGTAAGTATCCTGCCGCCTTGCGATGTCATCCTGGCTAACGTGAACTATAGGAACACGAGTGAAAAAGCCGTGGTGACAGGTGCCATCTATGGTGGCAACAACAACCAGCGACGCTCCATCTTCACCAATGTGAACATCTCGTCGCCAGTATGGTCTGACAAGGCGAAGGGTTATTTGGCCACAGCCTATGGTGCCGGCAAGGGTTTCAACAGTTGGTCGGAACACACACACGTGAATTTGCTCAGCGGCGGCAGGGTATATGAGGTATATGGCGGCGGCGAGATGGGTCATGTGCTGAATGCAGAGACGGTGCAGCATTATATGCAAAACGAGAAAGGAAAGCCGTCGGTGCAGATTTGTGAGGAGGCTCCTTGGAATGATAAGTCACGCTGGGAGGGCGGTGTAGTAGGTGGCACGTTGAAGCCTGAATATGAGCCCATATGGGCAAAGGCTTGGATAGACGCCTGGTCGCTGGGTGACTACTACTCGCCAATTGTCGAAGATGATCATGAAAAAGATTTCAAGAACTATTTCGACACCTTTGCCGCTCTGCGCAGCACCTCGCTGGTGAGAAAGGGAGAGATTGACGAGAGAGACTATACGGGCTACGACCCCGTAGCAAAGGCAAAGCGCCAGTATATCTATAACACCAACGTCATTATCAACGAGGGTGC
>CAMHDT010000131.1 GCA_946183985.1 uncultured Prevotella sp.
CCGAAGTTGTAAAACAAGGGTCGAAAGCAACGAGCATCCCCGATGGTCGCTGCAGGACTCAACTTTAATGATAAAAAAGACGGCCGCACCGTATTGGTGGCGGCCGTCTTTTTGTTATTTTAACGCCATGTTAGTGTTATTTAGCGGACAAGGCAATTGGCTTTTTGCAGAAAAGACGTATTTTTGCAATCGTAGAATAAAAAGCGTATATGAGATGAAAAGAACACTATGGATAATCCCCTGCCTGCTTATGGCAATGACGACCGTTGGATGCAATGGCAGCGAGAGTGTGACAGACAATCCCCCTTCCGATGTCGACAACGAACTGAAATCCATTGAGATCACTGCCGACGAACTGCAACTGGTGAAGAGTGGCAACGACTTTGCCTTCAACCTGTTTCGCCAGGCTGCCACAGGCCAGACGGCACCGCTGAAGGGCAAGAGCGTCATTCTGTCGCCCATCAGCATCACTTATGCTCTGGGCATGCTGAACAACGGTGCTGCCGGCGAGACCCAGCAGCAGATTAACCAAGTGCTGGGCTTCGACGATGCTGCCAGCGTGAATGCCTTCTGCCGCAAGATGCTGACCGAGGCTCCTTCGCTCGACAAGTTGACCAAGGTGCTCATCTCCAACAACATTTATGTGAACAAGGACTACACGCTCAATCCAGGCTTTGTGACCAAGGCCCGCGACTATTATGATGCCACGCCCGAAAGCCGCGACTTCCACGACGGCCAAACCATGGATGTGATTAACAAGTGGGCCGCCGACCACACGGAGCAGATGATACCCAAGGTGCTGGATGAGCAGACATTCGACGCCGAAGCCGTGAGTTACCTGCTCAACGCCATCTATTTCAAGGGTTCATGGAGCGAGAAGTTCGACAAGAGCCAGACCAAAGACGAGCCTTTCGAGGGTGCCGCCGGCAAGGTGCCCATGATGCACCAGAACAAGGAGTTTGCCTACACTGAAGACGATCTGTGCCAGGCCCTCAGAATGCCTTATGGCAACGGTGCCTATACCATGACCGTGCTGTTGCCCCGCGAAGGAAAGACCGTGGCCGAGGTGGCTGCCGCACTCACTGCCGAGAAGTGGCAGAGCATTTTTCGCTACATGGACGAGGCCATTGTCGATGTGAAGTTGCCACGTTTCGAGTCGAACACCGATGTCGAACTGAACAGCATCATGTCGGCTCTGGGCATGCCTCTGGCCTTTAGCGACTTTGCACAGTTCCCCGAATTCTGCGACACTGCCACAAAGATTGGCTTCATGAAGCAGGTGGCCCGCATCAAACTCAACGAGGAGGGCACCGAGGCCGCCGCCGTCACCGTAATTGGCATGAACGAGGTCACATCAGTAGGGCAGGAACCCCGACATGTCAACTTCCATGCCACCCGCCCGTTCCTCTATGTCATCAGTGAGCAGTCTACGGGTGCCATCTTCTTCATGGGCACCTATACAGGCAACTAAGCCCTTTGTCAATTTATTGACATAGGTCAAAAATGCCTTGACGTCGTGAAAATTGTGTGCACGCACAGTGCCGTTTCCCCATAAAACTGCTACCTTTGCAGTGGCAGTCGTGATGATTGCTGATACGTTATTCATTAGGTTAGTAGTCTTCGCTGCGGTGAAGTGTTATTTAAGGTAAAGATTATGTTATTAGATTTTCAAACAATGTGTGTGTTGGCCATTGTGGCTGTGTCCACCATCTTGAGTGTCTTCACTCTGATGAACACCAACATCCATTGAGAAGGAGCGCGGAGTGAGTGAGTCATGCCGCGCTCTTTTTTTTGCGAATCATCTTTGCGGATAATCATTTTTTCTTTGTAAATAATTCATAAAAAAGTTGGTAGTTACCTGAAAATAGCGTAATTTTGCTTGCGAAATCTCATATTCAATGCATATGAGAAGTAACGTTACCTAAATATACTTACCAAATGATGATAAAAAAGTTTGTTTTAAACGCAATGGCGGCCCTGACTTTGGGACTGGCCGGTGTGGCATGTTCGCACGACATCGAAGTTGTGAAACCAACGGATGCCGACGGAATGAAAAACGCTGCTGAGAAGTTAGGCGTTGATGTCGACCCCAGCCAAGACTGGAACATGACGGCACAGGCACAGGCCGCCATCACTGTGAACGGTGATTTCGGAGAAACATATACCGTGAAGATCTATGCCAACGACCCACTGCTCGACGCCACGGCCTATGTGCTGGCCGACGGCGAGGTGGAGAGTGGAAACACCTTTGAAACTTCTTTTGAATATGCTGAGGCTGACAAGGCGCTGATAGTGGGCCTAACCGACCACAACGGCTACACCACCTATCGTTCGGTGCCTGTGGCCAACGGCGTGATGCGTGCCACCATCGGCTCGCAGAATGTGGCCGCTGCCCGTGGGGTACTCAAGAGTCAGACAGCACCCAGCGTTCCCCACATCACCATTCCCGACAATGCATATGCCAAGTCGTTCCTCGATGGTGCCAAGGAGCCTACGGCCGAGAACACGACGGACAACTATGACAATGGCTATGACATTCCCGCCACGGATGGGCACTGGGAGGTAACGAACTTAACGATTACCACTTTGGCAACACTCCCTGGATTTGGATTCACGGTAGACCCCAGTTGGCACAGTTTTGATAACAAACCTGACGACCTTGCTTTCTGGAACAACACCATCGTTCCGCTGAAAAACGCTTACGACAACATCAGTGTAGAATATGACTCCTATCATTATCCAGTAGAATATTGCAATACACACAAACAGAAAATAGATGCCTTCTATGCTATCGTGAATGCCCTTGGCGAGACAAGGAAAAGTTGGCTGAACGTATGGACGCAGCCTGTATATCCCCAATATACCGGAGGAGGACAACAGTGGATTGAAGGCACACCGGCATCGCATGTAGACGATCCTACCTTTGCGAAGAAATTCAAGATTACCGGCACCTACAATAAACTCATCAGTGTGCTGGCCAGCGAAGGCGACCTTGCCCGCACGGTGTACATCAGCGGCAAATGGACGCTGGACGACCTGGGCAGCGGCAATGTTGAGCAGCGCGTGGGCGGCGGTGCCGTCATCGTCATTGACAACGGCGGAGAGTTGAACATCCCCGAAGGTAAGTTGATGTCCTTTGTCAACGAGGCCCGCCTGGTAGTCATGCCCGGTGGCAAGATTACCGGTGCCGGCAAGATTACAGTGACCAATGGCAATGCCGAAGGTCTAGAGGGCTACAACGGCGGCAGCATCGACATTGGAACGTTCAACAACAACTTCGGAAAGTTCTACAACTATGGCACCTTCAAGTGCACCAACCTACAGGGTGGTGCTGGCCTGAGCAACTTCTACAACCACGGCGTGGCACACATCGTGAAGTCGGGCAAGGCCGAGTCGTGGGGCGGCAACTATGACACGCCCAACACCCGCATCTTCAACGCCTGCCAGTGGTACTGCGAGCAGGACATGCGTGCCTATGTCATAGAAATGACCAGCGGCTCATACTTCAAGGTGGGCGGCGAGTTGATGATGAGTTGTGGCAACGATGGCACGGCTACAGAGAGTTATGTGGCCCTGGCAGCAGGCGCACTCATGGACCTCGGTTCGCTGAGGAACAACAACACCAGTTGGGTGGGACCAACCAACGGCTATGCCGTGCTGCAGACCGACAGTATCACCTACTTGAACTGGACGGGTAACGAGCCCATCACTCAGGGCTACTTCATCAACAACATTGCCGTGAGCATAAACGACAAGACCAAAGGTTCTGGCATGGCACAGGGTACTAACACTTATGTGGCTATGCGCGACTATATCCTCAATGGCTATGGCACCACAGGCAATGTGTTCGACCCCATCGGCAAGACACCCTCGCCCAACGGCAACGGTGGTGCCGTGTTAGTGGAAAAAGGCGGTGCCAACCTGAAAATTGACGCCAGCGAGGGCTTCGAACTCGGCGTGAAAGGCTGTACGCCCGGCTATAACGGTACACCGCAGAAACCAAAAGACGAGCGTCCCGCCACATGGAGTTATGCCTTTGAAGATTCGCCTCAAGGCGACTATGATATGAACGATGTGGTATTAAAGGTGAGTTACCTTTACAACGAGGAGACAAAGACCGTAGACCAGTCGCACCTCAGCGTCACGCTCTGCTGCACGGGTGCTGCCTTAAACTTGAAGGTATATCTCAACAATACGGCATTGTTTGAGGGCAAGGAGGTACACGATGTGTTCTGTCAGGCTCGCGGCTCGTATATCAACACAGGCAAAGGCCCTGATGTGGACTATGTTACCACTACCATCACCACACCCAAGAACTTCAAGTTTGCCGATGCCGACTTCTGGATTGAGTCGCCTCGCGTGCCTGGTGGCGTACACATCGCCAAGGCCGGACAGGATCCTCATGGCGTGGTGATTCCCGACGACTGGCAATGGCCCGTTGAGTTTGTCAGTATCAAGGATGCATATCCCAACTTCATCGAGTTTGCCAAAGATGCCTCTACGCAGGATGCCGAGGTGAAAGGCTGGTATAAGAGGACTGCCAACAACCCCGTGGCAGGCAAGGTATATATTAAATAAGTATATACTAAT
>CAMHDT010000132.1 GCA_946183985.1 uncultured Prevotella sp.
GAAACCCGCGGTTTTCTGCGGAAATTACACGGATTACATATTACATATTACATATGAGTACATTCCTTTCCCCACAGAGGGCTGTTCCATTTTGGCTCAAAATGCCTGAAAACAAACGAGGTGCGAGACCTTTTGCCTCGCACCTCGAAATGATTTTATGCATACATATGCTGACGGTTCTGGCATCAGAACATGCGGGGGCCGCCGAAGCCGCCGCCGGGACGGCCGCCGCCGCCAGGACCGCCGGCAGGGGGATTGCCGCCGCGACCGCCGCGACCGCCGCCGAAGCCGCCGCCAAAGCCGCCCTGACGCATCTGCTGGCGGGTCTGCTTGTCGCCAAACAGGTTGAGACGGTAGTTCACGCGCAGCATCACATAGGAGTTGATGGCGTTCGACTCAGAGTCGCTGCGCATCATGGCGTTGAGGGTGCGGGTGAAACTGGACTGCTGGTGCAGGATGTCGTAGAACTCGAGGCGCACGCTGAGGGGCTTGCCCGTGAGGAACGACTGTGCTATCTGTGCGTTCCAGATGAGTTCGTTGGTGTTCATCGACGCATCGCTGAAGCCGCGGCGCGAGGTCATGTTGAGGTTGGTGGTGAGTTGCATGCCCCATGGCAGTTGTGCCGTGGTGTTGAAGCCGTAGGAGAAGTTCCAGGTGTCCTGGTTGCCCTGTGCCTGCAGTTTGTTGCGGCCGAAGGTGTAGTTGACTGCACCGTTGAGTTCAAACTCGAACCAGTCGTTGCGGTAACTGCCGCCCAGACGCTCGCCCAGCACGGTCTCGTTCACGGCGTTCTTCAGCAGGTTGCCCATGTCGGCCCGGTTGTGGCTCACGCTGTAGGCATCGAGGTAACTCACGCTGTGGGCATAGCGTGCGGTGGTGCGTGAGTTCATGTTGAAGCGTCCCAGGGTGTCGAGTGCCGTGTTGAACATAAACTCGCCGTTGGTGCTCCAGTTGCCGTTGATGTTGTCGCGGGTAGAGGTGCGGCCGCCGGTCAAAGGATTGTAGTATACCTTGCTGGTCACATCGTTGCTGGTGGTCTGGAAACTCAGGTTGGCGAACACGAAGCGCTGGTGCTTCTGGTAGTAGTTGTTGAAGCGGAGGTTGAAGTTCTGTGAGAACGAGGGCTTCAGGTTCTTGTTACCTATCGAGATGTTGAGCGGGTCGCTGTCGTCCGTGATTTCCAGCAGGTCGGTCATCGAGGGCTGGCTGGTGGTGCCGCGATAGGTGAAGCGCAGTTGTCCCTGGTCGGAGATTTTCCAGCGGAAGTTGGCGGTGGGGCTCCAGTTCACCACGTTGCGGGTGGTGGTGCCATAGTCCACGCCCATGTAGCGGTAGGTGAACTTCGAGGTCTGGGGCACTACCTGCACGCCCACGTTGAAGTTGTAGGCCTTGCGCACCACGCGCAGCATGACCTCGGCCGTGTGGATATAGTTCTTGTATTGTGAGAACTGGCTCAGGTTGTCGCTGTAGTATTGGTCCATGGGCTGGTAGGCCTCCATGAGCGTGGTGTAGCGGTTCCAGTCGCGATATTCGAAGCCCAGGTTCATGATGTCGCCGAAGGTGCCGTTGGGGTAGGGCGTGGGCGTGGAGAAGTCGTAGGTGGAGCGGTCGCTCTTGGTGTAGCGGTACTGGAAGTCGTAGGAGAACTGCAGGTAGGTCTGACGGGCAATGGGCTCGCTGTAGGAGAGGCGTGCGCCGTAGTTGTAGTTCTTCGACGGTGTGAGGTTGTAGCGGTTCTTCATGTAGGCGGAGTCGGCATCGTAGGTGTAGTTCATCAACTGGTAGAGCGTCACATCCTGCAGCGAGAGCGACTTCGAGTCGCCTTCGGTGTAGTTGCCCGTGAGGCGCAGGGTGATGTTGCGGCCTGCGCTGTTGAGTTTGCGGTTGATCTGCAGTTCGCCGCCATAGCGGTTGTTGTCGCTATAGGAGAGTGAGCCGCGGTCGTTGCTGTTCACCACGAGCGAGTCGTTCCGGTACTGCGGCTGGCGCATGAAGTCGATGGCGTTTCTGAGTGTTGTGTTGGAGTTGAGGGCATAGTCTACATAGTCGTAGGGGTCTTGGCGGAAGGAGGCCGACTGCGCCCGCGACTTTGAGTCGTTGGTGCTGACGCTGAACGACGGGCGGAAGTGGATGTTCCACATTGTGTCGGGCGTCCATTCGATGCGGAACTGTCCGTTCCATGAGTTGGACCGCGAGAAACTCTGGCTGACGGAGTTGCTGAAGGCGCTGTTGGTGCTGACGAAGTTCTCCGTGGCTGTGCGGCTCCACACGTTGGTGTTGTTGTGGTTCCAGCGGATGCCGCCGTCGAGTTTCAGCACATCGCTCTTCTCGTAGTTCAGGTTCAGGGCTGCCATCTTGGGCGATGACAAGCCGCGCTGCCCGCCGCCGAAGCCGCCGCCGGGGCCACCGCCGCCGAAGCCCTGGTTGCCTGTGTTGTTGGCGTTGACGAAGCCCATGAGCCTGAGACCGTCCTTGAAGTTCATGCCCATGAGACGGGCGGTGTAGCGGTCGTGGGTGCCCACGCCCAGGTCTACATTGCCAAAGGAGCCGCGGTTCATGCCGGCCTTCAGTCCGAAGTCGAGCACGGTCTGCTCCTCGCCGTCGTCAATACCCGTGATGCGTGTCTGGTCGCTCTTCTCATCGTAGGCTTTCACGCGCTGTACGATGCTGGTGGGCAGGTTCTTCATGGCTGTCTGTGTGTCGCCGGTAAGAAACTCCTTGCCGTCGACCTTGATCTTCTTCACTTCCTTGCCGTTGATGGTGATCTTACCGTCGCTGGACACCTCGGCACCGGGCAGACGCTTCACCAGTTCCTCGATGACCGAGCCCTCGGGGGTCTTGAAGGCATCGGCATTATACACGATGGTGTCGGCCTTGGAGTACATGCGCGTCTGGTTCTTCACAATCTGGGTCTCCTTCAGCATGATGGCGTCGGGACTGATGGTGAGGGTGCCCAGACTGACGGGCTTGTCGGTCACGCTCACGGGGTTGTAGAGGGTCTTATAGCCCACATACGACACGCGGATAATGTAGTTGCCGCTGGCAGGGGCCGTGGTCTGGAACTTGCCGTCGATGTTGGTCACGGCATTGGCCACCATGGTGCTGTCTGACTTGAGCAGTGCAATGGTGGCCTGGATCACGGCTTCGTGCTGGTCGCTGTCTACAACGGTGCCGCTGATAGTGCGCTGTGCCTGTGCAGAGAGGACCATGGCCATGAGCATGGTCGTCATAAATAGGATTCGTTTCATCGTTGAAGTGTTATACGAGATACAATATACAATGGTTGAACATGTTTTCTTTGCTCTCTTTGACGCATAAATCATGAGAGGGTTTAAAATACACGCATTTTTTAGGAGTTAAAAGAAGTTTAAGAAGTTTAAGAAGTTATAGAAGACTATTGTTCTTTTGGCCTGTAATAGCCGCGGGTTCCATCGTTAAAGCGAAGCACAAGCGTATCGGTTGTAAGTTCCTTGAAATCAACGGTATCGATACTTGCTACGTAGGTTTCTCCGAGCGAGTCGACGGCCGTCTCTGTAAGGAGCAGATGACCGTTGTAGAGGGCCCATTCGCTATAGCGCTTCATGGCGGGATATTCCACGGGTGCCTCTTCGTCGGAGGTGAGTTGGCGCTGTATCGTGCTCCGTGTGTGCATCAGATGGTTCTCCTTGAAGTCGACCATGTATTCGGCTGGCGTGGCCAGCATCTCACGTATGCTGTCGGGCTGGTGTTGCGGCCGTGTGTCCTCCATGTCGGCACGGTGCCGAAGGGTGGGATAGACCTGGAAGCACCACTGTCCGTAGAGGGCATCGGTGGCAATGACCATGTCGGCCACAGTAGAGTCCTGCGCATTCTTCACGATGGCCAGCGCATAGCCTATGCGGGGCTGTCCGAAAATGCGGTGGCGGCGTGTGGCCTCGAGGATGTTGAGCGTGTCGGGGTCGCTGCCGTCATAGGGTGTGGGCAGGTAGATGATGATGGTGTCGTTGGTGCCGTCGCAGGCCAGGCCGTAGATGGTCATGTCGCCCTCGACACTGACGGTGTTGTTTTCGGCATCGGTTTCCTGTGCGTTGTCGGGTGTCTTGCTGCCGCATGCCCAGAGCATGGCCACGGCCGCCGTGCAAAGTAAAATAATTGTTCTGATCTTCATTTTTGCAAAAAATTTGTGCAAAGTTACAAAATAATTTATAATTCATAATTTATAATTAAAAATATTTCCTATCTTTGCAGTCAGTTTGAAAAATATGTGAAAAACAAATAGATTGTAATTATGGCAAAAAAGAAGATTAAGTTTAGTCTCGTCTACCGCGATATGTGGCAGTCGTCGGGCAAATTCCAGCCCCGTAAGGATCAGTTGGAGCGCATTGCACCCGTCATTATCGACATGGGATGCTTTGCACGCGTGGAAACCAATGGCGGCGCCTTTGAACAGGTGAACCTCATGGCCGGCGAGAATCCCAATCTGGCCGTGCGTGCCTTCTGCAAGCCTTTCAACGAGGCGGGCATACAGACCCACATGCTCGACCGTGGCCTGAACGCCCTGCGCATGTATCCCGTGCCCGA
>CAMHDT010000133.1 GCA_946183985.1 uncultured Prevotella sp.
AGCACAACCTTGCCAAGGTTGGGGTCGCGGGTCCGAGTCCCGTTTTCCGCTCTTCAAGATGCTTAATGCTTAATGTAAGGTGCTTGATTGTAAAGCATGGCATTGAACATTGAGCATAATTTGTAAAAAGAGGGTATCTACAAGAAAAACCAATAGCAACGATATGAATTTATATTTGCGGTATTTTGATAGTGAGACACTCGTTTCAAGTGTCGACGAGGCTATCGAGTTTCTTAGCAGTATTGACGAAATCGGCATGAACCCGGCTTTGGAGGCCGACATACGCGAGTATGTTGCCAGCGATGTGTTCTTCCCCAAACGCTACAAGGTTCGCCCACGCGTGTACTTTATAGTTATAAAGACCGAGGCAGCCACCATGCAGGACTTTAAGGAGAAGAAAGCCCTGCGCCAGCCTGTAGAAGGTGTGCACAAAGAGCGCCAGGCAGCACCGGCGGTGATGAAACTCAACGAGCAGCGCGAGGGCTGGTATGAGGGTTCCATCGACTTCAAGCGTGTGCAGTTGGTGCCAGGCACAGGTAAGTTCCAATATCGCGACACCCGTTTTGTGGCACAGGTGAAGGCCACTTCTGGTCTCGACTGCTATAACCGTATTGTCGACCATCTGCGTCAGCGCGTTGATGAGCGCAGCCAGTTCCCTTCTGCCAAGGGCAAGAATTTCCATTTTATGTATTTAGGGCGTTGTAAATAGTAGCGGCCATGAACAAGGTGATGTTGATTGGCAATGTGGGCAAGGAGCCCGAAGTGCGCTATGTAGACCAAGGACAGGCTGTGGCTCGTGTGACTTTGGCCACCACTGAGCGTGGCTATACCCTGCAGAACGGCACTCTGGTGCCCGACCGCACAGAGTGGCATAACGTGATTCTGTGGCGCAAACTGGCCGAAGTGGTAGACCGCTATGTGCATAAGGGTGACAAACTCTATATTGAGGGCCGCATTCACTATGCCACCTACGACGACAAACAGGGCAAGCGCCAGCACTATACTGAGATCTGGGCCGACAACATGGAGATGCTTACGCCGAAGGCCGTGCAGACACAGACTCCGGCCGCACCTGCTCCGTCGGCAACGGCGCCGGCTCCTGCTGGCGACGAGAGTAATGCCCTGCCTTTTTAACCGGAAGTGATGGACATATTCCTATATTTGCAGCAAGTTTTTGGCGGGGTCACGCTAACGCCGATTAGCGAATGGGGCTTCGGCGTCATTTTCTCTGCCGTCCTAGCATGTGTGCTGTTGCTTTTCTCAGGCTTTGCCTCTGGCTCAGAGATTGCTTTCTTCTCGCTGTCGCCAAAAGACCTGAACGACCTTGACAGCGAGAAGCACAAGTCCGACCGCTATATAGAGTTGTTGCGCGATGATTCTGAACGCACGCTGGCCACGATTCTCATTACCAACAATCTGGTTAACGTGACCATCATCATGCTGTGCAACTATTTCTTCATCAGAGTGGTGAATTTCGGTACGGTGAAATGGCTGGAGTTTCTGGTCATCACGGTGCTGCTCACATTCCTTTTGCTGCTCTTTGGCGAGATTATGCCTAAGGTATACTGCCGCCAGCACGCCCTGTCGGTGTGCCGGGCGTTCGCACCCACTATCATGGTGCTGCGCCGTCTGTTTCATCCGCTGGCCAGTATTCTCATCCGTTCGGGGGCTCTGGCAGGCAAGGTGGTGCAGCAGCGCAACCACGTGCTGAGCATTGACGACCTGGAGCAGGCGCTGGAACTGACCGACAAAGAGGATATCAAGGAGGAACAGAACATGCTCGAGGGCATTGTGCGCTTTGGCGATGAGACGGCCAAGGAGGTGATGACGAGCCGTCAGGATGTGGTTGACCTGGACTTCCGCTCCACCTTTCCCGAGGTAATCAAGTGCATAGTGGAGAACAACTACTCGCGCATACCCGTCTATCAGGATTCTATCGACAATATCCGCGGCATCCTCTATATCAAGGACTTGCTGCCACACCTGGGCAAACCGGCCACCTTCCGCTGGCAGTCGCTCATCCGTCCGCCCTATTTCGTGCCCGAGACAAAGAAAATCGACGATTTGCTACGCGATTTTCAGGAGAACAAGGTGCACATCGCCATTGTTGTCGACGAGTTTGGCGGCACCAGCGGCATCGTAACCCTTGAGGATATCCTAGAGGAAATTGTTGGCGAAATCAACGATGAGTATGACGAGGAGGAGAAGAACTATGTGCGTGTGAATGCCAACACGTATGTCTTTGAGGGCAAGACGCTGTTGTCCGACTTCTATAAGATTATGAAGGTGGACGATGATGTGTTTGAAGAGGTGGAGGGCGATGCCGACACGCTGGCCGGACTGCTGCTGGAACTGAAGGGCGACTTCCCCAAGGAGCATGAACGGTTCACCTATGGCAATTTCAAGTTCGAGATTGTTGAACTCGACGGCCACCGCATATCCAAAATCAAAGTCGTTTTACCAGCCAAGAGTGCTTAGCCCGGCAGCGTCGTACCATTGCATGTTGCCGATGGTGCGGTTCATCTTGTCGAGATACGCGGTGGCAGGCTCCTGATACACGAACATGCTCACGCCGCCATAGCGCTGGGCGGTCACCTCAAAGTCGCTGAAATCCACATGAGGATTATAACCGTCGGTCATCCACGTGGTGGCCATGGTGGCATAGACCACGCACTGGGCAAACACTCGGTGCCACTGTTCGTAGTCAGAGGCCGCGGCATGGCGTAGCATGAAGTCGTTCATGTCGATCATCGAGTGGTTATAATAGTATATCAGGCCATTGATGTCGGGTTTCGCCATCCTGTCGGGGGGTAGGGTGGCAAGGACGGTCTTGGTAGCCTGCGCCAGCAGTTCCAGATGCTTGGTCTTAATTACCGAAAGCGGCTCCTTGTAGTCTAACAGCGTCTGTGCGTAATAGGCGTCGGCCATGTTGCGTGCAAAGTCGTCGCCCCGTCCGAACATGGCGGGCACCATGGTGTCGTAGGGCGCGCCCGCGTCGGGAATCTCGGCCGGCGAGGCAATGATATAATCGGTGGCATGGCGCAACTCGTAGGCCGTTTCAATGCACTGGAAGCAGCAGCAGTCGGCAAAGATGAACTTCAGGTGTGGCAGTGCATTGAGCGCCTGGGCCATGTCGGCAATGTCCATCCAGGTGGTTCCGCCGGTAACATCGCTGCCATAGGCCTTGCGTCGTGCGGATGCCGGCGGGATATTGTTCATCTGTTCCCAGCCGGTGGCGTGGCCCCATAGCACCAGTCCGTAGTCGTCAGCCTTATAGTGCTTGAACATCCATGTCATCACTTGCTTGAGCACGGCAGGGTCGGCCGTGTCGAGTTCGGTGTCGAAGGTGTGCAGGCGTGTGGTGTCGCCCTGTTCCACCTTCATGATATAGGGCATCTGCCCGCTCATGTCGTCGACGAACACCAACAGGAGGTCGCGCTTCGACAGATATCTCGACCCAGCCATCATCTCCCTGATGTCATTGCGGGCATAGCCGCCGCTGCCCAGGTTGTTGTCGGCAGCCATATAGACCATCACGGCGCGGTGCAGGCTTTCGTCTTCATGGTCCGAACGGCATGCCGTGAACAAAACAATCATGGCGGATAGTATGGCGACAGAATATTTCATTGCGTTTCTATACTATTATCAGGCAGCAAAGATAGGCATATTTTTTTATTTGGCAAACAAAAACCGGCTTTTTTGTGCCCCTATCAGAGTAAAATGAATATCATCGCCCAAACAACAAAATAACTCGTTATTGAATGAAAAACTTTATAAAACCATACAAAATAGGCTAAGTGTAAATATAAGGCAGGAAAAGATGCTGAATAATATCGGCTCAAAAAAACTCAAAATTCTTTTGTTTTTTGCTCGCTTAATCGTAACTTTGCAACTCAAAAAAAACGAGAATGAAGAAACTTACGATATTCCTGATGCTGTGCTTCTGCGCAATGGTGGTGATGAATGTTGATGCAAGACCAAAGAAAAAGACGCGGAAACACCAACGCACCACCCGTGTGGTGAAGCGTGCCAAGTCTAAACCGCCCACGATTCATGAGAATCCGTACTCAACCTGCGAAGACACCTGCGACCATGTTCATGGCATTGACATGAGCCACTATCAGGGCGAGGTGTTCTGGGAAACGGTGGGCGAGCGTACGAAGATGTCGTATGTATACCTTAAGGCCACCGAGGGTAGCGACCGCATTGACTCGCGCTATGAGCGCAACATCGACCTGGCCCACCGCTATGGGCTCAAGGTGGGGTCGTATCATTTCTTCCGTCCGGCAACCGACTTGCGGCTGCAACTGGAGAACTTCAAGACACAGTGTCTGCCTGGCGAGCAGGACCTCATACCCATGCTCGATGTGGAGACGCTGGGCAACCTCTCGGTTGAGGCTTTCTGCGATTCGCTCCACACTTTCCTGGGTATGATGGAGGAGGCCTACCATCAGAAGCCGCTGGTCTACACTTTCCGCAACTTCTACAACCG
>CAMHDT010000134.1 GCA_946183985.1 uncultured Prevotella sp.
CCCTATGCCAAGATTGAGAATCTTGTATCCTAACCATTAGATGAATCGACCATTAATATGATACGTACGCCCTGGAAGTAGTCGATAGGGGAATCGAACCCCTATGCCAAGATTGAGAATCTTGTATCCTAACCATTAGATGAATCGACCATGGCGGAAGCTGGGGGATTCGAACCCCCGGTACGGGAACCCGTACGGCAGTTTAGCAAACTGCTGGTTTCAGCCACTCACCCAAACTTCCTCGGTATTCCCTTACGGCGTTCCGAAAAGCATTTTCGCTCAAATGCGGATGCAAAGATACTGCTTTTTTCCGACATAGCAAAATTTTCCATGGTATTTTTTCTAAAAACTTTTGTGTTAGTTCTTCTTTTTTTGTATTTTTGCACCATGGAAGATGTTATACTGAACAAATATCTGGATGAGATAGGACGCGAGCAACTGCTTTCTGATGAGGAGGAAAAGCGTCTTTCTGCCCGTATACTCAAAGGTGACGAGCGGGCTTTGAACCGCTTGGTGGAGGCTAACCTGCGCTTTGTGGTAGCCATAGCCCGCCAGTATCAGGGTCAGGGCTTGTCAATGGAAGACCTGGTGAGCGAGGGTAATCTCGGCTTGATAAAGGCTGCGGGCAAGTACGATGCCACCCGCGGACTGCGCTTTGTGAATTATGCCGTGGTGTTCATTCGTCGTCAGATAGAGAAAGCCCTGAAGGCAGAGAGTTCGGAGTTGCGGGTGGAAAGCGGCAAGGATGGCCAGACACGTTCGGTAGATGCCCCGCTTGGCACGAAGACCAATATGAGTCTGCTGTCGGTGCTGGCCGATGCCAATGCGCCGCTGACCGATGGGCGTGTCTACCATGCGGGCATAGAGTCGGCTGTGGAGCGTGCGCTGGGAGGCTTGAACGAGCGTGAGGGCATCATCATAAACGCCTATTTCGGCATTGGTCAGGAGCACCTGACGATGGCCGAGATAGGCGATGTTATGGGATTGAAGCGCGAGCGTGTGCGCCAGATCCGCGACCGTGCGGTGCGTAAACTCCGCAAGGCCTATAAGGCGGCAATGAGCCGATAACTACATTATTTAATCAGGTCTACGCTGCGCTGTAGGAACTTGTCGAGAGCCTCGCCCTTCAGCATACCATTCTGTAGCAGGGCCAGGTCGATGAGTTGGTGAACAATGTCGTTCTTTGCAGCATAACCGTTCAGCAATGCCTCTTTCTTGGCTTTCTGCTCGTCAATGGCCTTTTGTGTGTTAGCCTTGTCGTCTTTCTCCTCCTGAGTGATTTCCTCTGGCTTCTTTTTCTCCGTTTGCTGGTTGAGTGCAGCCAGACGTGCCTCCTGTCCCTTAATCTCGCTTTCTATGGGCTGTAGTTCGGTAGAGAGTTGATCGTTGAACGTTGAGAGCACTTCCTTCACCAGGCGGTGGTCACTATTGAGCACCAGGTTGAACGAGTCGGGCATCTGTCCGTAGAAGGCCATGCCACTCTGATAGCGGCTCATTTCTTTCATGCGGCGCATCCATTCGTTTTGCGTAATGATTACAGGACGCTGTTCTTTGCCCAAGGCGTTGACCTCGACGATGAACTCAGCCTTGTCGAGTTTTGGCATCTGACACTGGAAGATGGCTGACAGATTGTCACGCTCATTGTCGCTGAGGTCAGTCTTTGGTTTGTCTTCCTTCTGAATCAGATGGTCCACGGTGTCGGCATCCACGCGGGTGAAGCGGCTCTTCTCGAACTTCTGCTCCAGGGTCTGAATACAGGGCACATCCAGTTGACCGTCAAGCAGCAGTACCGAGTAGCCTTTGTCTTGTGCGGCTTTGATGTATGAATACTGGTCGTCCTTGTTGGTGGCATAGAGATAGATGAGGTTGCCGTCCTTATCCTTCTGTGCGGCCTCGATAAGTGTCTTGTACTCGTCGAAGGTAAAGTATTTGCCCTCTGTGTCCTTAAACAGCGAGAAATCCTTGGCGCGGTCGTAGAAGTTCTCCTCGGTCAGGATGCCGTAGTTGATGAAGAGTTTCAGGTCGTCCCATTTCTCTTCATAGGCCTTGCGGTCCTCATTGAAGATAGCCTTCAGACGGTCGCTCACCTTCTTGGTGATATAGGTGGAAATCTTCTTCACCTCGCGGTCGCTCTGCAAATACGAGCGGCTCACGTTCAGCGGGATGTCGGGCGAGTCAATCACGCCGTGCAGCAGGGTGAGGAACTCAGGCACGATGCCCTCCACCTGGTCGGTCACAAACACCTGGTTGCAGTAGAGTTGAATCTTGTTTTTCTGCAACTCGAGCGAGTTCTTGATGCGGGGGAAGTAGAGGATGCCCGTGAGGTTGAAGGGATAGTCCACGTTCAGGTGAATCCAGAACAGGGGCTCGTCGTGCATGGGGTAGAGCGTGCGATAGAACGCCTTGTAGTCCTCGTCTTTCAGTGTCGACGGCGTCTTCGTCCACAGCGGCTCCACATTATTTATAATATTATCTTCGGCCGTTTCCACCTGCTTGCCGTCCTTCCACTCCGTCTTCTTGCCAAAGGCCACGGGCACGGGCAGGAACTTGCAGTATTTGTTGAGCAACTGCTCGAGTTTGTATTTGTCGAGGAACTCCTTGGAGTCGTCGTCGATATAGAGGATGATGTCAGAGCCGTGACCCTCGCGCTCGGCATCGTCAATCTCATAGGCAGGTGAGCCGTCGCAACTCCATTTCACGGCCTTCGAGCCATCCTTGTAACTCTTGGTGATGATTTCCACCTTCTTCGACACCATGAACGAAGAATAAAATCCCAGTCCGAAGTGTCCGATGATGTTGTTGGCATTGTCTTTGTATTTCTCAAGGAAGTCAGTCACGCCCGAGAAAGCAATCTGGTTGATATACTTGTCAATCTCCTCCTCGGTCATGCCGATGCCGTGGTCGCTGATGGTGATGGTGCCCTTGTCGGCGTCGAGGTTCACGCGCACGGTCAGGTCGCCCAGTTCGTCTTTATATTCGCCCTTTTCCTTCAGCGTTTTCAACTTCTGTGTGGCATCGATGGCATTCGACACCATTTCGCGCAGGAAAATCTCTTGGTCGCTATAGAGAAACTTTTTGATGACGGGGAAAATGTTCTCGGTCGTAACCCCGATGTTGCCTTTTTGCATAAGTCTTTTCTGTTTTTATTAACCTTTTGCAGTGACTTATGCAAAATGCGTGCCAAAATTCTTTTTGGGGGGATTAAAAACTCACATAGAGCGTTGCGCCTGCACTTTTGTCATAGTTGTCATAATAAGGCATGGCCACCAGTTGCGTCTTCTCGCTATCCCATCCAAAGAGCCGGCGCTCATAGGGTAGGAGCCAGTAGCCTATGCGGGCCGAGAGGATGCCGATGCCAGCACCGCCCACGACATCGTTGAGCCAGTGGCGGTTGTTGTACAGGCGCAGAAAGGCCACGCCCGTAGCCACGGCATAGGCGCCCGCGCCATAGGCATTGCCATACTCCTCGCGCACCAGTTCGGCACCCATGAAAGCGGTGGCCGTGTGTCCGGAAGGAAATGAGTTGCGGCTGTCGCAGTCGGGTCGTTTCTCCCTGACAGAATATTTGGCGATGTTGACGCTCACTGCCATCACCACGCTGGCGGTGGCAGTGGCAGCCAGACGCTCGCGCAGCGGATGGCGGGCCTTGACGCCCACATACTCCAAGCCGATGTTGCTGGCCACGGGCAGATAGCGCAGATATTCGTCGGCCTTGAAGCGATTGTCTCCGCGCCAGTCGTCGAAGTCGTCCTTCAGGTTCTGCTTCGCGTTGCAGAACCAGTTGTTGGATATGCCGAAGGAGCCTGCTGCAATAAGGCTTACAGGAATGATGAGTTGCTGGGGGCGGAAGTTTTCGCTGCTTATTTCCCTCGTTGGGATGGTTGTCATGCTGTCGCATTCGTTTGTCTGAGCCAGCATCGTGATGCACAGCAAGGCCATCAGCCCGGTGGCAATATATCGTTGACAGCCTCCAGCCACCACTTTCTTTATGTCTTTATGGGTCATAATCCTTTCAGTTCCCTGTACTTTGGTGGCAAAGTTACGAAAAAACGAGAGCAGAACAAAATAAATACATTTGTTTTTTCTTCCGAGACGCAGAAAAGAGGTAAAAATTCATTCAACTATCCCTGGATTTTAAAAATTCTGAACTGGGAAATTTTTTTTTGCGAAGAAGGTTGGAATTTTAGCGCTTGCTAAGTCGTTGTTAGACAGCG
>CAMHDT010000135.1 GCA_946183985.1 uncultured Prevotella sp.
GACGAATGGACAAGTTTTTTTGACGAATGACGAAAAGACGTTTTCGACGAAGGACGAATGGGCGAGTATTTTTGACGAAAGACGAAAGAACGAGGGTTTTGAGAGCAGTACGAATCATACGATACTTGAATCATATATCAACTAATAACAGGACAAACGGCTGATGACAACGAAAGAACTGATAGATGAAATAGCTGACTGCGCCATCGCTGTGCGCAAACAACTAACCTATGGTTTTGAAGAGAAGATATACAAGAATGCTATGTATATTGAGTTGAAGAAACGTGGACTTCTCGTTGAGACTGAAAAGCCCATCAATATATATTATGACAATGTCTGCATCGGTGACTACCGTATTGACATGCTTGTTGAGGGTAAGGTCATTGTTGAATTGAAAGCCATCAATGCCTTGGCAGTCGTTCATTCCGTACAGTTAGTCAACTATCTCAACATCACGGGCATTGACAATGGGCTGCTCATCAACTTTGGTGGTAAAAAACTTGAAATCATCCCTAAGTCACGCCTCTATCACAAAATACAAAAATAACCCCGTACATTCGTCAATCATCAAAAAAACGTACATTCGTCATTCGTCAAAAAACGTACATTCGTCAATCATCAAAAAAACGTACATTCGTCATTCGTCAAAAAACGTACATTCGTCAAAAAAACTTGTCCATTCGTCATTCGTCAAAAAACTCGTACATTCGTCAAAAAACGTACATTCGTCAAAAAATATGTCTGAACTTCCCGCAATGATACAAGACCTGGCCCTGATACTAGTTGTGGCCGGCATCGTGACCCTGGTATTCAAGAAACTGAAGCAGCCCTTGGTACTGGGCTATATCGTAGCAGGTTTCCTTGTCTCGCCTCACATGCCCTATACGGCATCGGTGATAGACATGGGCAACATACACCTATGGGCCGACATCGGCGTGATGTTTCTGCTGTTCTCGCTGGGCCTCGACTTCTCGTTCAAGAAGATCCTGAAGATGGGTGCCTCACCCATCATCTCGGTGGTGTGCATCATCGTGGCCATGTCCATGCTGGGCGTCATCGTGGGCCATTTCTGCGGATGGTCGAAGATGGACTGCATCTTCCTGGGCGGCATGCTGGCCATGAGCAGTACCACTATTATATATAAGGCTTTCGACGATCTCGGACTGCAGCAACAGCAGTTTGCCGGTCTGGTGATGAGCGTGCTCATTCTGGAAGACATCCTGGCCATTGTGATGATGGTGATGCTGAGTGCCATTGCCGGTGGGCAGAATCCCGACGGCGGACAGATGCTCAACTCGGTTCTGAAGATAGGATTCTTCCTGATACTCTGGCTGGTGGTCGGCATTTTTGCCATCCCGCTGTTTCTGCGCTCCGTGCGCCATCTCATCAACAACGAGGTGCTGCTCATCGTATCGCTGGGCATGTGCTGTGCCATGGCTGTATGCTCTACGAAGGTAGGATTCTCGTCGGCCTTTGGTGCCTTTATTATGGGCAGCATTCTGGCCGAGACCATCGAGGCCGAGCGGATAGAGAAGTTAGTAGAGCCGGTGAAGAACCTGTTTGGTGCCGTGTTCTTCGTCTCCGTAGGTATGTTGGTCGACCCTCAGATACTGATAGACTATGCCCTGCCTATCTTTGTGCTTGTCATGACCATCATCGTGGGTCAGGCCGTGTTCGGCTCCCTCTCGTTCATGCTGGGCGGCGAGTCGCTCAAGTCGGCCATGCGCTGCGGTTTCTCCATGGCACAGATAGGCGAGTTCTCGTTTATCATTGCCTCGCTGGGCCTGTCGCTGGGCGTCATCAGCGACTTTCTCTATCCCGTGGTGGTAGCGGTGAGCGTCATCACCACCTTCCTCACCCCCTACATGATACGTATGGCCACGCCTGCATATAATGTGCTGGAGGCCCACCTGCCCAGTCGCATCATCAAGTTGCTGAACCAGTTGTCAACCAGCCATCCCAACACTACGCAGCAAAGCAAGTGGAAGCGTCTGTTGCTGCAGATGACCGTTAACACGGTGGTCTACGGCATTCTCGCTGGCACCGTCATTGTGCTGATGTTCATGCTCTTTCACCCCTTCATCACCAATGTGCTTGGCCAACACTGGTATGTCAACGCCATCACGGGTGCGCTCACCATCATCATCATTGCGCCGTTTCTGCGTGCCATGGTGATGAAGAAAAACCACAGCGAAGAGTTCCGGGCCCTATGGCACGAGAGCAACCGCAACCGTCTGCCGCTGCTGTTCACCATCCTGGTGCGTGCGTTCATTGCCCTGGCTTTCGTGTTCTACGTGTGCCAGCATATGTCCAACTTCCGTCCGGCACTGCTCATCACGCTGGGCATCATTGTCATGACAGGCATCATCCTCTCGCGCACCATCAAGCACCGAAGCATCCTGCTGGAGCGGCTGTTTATCAACAACCTGCGTTCACGCGATATTGAGGCACAGGTGAGCGGCAAGCGCCGTCCGCTATATGAGGGACGCCTGCTGGACCGCGACATCCACATTGCCGAGTTCGACATTCCGCAGAACTCGAAGTGGATGGGACAAACCTTGAAACAACTGAACCTGGGTCACCGCTATGGCGTGCATGTGAGCAGCATTCTGCGTGGCGGCAACCGTCTGAACATTCCCGATGGCGAGTCGCGCCTCTATCCCATGGACCGCATACAGGTCATTGGCAGCGACGACCAACTGGCCGTGTTCGGACAGGCCGTGAGCAACGAGACGGTGAGCGAGGATCTGGACATTGAGAAGCGCGAGATGAAACTGCGCCAGATGATCATTACCGACAAGAGCCCGTTCCTGGGCAAGACCATGCAGGAGAGCGGCATTCGCAGCCACTATGGCTGCATGGTGGTGGGTCTGGAGGAAGGCAAGGAGAACCTGTCGCCCATCTCGCCATTGTACCGTTTTCAGGATGGCGACATCATCTGGGTGGTGGGCGAACAGGCTGCCCTCGACAAGCTGCTCAATGCCCGCTATCACTCATAAGTGACAGGAGTGCAGGAGTGAATGTAGGAGTCTCCTATATTCACAGGCGCAGGCCGATGAATGTTCTGACACGCCATTTGATGTTATGCACGGCAAGGTTATCCTCATGGCCGATTTTACAGTACACGGTCACTTTTTCTTGTTCAGTCCTTCGATGGCGCGGCGGAGCGTCGGCGCAAGGGCCGGGATATGGTGGGCGGCGGCGTAGGCTTCGAGTTGGTCGAGGGTCATGCCAGACTTGTATTCCTGCTTCAGTTCCTTCTTCTTATCCTTCCACTCCTGCTTGTTCACATAGCCGCGGTCTACGGCATAGGTCTCGATAATCATCTTGTAGCGCCCCTTGCTCTTGGTCCACTCCCAGTGGTTGGTATACATCACGAGGTCCTCGACATTGCAGTTGCCGCTGTCATCGGTGGTAAAGATGTCGGTGTACTGGTAGGCGTATTCCATCTCCTCACGCTTTTTCAGCGCCTTGTTCTGCCCTAGCCTCTTGTTGCGGTACATCTGTGCCTTGCCTCCGTCGATCGTGGTGCGCATCTGGTTGCCCTCGGCGACGAGGTAGCCCAGCGTGCCCTCGGGGTTGCTGATGCGGCGTCGGCCATTGCCCTCATCGGTCAGCGTGAGGAAATATCTCTGGCCGGCATTTCCCTCCGGACTATAATCCAAGTGTTGATAGATTTTGCCTGCATGGAACTCCATCACGCGTGCGCCCCACGTGACGCCGACGCCGAAACTGGGATAGAAGTCGCCGCAACTGTTCTGCTGGCTGCCCGTCTCCACCTTCTTTTTCTGTATGTCGTAGGCGTTGGGCAGGATGCCGGCCTGGTAGTAGCGCAGCGAGTCGTTGATGAAGGCGTAGAAGCGGTAGTAGGTTTCCACATAGACATAGGGCTTTGGCATGACCACAATCTCATTGATATTATAGTCGAGGTCCTCCATCGTCACACGCCCATTGGTGAGCGAGGCCACCGTCACCAGTTGAGGCTTGTAGGCCACATGGGTGACAGCCACTTTCGCTGCGCCCTTCACATCGGTCACCACGCCGTCCATATTGGTAGTGCCGATGAGGTTACCCTCTTCAGTCAGCACGCTCACTAGCGGAATACCATGTCCGTTGGCATCCACCACCTCTATTCTCTGGGCCTGCACACTCATGGCGGTCATCATGGCGGCCACAGTCATTAACAGAATCTTATTCATAATCAGATGTT
>CAMHDT010000136.1 GCA_946183985.1 uncultured Prevotella sp.
ACCACGCCCTGGACGCTTGCTGCTAACTCGGCGCTCTGCGTAGGTCCGAAGATTGACTATGTGGCGCTGGAGACCTACAACCCCTATACTGCCGAGAAGATTACGGTGGTGATGGCTGAGGCCCGCGTGGCTGCCTACTTCGATACTGCTGCCGAGATTACCGACGGTGGCGAGATGCCCGAATTCAAGAAGGGCGAGAAGTTCCTGCCTTACCGCACGGTGGCTCATTATAAGGGAACTGACTTGGTGGGTATGGAGTATGAGCAGTTGCTGCCCATGATCAAGCCGATGGGCGATGCTTTCAAGGTCATTCCTGGCGACTATGTGACCACCGAGGACGGCGCCGGCATCGTGCATATCGCGCCAAACTTTGGTGCTGACGATGCCTTTGTGGCCAAAAAAGCAGGCATCTGTCCCATTGTGCTCATCGACAAAAAGGGCAATGAGCGTCCCGTTGTTGACCTGCAGGGTAAGTATTTTGTTGTGGAAGACCTCGATGCCGACTTCGTGGCCAAGTATGTGGATACGGAGAAATGGGGCAAGTATGCCGGTCGCTATGTGAAGAATGCCTACGACGAGAATCTTACAGACAAGGACGAGACGCTTGATATCTCTATCTGCATGGATCTCAAGGCAGAAGGCAAGGCCTTTAAGATAGAAAAGCATGTGCACAACTATCCCCATTGCTGGCGTACGGACAAGCCGGTGCTCTACTATCCTCTCGACTCGTGGTTCATCAAGAGTTCGGCATGCAAAGAGCGCATGAGCGAACTGAACAGAACGATTGGCTGGCATCCTGAATCAACAGGATCGGGCCGCTTTGGCAATTGGCTGGAGAATCTGAACGACTGGAACCTTTCACGCTCGCGCTTCTGGGGTACCCCGCTGCCCATCTGGCGCAGCGAAGACGGCGAAGAGAAGTGCATCGGCTCGCTCGAGGAACTCTACTGTGAAATAGAGAAGGCTGTTGCTGCAGGTGTCATGTCTTCGAATCCTCTGAAAGAAAAGGGTTTTGTGCCAGGCGATATGTCGAAGGAAAACTACGACAAGATAGATATGCACCGTCCTTATGTGGACTATATCAAGTTGGTGAGCGAAAGCGGCAAGCCCATGAAGCGTGAGAGTGACCTCGTTGATGTTTGGTTTGACTCTGGCTCGATGCCTTACGCTCAGGTGCACTATCCCTTCGAGAACAAGGAATTGATAGACAACAACAAGGCGTTCCCCGCAGACTTTATCAACGAGGGTGTTGACCAGACTCGAGGCTGGTTCTTTACTTTGCATGCCATCGCCACGATGATTTTCGACTCCGTAGCCTTCAAGAATGTCATCTCTACTGGCCTTGTGCTTGACGCCAAGGGCAACAAGATGTCGAAGCATGTGGGAAATGTAGTGAACCCCTTTGAGATGATTGACAAATATGGGTCTGATGCCGTGCGCTTCTATATGATGACCAACTCTGAGCCCTGGGACAACCTGAAGTTCGACCCAGAGGGTGTGGCAGAAATCAGTCGCAAGTTCTTTGGCACCTTATATAATACGTACTCGCTCTTTGCGATGTATGCCAATGTGGACAACTTCGACCCGAAGACACCGCAAGTGCCCGTGGAGAGGCGTCCTGAGTTCGACAGATGGATTCTTTCGTGCCTGAACTCGCTGGTGAAGGGTGTTGAGGAGGAAATGAACAGCTTCGACCCCACACGTGCAGGACGACTCATTGATAAGTTTGTGGATGAAGACCTCTCTAACTGGTATGTTCGTCTGAACAAGAAACGCTTCTGGGGCAAGGAGATGGACGAGGATAAGTTGGCTGCCTATCAGACACTCTATGAATGTCTGATGACAGTATCAAAACTCCTGGCTCCGTTTGCACCATTCTTTGCCGACCGCATCTACACCGATATGGGCGGCGAGATGGATAGCGTGCATCTGGAGAAATTCCCCGCTGCCAATATGTCGCTGGTGAATGCCGACCTGGAGCAGCGCATGGAGATAGCCCAGCGCATCACCACCATCGTGCTGGCATTGCGCCGTAAGGAGAGCCTCAAGGTGAAGCAACCTCTGCAGACCCTGATGATTCCTCCTGTGGATGAAGCACAGCGCCAGGCTATTGAAAGCGTGAAGCAGATTTTCTTGCAGGAAGTGAATGTGAAGGATGTGAAATTTGTTGAAGGCCAGGGTATTCTGGTTAAAAAGGTGAAGTGTAACTTCCGTACTATGGGCAAGAAATTCGGCAAGATGATGAAGGCTGTGGCTGCTGCTGTTGATGCTCTTTCGCAGGAGCAGATAGCAGAACTGGAGACAAACGGTTGCTTGACGATAGAAGGCTTGGAAGGCATGGAGAAGGTAGAGATTCTGGCCGAGGATGTTGACATTATCAGCGAGGATATTCCAGGATGGCTCGTGGGCAACGAGGGTAACCTCACCGTTGCTCTCGATATCACTCTGACAGATGAACTGCGCAACGAAGGTATGGCCCGTGAACTGGTGAACCGTATACAGAACTTACGCAAGAAGAGTGGACTGGAGATTACAGACCGCATCCGCGTCAAGATTGAACCTAACGAGGCAGCCACGAAGGCTGTAGAGGCCTTTGGCGGCTATATAGCCCGTCAGGTGCTGGCCGATGATATTAAACTGGAGGCCAACGATGGACAGACAGTTGAGTTTGATGACTTTAATTTGAACATAACGATAACTAGATCTTAAGACTTATGGCAGAAAAAACACGCTATTCTGACGAGGAACTCGAGGAGTTCCGCCAGATAATCAATGAGAAACTGGCATTGGCTAAACGCGATTACGACCAGATGATGGCATCGCTTACTAACCAGGATTCTAACGATGTAGACGACACTTCGCCCACCTATAAAGCATTGGAAGAGGGAAGTGCAACTCAGTCGAAGGAAGATCTGATTCAATTTGCTGCCCGCCAGCAAAAGTTCATTCAAGGACTGAAGGCCGCTTTGGTGCGTATTGAAAACAAGACTTATGGCATTGACCGCATTACGGGTAAACTGATACCTGCAGAGCGCCTGCGTGCCGTGCCTCATGCCACGCTGAGTGTGGAGTCGAAGCAAATGGAAAAGGGTAGGAAGTGAGCAAGTCAAAAGGTATGATGACACAGGGACGAATGGCGGTGCTCGTTATCATCGCTGTTCTCCTTGCCGACCAAATCGTTAAGATCTGGGTTAAGACACACATGGCAACAGGCGATGTGGCCTGCGAATGGAACGCTTGGGGTATTGATTGGTTTAGAATGACCTTCCTTGAGAATCCTGGTGCTGCCGGGGGACTGCAAATCTTTGGGAATAAGGTATTCCTGACCCTCTTCCGTCTTTTTGCTATGACGGTGGTGGGCTATTACATGTGGCTGCTCACGCAGAGGAAGACCCCCGTTCGGACTGGCTATCTCATTTGCTGTGCCTTGATCTTTGCCGGTGCGGCAGGTAATCTTATCGACTGCATGTTCTATGGACTTATCTTTACCACCTCGCAAGGAGGGGCTATTGCTGAGTTCGTGGGTTTTGCAGGCGAAGGGCATTATGCAGGATTCCTGGAGGGCAGGGTCGTCGACATGTTCGAACTTCCGTTTACCTTTGTCTGGAATATTGCCGATGCTGCCATTACCATCAGCATTGTCATGATTTTTCTGTTATATAGAAAGGAAATTAGTCAGTTCTCACTGAAACGTGAACAATAAATGGTGGATGATATTGGTGATGCTGGCTTTGATGGTTGCATGCAAGCCGGGCATCCCAAGCGAGTATATCAGTCCAGGTAAAATGGAGGATATACTGGTTGACTATCATATGGCCATCGCTTTGGTACAGCAGCGCTATTTTAACGAAGACCAGACTTGCGACACAGAATTATATCTGGAGGCTGTGCTTGACAGATATGGCGTGACGAAGGAGGAGTTTGATTCCTCACTTACCTATTACTATACGCGTGCCGACAGGTTCGAGCCTATCTACCGGAATGTTTCTGAGCGACTGGAGGAGCAGGCCCTGGTGCTTGGCGCTTCGGAGGGTGATATTGGTAAATATGCTATGCTGAATGCTGAAGGTGATACGGCCAACATCTGGGCAGACCGCTCGAATATGCTCTTATTGCCTACGCCTCCCTACAACCGTTGGGATTTTGAACTAGAGGTTGACACCTCTTATCATAGCGGCGACAGTTTCC
>CAMHDT010000137.1 GCA_946183985.1 uncultured Prevotella sp.
ATGTTCATCGACCGCATCTCGCCCCTGCGCCGCCAACTCATCAAGAGCAAGTTGAAAGCACTCACCATGGGCCGCTATCGCTGCGGCTACAGGACAAAACCGGTGAAAAGGTAAAAAGGTGAAAAGGCGGTGAAAAGGTAAAAGAGTAAAAGCATGTCGTATGGGAATGTTACCTCTGCAATCATAGGTAAGAGGCTTTGCAGCCTTTTACTTTTTTACCTTTTCACCTTTTCACCTTTTCACCTTTTACCTTTAAAAGCCCAGTATAATACCGACCGCCTCGTCATGATTGGCCGATCGGCACTCTACTACGAGGACTATGTCCTCTCCATCCAGTATTTCAACCAGGCCATCACGGCCAAGCCCTATCTCTATGAGCCATGGTTCTTCCGTGGTGTGGCCAAGTATTACCTCGACGACTATGCCGGTGCTGAGAGCGACTGCTCGGAAGCCTTGCAGCGCAATCCCTATGTGGTCAGCATCTACGAGTTGCGCGGCCTCACCCGCATACAGCAGGAGAAATATGCCGAGGCCATAGCCGACTATACGCGTGCGTTGAAATACGACCCGCAGAACCGCGGCCTGTGGCACAACCGTGTGCTGTGCCGCATCCAGAACAAGGAATACGAGACCGCCTTGTGCGAACTGGACACCATCCAGCGGCGCTGGAGCCAGTATGCCAAAGCGTGGGCCATGCGTGCCGATGTCTATATGCAGATGGCAGATACCGCCCAGGCCATCACAGCCCTGCAGAAGAGCCTCGACATCGACCCTTACGACGGACAGACATGGGCTGCGTTGAGCATCATCAGCCTCTCGCGTGAGGAGTGGGACAGCGCTCAGGTGCAACTCGACCATGCCATTCATCTCATGCCAAAGAACGCCGGATGCTACATCAACCGCGCATTGGCACGCTTCAACCTCGACAACCTGCGCGGTGCCATGGCCGACTACGACATGGCCCTCGACCTTGAGCCCAACAACTTCCTGGGACACTACAACCGCGGACTGCTTCGTGCACAGGTGGGCGATGACAACCGCGCCATCACCGATTTCGACTTCGTGCTCCGTCTGGAGCCCGACAACCTCATGGCCCTCTTCAACCGAGCCGTGCTGCTCGACAAGACCGGCGACCTGCGGGCTGCTATACGCGACTATACCAAGGTGATTGACGAGTTTCCCAACTTCTGGACGGGCCTCGAGTTCCGTGCTGCCTGCTATCGTAAACTGGGCATGACCGACAAGGCAGAGAAAGATGAGTTCACCGTCTACCGCGCACAACTCTACAAGCATCTCTATGGCACGCAACCGCGTCTCGACCCCAGTCAGATACGCAAGCGTAGCGAGATAGACATGGACAAATACAACCAACTCGTCGTCGACGACGAGCAGGAGCTCGAGCGCCAGTATGAGAACGACTATCGCGGACGCGTGCAGGACCATCGCACCGATATGGAATTCATGCCCATGTTTGCCCTCACCTTTGAGCCGAAACAGGGCGAGGTGAAGGCCCATACGGCCTACGACCGTCAGGTGGAGGTGCTCAACAGCCAGTTGTCTGGCCGCACCATCTACATCCAGAGTGCCAACATCACCCTCAGCGACGAGAGCACCCGTGCCTATTTCGACTATATCGACTCCCTTACCACAGCCATCGACCGCTCGCACCTCACCACCGATGCCGCCACCATGATGCTGCTTCGCGCCGTGGCACTTTCCACCATCCGCAATTTTGACGGGGCCATCGACGACCTTAGCACCTATCTCCAGATTGACTCCGCCTCGGTCATCGCCCTGTGGCAGCGTGCTGCCTGTCAGGCTCGCATCAATCAGTTCCAGGCCAGTGAGGGCACCAACACAGCCCTCCAGACGGCCAATGTGCTGGGCGACCTGAACCATGCCCTGGCCATCAGTCCAGACAACCCCTATCTGCTATACAACCGCGGCACCCTCTATGCCCGCAACGGCGACTACCAGCGCGCCATCGACGACTATAGCGCTGCCATCCTCCATGAGCCAGGCATGGCCGAAGCCTACTATAACCGGGGGCTCTGCCTCATCCGCCTCAACCGTCAGGCTGAAGGCGTGCGCGATCTCTCCAAGGCCGGTGAACTGGGCCTCTATTCTGCCTATAGCATTATCAAGAAATACCGCACAGCGAAATAGTCGCAAAAACAATGGCACTTCCTTTAGTAGACCATCATCATTTGCTCCACCTCACTACCTGAATGCTTACTTCATAGAGCAGGTAGAGTGGGATGGTGACAAGTACTAGGGTCATCAAATCTGGTGGCGTAATGATGGCGGCCACTATCATGATGATGACAAAAGCATGTTTGCGATACTTTGACAGCATCTGAGAGGAAACAATTCCCAGTTTACTAAGGAAGAAAGCAATCACCGGCAGTTGGAACACCACGCCCATGACCAATGTCAACGAAACAAAGGTTGAGATATACGAATCAAGAGTAATATTACTTACAACCCTTGCCGATACGCTGTAGGTGCCAAGGAAACGGAAGGAGATAGGGAACAGCACGAAGTAAGACATCAACACTCCGAGGATGAACAGCACATAGATGATGCCTGCCACTTGTACAGAATACTTACGCTCATTTTCATAAAGTGCCGGCGATATGAAGCGGAATAACTCATATAATATATAAGGTGACGCTCCCAACACACCAAGATAGACAGCCGTAGTGATATGTGTCATAAACTGGCTTGACAGGTCCGTGGCAATCAGATCAACGTGAAACTCGTTGAAATGAAAATCAACACCAACCGCCTGCACGGTCTGTTCTATCCAGCGATAAGTGCAGAAATCCCACTCGCTCGGAGCAAGCAGCACTTCCCATGTAGTTTCTTTGAAACAGAATACAACAATTGTGATAGCACCTGCAACACCAAGGATACGGAAAAGCATTTGGCGAAGCACTTCAAGATGTCCGCCAGTAGTCATCAGAGCCTCATCGTGTTCTGTGCCTTTAATGTTTGTTGTTGTCTGTTGGCTTGTCTTTCTTTTCTTCTTCGACATTCTCTTGCTCTGACCCTGCTTCTTCTGTTTCCTCTTCCAAAGGCTCTTTCATTCCCTTCTTGAAACTCTGAACACCCTGCCCCAGACCTTTCATCATTTCTGGCAGTTTCTTACCGCCGAAAAGCAACAGGGCAAGGCCGCCGATAAGCAGCAGTTCGGTTGTGCCAATAAATAACAGTTGTGATGCCATCATGCTACGAGATATATTTCACATGTATCGAAGTTAATCTCCCAATTGCCATTCTCGGCTGATTCCCACTGGTATTTCTGAGCCATACGATCCCACCAGCCTTGGAACTTAGTGCCTGTCTCGCCCAGGTCTTTCACCAGTTTCTCATACAACTCGGTATTGTCGGCGGTCAGGATCTTTGCCAGTTCATTCAATCCATTGCGACGTTCGAAGAGCGTCTGAATCTCATCACGCTCTTCGGGTGTTACTTGCCCTACAAGTTTCTTCATTGCCATTCGTCTCTATTATCAAAGGGGTCTAAATAATCTATTTTCTTGATTTCTTCCTGTTCAGGAAGGAAAGTTCCGTGCTTGCGTATGTTATTCAACAAGTCGCGGCTTGCATTACGCTCCAAATGTGCCAACACGCATTGCTCATGCGAGGGAGTGTTCACTTCAAGTGTGGTCTTTCGGTTCAGCCAGATACAGCGCTTGCATTGCCATGCATCACAATGGCGACAAATGGGCGCATGGTCAAGCCGATATAGTTGTTTGTTCTTAATGTCAAGCCCATTCTCCAAGTCACCGATGCTGTCAGCCTCGTCTTCATAATAGAAAGCAGGACAGATATAGAACTTTCCGTTAGGTGCCAGTGTGATTGTCGTATCGCCCGCCCCGCAATTGTTCATCTGCTTGAGCATCATGCGGTCAGTCAGTAAATTCAGGTGCGGTGTTTTTCCTTCAACATATAATTGTTCCAACGAGTCTGATAGTTTTCCCAGCAGAGATTTGTAGTGAGAAAAATCTTCCTCCGAGAATGACTCTACATCAGTCAGAACGATATTCAGTCTCGAAACCTTTCCTAATGCCTCTGCGATATC
>CAMHDT010000138.1 GCA_946183985.1 uncultured Prevotella sp.
CGTACCTTCGCGCCTTTTGACACCTTGGCCACGTCGCCGTTCATATAGATGATGTATGCTTTCCTTTTCTTGGCCTTGTTGCTATAGCCTCCGGCCTGGTTGATGTAGTATTTGGCACTCCGGCCAGACTCGAATCCCACGGTGTTGGGATACATCACCTCGCCGTTGATCTTCACCGTTCCGTTGTATACTGGAATGACGAGACGGTCGCCTTCGCGCAGCACCAGATCGTCGTCGCTGCCAGGGTTGGCCATGGCCTTGTCGAGTTCAATGCCCACGTAGTAGGTGTAGGGCACAGTCTCCAGTTCCTGCTGCTTGGTCTTTGTCAGTGTACCGAGTTCGGTGGTGCTGCGGCCGCTCTTCAGTGCCATCTCCACGAGCCTGGCCTCGTCTTGCTTTTTCTGCATCTTCGACGATTCGATAAAGCGCAGGCGCTCAGCCTCGTTCAGACGGCGCTCCAGTCGTGCACCTTCAATATAGGCGGTGTTGGTGAAACCGCCCGCCTTCTTCACCAGGTCGCTCAGTCGCTCGTTCTCCTTGGTAAGGGGATAACTGCCGCCGAAGAGCACCTCGCCCTCGATGACCACGTTCTTCTGCTGGCCGTAGCCGGGGCTCTGGCGCACGTAGACCTCGTCGTAGGGCTGTAGCCTGAAGCCTTCTTCACCGTCAATGACGAAACCGTCTTTCAGCGTGAAGGTAAACGATTCTGTAGTGACGGCATCCTTTTCAGTAGCCTTGGGATTGACGATGCGGCGTGACACCAGCACGTTGACGGCCGATGCCTTCTCGGTCAGTCCGCCCGACTGTAGCACAAGGTCTTCAATCGTCTCGTTCTCGGCATAGCGGTATACGCCGGGGTTCTGCACCTCGCCGTGTATGGTGAGCGTCTGGTTCTGCTTCACTTCCTCCTGGCTGGGGACGAAGAGCACATCCTCGTTTTTCAGGGGAATGTCGGCAATGCGGCCTTCCATGATGCCGGCCATGTCGAAGGATAGCATTTCGAGCGAGCGGTCGGCCTTCATGCGGTGCAGCAGCACACGGCCCGTGAAGGCATCCTCGGTCACGCCTTCTGCAGCGTCAACCAGTTGTTTGACGGTGGTGATGTTGTTGCCCAGTTCAAACATGCCGGGGCGGAATACGGCACCGCGCACTTCCACCATGTTGCTGTAGCGCTTCACCAGGGAGTCGACGGCCACCGAGTCGCCGTCGGCCATGTGGAAGGCACCCAGGTCGAACTCGTCCACCGTGTGAACACTATACTGTGCGCCAGCCTTGCGTACCACCCGCACCGATTTCCTGTAGGCATCGCTGGCAAAACCGCCTGCAAAGCCAATGAGTGAGTTGAGGCTTTCGCCCGCAGCCATCTCATAGAACATGGGGCGTTTCACCTTGCCGGTGATGTTGACCAGACAGTTGTATGGTCCCACGATGATGACATCGTTGTCGGTCAGGCGCACGTTGCCCTTGGCCTGTCCGTTGAGAATATAGTCATAGACGTCGATGGTGCTGATGAGGCGGTTGTTGCGATACACCTTGATGTTGCGCAGGGTACCGATGTCGGTGATGCCGCCGGCCATGTAGAGGGCGTTGAAGGCCGTGGAGAAGGCCGACAGGGTGTAGGTGCCCGGCACCTTCACCTCGCCCATCACGTTGACCATGATGGTCTTGGTCTGTCCCACGGTCAGTTTGATTCTGCTGCTGCTGTAGCGGGCTCCCAGTTGTGAGCGCAGGCGGGCATTGGCCTGTTGCACGGTCATGCCTGATACCTGTATGGGGCCGAAGCCTTCTATGTTGATGTCGCCGTCGGGCGAGACGGTGGCATTGAAGGTCTCCTGCGAGGCTCCGTATACATCGACGATGACGGCATCGCCCGGGCCCAGACGGTAGTCCTGCGGCGTGGCGATGTTCATGTTGGGCTCAAAACTCAGGTTCTCGTTGTTGAAGATGTCGTGGCCGAAGATGCGGTTTTCCTTCAGACGCCTGGCTTCCAGCAATTGCTCCAGCAGGGCCATTGAGTCAACAGGCAGCATCCCGCCCAGTTCGGTCTGCATCTGCATGAAGTCGGGATCATCCTCGCTGAAGTTGCGGTTTTCATTGGTGCTTTGGATGCGCTGTGTCGTCTTGTTCTGCAGGTTCTTGCTGTCGTCTTTTTTGCCGCCGTTGTTCTGGCGCATTCTGCTGGCAGAGGTCTTGTCGTTGTTCACCGTGCCCAGTTCCGACTGGTTCATCTGCCGTTCGAATTTCCGCCTCACGCGCTGTATCTGCTGTATGTCGACACCGTTCTGCATCAGTTTCATCACAATCTCCGATTGCGTGGCTCCTTGTTCATGCTGCTCTATGATGAATTCTGCCACTTGATTGTCGGTCATGTTCGACTGTGCGGTGGCAGCGATGCTTGTCAGGCACATCAGTCCTATGGCGAAAAAAAATCTCTTCATGTTTTTTCCTGTATGTTTAGTAGGTTTTCTTACTTATATTATATATAGTAACTCTTTTCTCGCTGTTTTATTGCAAAATTAAACAAAAAAAACGAATGATTGGCATATCTGCGCTCAATATGATTCAAATGCGTTGAGTTCTTGTGTAATCTCTTCCATCTCACCGTCGGTTAGAACCTGGCTGATGGGAATGCTCAGTTCCTGTTTGTGTATGCGCTCACAGACAGGCAGGCTGAGGCTGTTCCACTCCTTGTAGCATGCTTGTTTGTGGGGTGGGATGGGGTAGTGTATGAGGGTCTGTATGCCTTGCTCGGTGAGATATTGCTGGAGCCTGTCGCGCTCTGGGCATAGGATAGGGAAGATGTGATACACGTTTTGTGTGTCGTCCAGACGGCGGGGCAGTGTGATGAGCGGGTTCTTGATGTTGTCGTAATAATAGTGTGCTACTGCCTGACGGCGGCGGTTGTCATCGTCCAGATGGCGCAGTTTTACATCGAGGACGGCAGCCTGTATCTCGTCGAGCCTGCTGTTGCGTCCCCTGTACTTAAACACATATTTCTGCTGTGAACCGTAGTTGGCAAGCGCCCTGATGCAATCGGCCAGGGAATCGTCATTGGTAGTCACGGCGCCGCCGTCGCCAAGGGCCCCGAGGTTTTTCCCTGGATAGAACGAGTGGCCGGCGGCATCGCCAATGCTTCCTGTTCGCACGCCTTCGATGTATTGACATCCATGAGCCTGGGCGTTGTCTTCCACCAACTTGAGACCGTGCTTCTTGCAAAGCAGACCGATCTTTTCCGTATAGGCACACCGCCCGTAGAGGTGGACTATCATAATGGAGCGCGTGCGCTCTGTGATATGCTGCTCTATGAGGCTGTCGTCCATCTCCAGTGTCTCTATGTCAGGCTCTACAAGCACAGGTTTCAGACCGTTTTCCGTCAGTGCCAGGATTGAGGCGATATAGGTGTTGGCAGGCACGATGACCTCGTCACCAGGCTTCATCACTCCCATCTCGATATAGGCCCGATAGATAAGGGTGAGGGCGTCCAGTCCGTTGGCCACGCCTATGCAATGCCCAGTGCCGATATACTGTGCATAGTGGGCTTCAAACTGCTGGTTGGCCTGGCCTTGGAGATACCATCCGGAGTCAGTAACGCTGAGTACGGCCTCTCTTATTTCATCGGCATACATGTGAGTGATGCCTTTCAGATTCAGGAACTTGATAGTCTCTGCCATGTCTTTCAATATGCTTGCGAGTTTGCAAAGGTACGAAGAAAAATGAAAAATGAAGATTCTTTTTGAGAAAAAGCGGTAAAGCCGAGCAGAAAAATATTTTTTTCGGGGCAAATATTTGCTGTCTTCATGATTATTTCTTACCTTTGCACCGCAATACCAGCGTTTCGCTCTGCGGATTCATGGTGTCGGCACCAATGGGGTTGACTGGATTTGACGGCGAGATGAAATGGTACGTAAGCACGCGGAGCGGGTCTGCGGGAGGCTCCATAATCTCTTCTGCAGGAAAATTAATTGGCAACAACGAGTATGCTCTCGCTGCCTAATCGAAGTATAGTAGATTACTGGCTTAATTC
>CAMHDT010000139.1 GCA_946183985.1 uncultured Prevotella sp.
GCCTTTGAGTCAGCCTCGTAGCCAGGTTTGTCGAGCAGGGCAAACATATTCTTCTTGTATGCTTCCACACCAGGCTGGTTGAACGGATTCACACCCAGCACATTGCCGCTGATGCCACAGCCGATCTCGAAGAAATAAATCAACTGGCCAATATAGTATTCATTGAGTTTGGGCACAGAGATACGGATGTTGGGAACGCCGCCGTCAACATGAGCCAGGCGTGTGCCCAGTTCGGCCATCTTGTTCACCTCGTCAACACGCTTGCCGGCAAGGAAGTTCAGACCGTCAAGGTTCTCCTCATCGTTGGGGAACAGCAGTTTCTTCTCTGGTTCCTCAATGCTGATGACCGTCTCGAAGATCGTGCGCTCGCCATCCTGAATCCACTGTCCCATGGAGTGCAGGTCTGTAGTGAAGTCAACGCTGGCGGGGAAGATACCCTTTTTGTCCTTACCCTCGCTCTCGCCGTAGAGTTGTTTCCACCACTCTGACACGAAGTGCAGTTTTGGCTGATAGTTGACCATGATCTCAATCTTCTTGCCGCTCTGATAGAGACCATTGCGCACGGCAGCATACTGGGCTGCCAGGTTCTCGGCAAAGGGCACATCCTTTCCACAGGCTTTCTCCATGTCCTGAGCACCCTGGACCAGAGCCTTGATGTCGAAGCCGGCACAGGCAATGGGCAGCAGGCCTACAGGTGTGAGCACAGAGAAGCGTCCGCCCACATTGTCGGGAATAACGAAACTCTTATAGCCTTCCTTGTCGGCACAGGTACGTGCAGCACCGCGCTTGGCATCGGTCACAGCCACAATCACCTTCTTAGCCTCCTCCTTGCCGCGCTGAGCCTCACACTGCTTCTTCAGCAGGCGGAAGGTCAGGGCCGTCTCGGTGGTGGTACCCGACTTCGAGATATTAATCACGCCAAACTTCTTGCCTTTCAAGTATTCTGTCATCTCAAACAGGTAGTCCTCGCCAATGTTGTTGCCTGCGAAAAGAATCGTGGGGTTCTTGCCGTCCTGGATGAGCCAGCCGAACGTGTTGCCCAAGGCTTCTATCACGGCACGGGCACCCAGATAGGAACCGCCGATGCCGGCAACGACCACCACCTCGCAATTCTGGCGGAGCGTGTCGGCGCAAGCCTGAATCTCATCAAGGAAAGCAGGGGTAACAGACGATGGCAGATGTAGCCATCCCAGGAAATCGTTACCAGGGCATGTGCCGTTCTCAAGGGCTTCCTGTGCTGCCTTCACCTTAGGTTCGAAAGCAGCCACTGCGCCTTCTGCCAAGAAGCAGGAGGCCTTTGTAATGTCAAGACTGATATTCTTCATATTGCTTTATAGTTAGGTTGTTTGCTAAAAACACTGCAAAGATACGAAATTATCGCGAACTGCGCCCCGCTAACTACTATAAAAAAAGTAAAAATATAAGTTATTGCAATAATAATTTGAAAATTCTTTTTAATTTTGCAAGCAGTATACTAAAACAAGCACAAGAAATGAAGAGACTCATCACCTTTTGTCTGGCGTTGACGGCACTGACGCTACAGGCACAGACAGCCAAGCAATTCAAAGTAAACATCACCCCCAACGGCGAAGCCAATATGGTGGCTTACCTGCCTGAGAACCCTACGGGGCGGGCCGTTGTAGACTGTCCGGGCGGCGGCTACCAGCATCTGTCCATGCAGAACGAGGGTCACGACTGGGCACCCTACTTCAACCATCAGGGCATTGCCTTCTTTGTGCTCACCTACCGCATGCCCCACGGCGACCGCTCCATACCCATGAGCGATGCCCAGCAGGCCATACGCACGGTGAGAGACTCGGCCGAGGCCTGGCACATCAACCCCGATGATGTCGGCATCATGGGCTTCTCAGCCGGCGGTCATCTGGCTTCAACGGTATCCACACATAGCGAATACGACTGCCGTCCCAACTTCTCCATCCTGTTCTATCCCGTCATTTCGATGAACCAGCGCGAAACCCACAAGGGTTCGTGTGTGAACTTCCTTGGTTCCGAGGGGCTGCAAAACGAGCGTCTTGTGAAGGAATTCTCCAACCAGAATGCCGTGCGACGCCATCTCACGCCCCCCGCCATCATCCTCACAGCCAACGACGACGGTGCCGTCCCCCCGGTGACCAACGGCATTGCCTACTATTCAGCCATGCGCCGACAGGGCAACGACTGCTCGCTCTATGTCTACCCGTCGGGCGGACACGGTTTCGGATTCCGCTCCTCATGGCCCTTCCACAATCAGATGCTCAACGACCTGACCACCTGGCTCAACAGCCACAAAGCCCCCAAGCGCGATGCCGTGCGCGTGGCTTGCATCGGCAACAGCATTACCGACGGCCACGGCATCGACATGAACGATGTGAAAGGCTATCCCGCCCAACTGCAGAAACTGCTGGGCAGCGATTATCAGGTCAAGAACTACGGTGTGAGCGGGCGCACGCTTCTGAAGAAGGGCGACCAGCCTTATTGGAAAGAGCAGGCATGGCGCGACGCACAGTCCTACAAGGCCGATATTGTCGTCATCAAACTGGGCACCAACGACTCCAAGCCTGAGAACTGGCAGCATGGCGATGAGTTTGAGCAAGACCTCCGTGCCATGATTGACCAACTGAAGCCCATGGTGCCCGTGCTCAACAAAAAAGGCAAACCCACGAAAAAGATGCAGCGCAGCGCAACGCCCCGCATCCTGCTGTGCACCCCCGTGCCGGCCTACAAGCCATCATGGAACATCAGCGACTCGGTCATCACCACCCAGATCATACCTATCATCAACAAGGTGGCACAGAGCGAAGGTCTTGAAGTCGTAGACCTCCACACGCTGTTCAACAACGCCGACGGTCAGCAGATGCAGTCCGACGGCATCCATCCCACCGAGAAGGGATGCAGTCAGATGGCAAAGGCCATTGGTGCTGCCATTAAGCAATAAAACATAGGCACGAATGCCGGCAATTCCGCACGGATTTACCAGCATTCGTACTTATATACCACTACAGCCACCTCTTCTTTTATACTTTTGCACCAGAGATAATTAAACACAAACTACATCATGAAAACAATCCAACGACTAACCGTTACACTATGCCTTCTTGGAGCATGGACAACAGGAATGGCCCAGACAGCCAACATGCAAGACCGCGCCCTGTGGGGGTCTATTGCAGTAGCGCCCAGTTCAGGTGCTATCAACCTTGGCGACTATACATCTGCCAATAACAAGGTGCTGCTCACCTGGCGCATGCTGCCTGGCGACACAGAAGACACGGCATTCAACCTATGGCGCAAGATGGGTGAAAACGGCACATGGTCGTGCTTGAACGATGTCTTCAAAGCAGGCAACAAGGGCATCAAGGGCACCAACTACCAGCATTCGCCCCTGTCCACTGTGACTGGCGACCTCTATTATCGCCTGACCTATGCCGACCCGTCCAAGAAGGGCTCTGCCATGAACTGCGACGACTATCTCTGCGAGTATGTCATGACGAAGGAACAGGCCACGGCCAAGGTACCCTATATTGAGATACCTTTGCAGTCCACCGACGACTGTTCTGACTATCCTGATGCTATCAAATATCAGGCCAACGACTGCTCAGTGGGTGACCTCGACGGCGACGGCCAGATGGAGATTGTAGTGAAACGTCTGCTGACGGTATATGACAGCGAAGGCAACATAACGGCATCCAGCGAGGGTGCTGCCAACACAGATACCCGTGCACGCCATATAGTCATATGGGATGCCTATAAGCTGGACGGTACGATGCTGTGGCGCGTCAAGTCGGGGCCCAATATCATTGCCGGCAACAGTTCCAGCGTCATGCTGGGCGACCTCGATGGCGACGGCTGTGC
>CAMHDT010000140.1 GCA_946183985.1 uncultured Prevotella sp.
TTTCAAAAAAAATCTCGAAAACGGCTGATTTTTGCCACTGTTTTTGTATTACTGATGTTTCATTTTGGGTATAACTTGAAGTAGGGGGCGGTAATACGTCTGGTAATACATTTCGTGCTTATGATAGCAGAAGATGTCCGATGACTGCTGATGTCATTTTTGGGACGTTCCTCCCTCTATATAGCAGAGTTTCAATGGGTTAAAAATGCAAGTAGTTGATTTTCAGGCACGAAAAAAGGGAATCCGTTGGGTTCCCTTTTCATTAATCAGCGGAGAGTGAGGCTCCTTTGGCGGAAGGTGAGGGATTCAAACCCCCGATACCCGAAAAGGGTATACCGGATTTCGAGTCCAGCGCGATCGATCACTCTGCCAACCTTCCGAGTAAGCGAGAACAAAAGAGAGCGTGCTCTCATTTTGCCGAGCGAGAGGATGGTCAATTAAGATTGAACCTTCCTTGAAATCGGCTGCAAAGGTAGCAAAAAAAAGAAAAAGTGACGACTGAAAAGCAAAAAAAATGCTTCCGCTATGTTGTTTTTAACATCCTTTCAGCAATTTCTTGCTCGTTTCTTGTCGGAGCAACAGTTATTCTTCACTTTCTTCCGTCTTGTTTCTTTCAGCGCGCAACCGTCGCATCCCGCGCATGGGTCCGTTGCCGATGTGTAGAGCCGATAGAGGCGCCACAGCACAAAGACAGCCGACAGGGCGATGATGATGACGACGATGGCTTGCTGCATGGTTTTATTGGCCGAAGAAACGCAGGTATTCCTGCTCAAAGTTTGGTGTCAGCAGGCCTTTGCCAATGGCTTCGCTTACCTCCTGACGAGTCCAGAACCGACCTCCGTCGAGTTCTTCTTTGCTGGGAGATACAGGGCCGTCATAGACCGTGCTGTTGACAAAGACCAGTTCGCGCTCTCGCTGGCTGTCGAAGACATAATGTCCCAAGGGGGTGGGAGAGAAGTGGCTGATGCCCAACTCTTCTGATACTTCGCGAGCCAGAGCCTCTTCCGGTGTCTCGCCATAGGCCATGTGGCCTCCGCAGGCCGTGTCCCACCGGCCGGGCTGTATGTCTTTCCATAGAGGGCGCTTTTGCAGATAGATGTCGCCATTGGAGTTGAACAGATGCAGATGCACTACGGGGTGCAGCACGCGAGAGCCGTTGTGGGCTTCGCCTCGTGTGATGCTTCCCAGCGTGTGGCCGTCTTCATCGACAATGGGAAATAGTTCTTGCAGGTTGTCAGTCATTCACGCGTACCTTTATCTATTATATAATCCAATTTTATATTATTATATGATTTTGTCTACGATGCGACTGATGCTGTCGACCACTTTGTTGGGGGCGGCGCTGTCCTCAATGGCCATGGGGTTGACCACGGCCTTCAGTCCGTTTGGCACGATGGCAATGTCGATGTCGTTTTCCATGAGTATGGGGTCGCCGTCGAAGTGTACAGCCCCGGGATGCTCGCGGTGAATGTGTATCTTCCTGGCCTGGAAGCGTTTGATGTGCGAGTTGTTGGAAAGGGTCTTCGCAAACATGTCGATGGCGATGGCCGAGGCCCCGATGAGGCTGAATGGTTCCATGATGACGACCTCCATGAGGCCGTCTCTCATTGATGCCTTCGGTGCGATATAGGCATTGTTGCCATATTGCGCAGCATTGGCGCAGGCTATGAGGAATGCCTTGTGGCAATGCTGGCCGTTCTCGTCTTCCACGGTGTAGGTGTCGGGCTGGTATCTGAAGAATTCCGTCACCGATTTCTCCACATAGGTGGCCAGTCCGCGCTTGCCTGCCTCGGCAAACTTCAGCGATACGAAAGCATCGTAGCCCATGCCGCAGGTGCAGAAGAACGGCCTTTCGTTGATGGTGCCATAGTCGAACATGCCCGTCTGCCCCTGGTTGATCATCTTCAGCGCCCCTTTCATGCTCATGGGCAGGCACATGTGGCGTGCCAGTCCGTTGCCGGAACCGCAGGGAATGATGCCCAGGGCCGTCTGGCTGTGGACCAAGGAGCGTGCCACCTCGTTTACGGTGCCGTCGCCCCCCACGGCCACGCAGATGTCAACACCATCGGTCACGCATTGGCTTGCAATGGTGGCGGCATGGCCGGCATATTCTGTTTTTACGATGTTCCAGTCCCATCGGCCGGCGTTGAGGGTCTTTTCAATGAGTGGCTGAAGTCCTTCTTTCGATTTTGTGCCCGATATCGGGTTCACAATGAACACAATCTTCTTTTTCTTGCTTTCCATAGGTGCAAATGTACGAATTTTGTATTGAAATCCGTATGGAAATGAAATAAAAAACGAAATATGAACAAATTATTGAGAAAAATATGCCCGTTTTACAGATTTTTGTGTAACTTTGCAGCCTGTTTAAGAGTGAAACCTATAAAAAAACTATGGGACAACTACAAGAAAGATACAAAGCGTATCGGATTCCGCAGGAATTCATGGCTAAAGGAGTATATCCCTATTTCCGCGCTATTGAGGGAAAACAGGGCACGGAAGTAGAGATGGGAGGCCATAAAGTGCTGATGTTCGGCTCTAATGCCTATACGGGACTTACAGGCGATCAGCGCATCATAGATAAGGCAAAGGCTGCTCTCGATAAGTATGGCTCAGGATGTGCCGGTAGCCGTTTTCTCAACGGTACGCTCGATTTGCACGTACAGTTGGAGAAGGAAATCTCCGAGTATATTGGTAAGGACGATTGTCTGTGCTTCTCCACCGGCTTTAGTGTCAACCAGGGTGTGATACCAGCCTTGCTCAACAAGGACGACTATGTGATTTGCGACGACCGCGACCATGCTTCCATCGTCGACGGCCGCCGTCTGGCTTTCGCCAAGCAGTTGCACTACAAGCACAACGACATGGAGGATTTGGAGCGTGTGCTTCAGAAACTGCCCAAGGATGCCATTAAGTTGATTGTGGTGGACGGTGTGTTCTCCATGGAAGGCGACCTGGCCAAACTGCCCGAAATCGTTGAACTGAAGAAGAAGTACAACTGCTCGGTCATGGTCGACGAGGCTCACGGCATTGGTGTCTTCGGTCGTCAGGGCCGTGGCGTGTGCGACCATTTCGGTCTGACAAAGGATGTAGACCTTATCATGGGCACCTTCTCAAAGTCGTTGGCTTCTATCGGTGGATTCATTGCCAGCGATTTCGACACGATCAACTATCTGCGCCACTCATGCCGCACCTATATCTTCTCGGCCTCGAACACGCCTGCCGCTACTGCTGCAGCCATGGAGGCTCTGCACATTATTCAGCAGGAGCCCGAGCGCATTGAGAAACTGTGGGATGTGACACACTACGCCCTGAAGCGTTTCCGCGAGGAGGGATTTGAGATTGGCGATACCGAGAGCCCCATTATTCCTCTTTATGTGCGCGATGTTGAGAAGACCTTCCTCGTAACCGCCTTGGCATTCAACGCCGGTGTGTTCATCAACCCCGTCATTCCGCCTGCATGTGCGCCGCAGGACACGCTGGTGCGCTATGCTCTCATGGCCACTCATACCCATGAGCAGGTAGACCGTTCGGTGGTGGCTCTGAAGAAGATCTTCGTTGAGCAAGGCATCATAAAGTAATAGGTAAAAGTGAATAGTGAATAATTTGCTGCCGCCTTACCGAATAGACGGTGGGAAAATGTTGAAAGGATGTTAATTTCTTAACTGCGGAAGCAAATTTTTCACTATTCCCTATTCACTTTTCACTTATTCTTCGTACCTTTGCACCCGCAAAACCGAGGTGTAGCGCAGTTGGTAGCGTTCCTGGTTTGGGACCAGGCTGTCGCAGGTTCGAGTCCTGTCACCTCGACTACCGCAAGAA
>CAMHDT010000141.1 GCA_946183985.1 uncultured Prevotella sp.
TCACAGGGGTCTTCTTCTGGTTGTCCTCGTCGGTATATTCCAACTGGAAGCGCTTGGGCAGATTGTAGTCCACCTGGATGGTGCCCAACTGCCAGCGACGACCGATAGCGTCCTTGATCATGAAGTCGAGTTTAGGACCATAGAAGGCAGCCTCGCCATATTCCACCTTGGCGGGCAGTCCTTTCTCGGCGCAAGCCTCCTGGATGGCTTTCTCGGCCAGTGCCCAGTCTTCGTCGCTACCTACGTACTTCTCGTGGTTGTTAGGATCGCGCAGAGAGATCTGTGCCTCGAAGTTGAAACCGAAGGCAGAGAGCACAACATTGATGATGTCCATCACGTTGAGGAACTCCTGCTTGACCTGGTCAGGACGGCAGAACAGGTGGGCATCGTCCTGAGTGAACGAACGCACACGAGTCAGTCCGTGCAACTCACCGCTCTGCTCATAGCGATAGACGGTACCGAACTCTGCTATACGCAGGGGCAGGTCTTTATATGAACGGGGCTTCCAAGCGAAGATCTCACAGTGGTGAGGACAGTTCATGGGCTTCAGCATGTACTCTTCGTCTTCCTCGGGGGTGTGGATAGGCTGGAATGAGTCCTTGCCGTAGTGATCCCAGTGACCAGAGGTGACATAGAGGTTCTTTGAGCCGATATGCGGGGTGATAACCTCCTGATAGCCGTAGCGTTTCTGTACCTTGCGCAGGTGGTCCTGCAGGCGCAGACGCATATCGGTGCCCTTGGGCAGCCAGATGGGCAGGCCCTTACCAACCTTGTCGGAGAACATGAAGAGTTCCATCTCCTTACCAATCTTACGGTGGTCGCGCTTCTTAGCCTCTTCCAACATCACGAGATACTCGTCGAGCATCTTCTTCTTGGGGAACGAGATGCCATAGAGACGCTGCATCTGCTCACGGGTAGCGTCGCCACGCCAGAAGGCACCAGCGACAGAGGTGAGCTTGATGGCCTTGATCTCACCGGTATCCACAAGGTGCGGACCGCGGCAGAGGTCGGTAAAGTTACCCTGAGTATAGGTGGTGATGGTACCGTCCTCGAGGTCCTGCTCGATGTGCTCGCACTTATAGGTCTGGCCATCGGCAGCAAACTCTTTCAGAGCGTCGGCCTTAGCCACTTCCTTGCGAACCACAGGCTCCTTCTTAGAGGCCAGTTCACGCATCTTGTTCTCAATGGTAGGGAAATCGCTCTCCTTGATGCTCTCGCCATTAGGCAGCAGCACATCATAGAAGAATCCGCTCTCTACAGCAGGACCGAAGCCGAACTGAATGCCAGGATACAACTCCTGGAGTGCTTCAGCCAGCAGGTGTGCAGAGGTGTGCCAAAAGGTGTGCTTACCCTGCTCGTCCTCGAACTTATAGAGTTCAATCTTCGCGTCCTCATTGATAGGACGGTTCAACTCCACCGTTTCGCCATTCACACCGCAAGCCACTACGCTGCGTGCCAGAGCCGGCGAAATGCTCTCGGCAATCTGAAGTCCCGTCACGCCCTGCTCATACGAGCGAACAGATCCGTCGGGAAAAGTAATCTTAATTTCCATATCTACAATATATGTTTGTTTTAAATCGGGTGCAAAGGTACGAATAAGTGAGAGAAGAACAAAACAAAAAGGTATTTTTTTGTTTTTCTTCCGAACGAAAGTACCTAAGAACAAGGTTCAAAGGTACTTATTTTAATTGATAATTGAAAATTTTACAATTATTTTTACCGCACATAAGGAATTTTATCCAATTACCTTTGTGCCCCTCTAGTTGCGATTCGTTTTCCTGTCTTGTCCCAAGTGTATATCCATACGCCATGTTGACTGGTGAATGTACTGCTTGCGACAGAGATCACCTCGCCCACAGACTGTGCTCCAAGCGTCTTCAGCGTTTTGCCCTCAGCATCACATATCAGATAGAATGCGCCGCGCCTGGTAACGAAGAAATCACTCCCCCACCCCTTGATGTCGCCATATCCGTTACGAGATAGCGTCTTTATCTTTTTCCCGTCTACATCATAGATGTAATACCAGTTCTTCGTGGTCTCAATATGGGAAATCTCCTTCTGTTGTCCCTGAGCCCCCATAGCCAGCATCAAAAAAAGGATGGAAACTAAATACTTCATTTCTTTCTAATCTTTTTATTGACTAAAATAAATAGTAACCCAAGACGGCATCTGCCAGATGGCTATTTGATTGAATCTGTTATGAATAATATGTGCAAAGGTAGTAAAATAATTCGAGACATAAGGAAAAATATCTGCGGAAAAATTTGGTGCATTCATTTTTTTTCTATAATTTTGCACCCGCAAACGAAACGGAGGGGTACAGGAGCGGACCCGTAGCTTAGCTGAATAGAGCGTCAGATTCCGGTTCTGAAGGTCAAGGGTTTGAATCCCTTCGGGTTCACAAGCATAGGAGCATAGCTCAGTTGGTTTAGAGCGCTTCAGTCACATTGAAGAGGTCTTGGGTTCGAGTCCCAATGTTCCTACAAGGGAAAGGCAACCGCAACAAGGTTGCCTTTTTTCATTGAAGCGGAGATGACGGCTAGCCAAACGACAATCAAAAAACTGGATGCATGATGGATATTACGAACAGGTTCCTTAACTATACGCAGTTTGACACGCAGTCGGCCGAAGATGCCGCCACCGTGCCAAGCACCCCTAAGCAACTGGTGTTTGCCCGCTACCTGGCCGACGAACTGAGGCGGGAAGGGCTGAGCGAGGTGACGCTGGATGAAAAAGGCTATATCTATGCCACGCTGGAGGCCAGTGTTGAGGAGGGAGACAGGTGTGGCGCAGGGACTGTTCCTACCATCGGGTTCATTGCTCACTACGACACAAGTCCAGACTGCTCAGGGGCTAACATCAGGCCGCGCATGGTGAAGGACTACGACGGCACAGACATCGTGCTCGACGAGGGCATCGTGCTGTCGCCGGAGAGGTTTCCGGAACTGCTGACCCACAAGGGCGAAGACCTGATCGTGACCGACGGCCACACGCTGCTGGGCGCCGACGACAAGGCCGGCATTGCCGAGATAGTGCAGGCCATGGTCTACCTGAAGGCTCATCCAGAGATCAGGCATGGCAAGATACGCGTGGCCTTCAATCCTGACGAGGAGATAGGCCTTGGCGCCCACCACTTCGATGTGAAGCGGTTCGGCTGCGACTGGGCCTATACCATGGACGGCGGCGAGGTGGGCGAACTGGAGTATGAGAACTTCAATGCCGCATCGGCCAAGTTCCATATCAACGGCGTGAGCGTTCATCCTGGCTATGCCAAGGGCAAGATGAAGAACGCCGGCGTGCTGGCCACGGAACTGGCGGCGATGTTTCCTGCCGACGAGCGGCCTGAGACGACCGAGGGCTATGAGGGGTTCTATCATCTCACCGCCATGGAGGCGCATACCGAGCGGGCCACCCTGTCGTATATCATCCGCGACCATGACCGCGACCGCTTTGAGGCCCGCAAGCGCTTTGTGCAGGAGGTGGCCGAGGCGATGAACCAGAGGCATGGCGAGGGAACGGTATCGGTAGAGGTGAACGACCAGTATTACAACATGAAGGAGATGGTGGCACCACACATGCATATCATCGACCTGGCCATGGAGGCCATGCGTGACTGCGGCGTAGAACCAAGGGTGAAGCCCATCCGCGGCGGCACCGACGGTGCACAACTGTCGTTCAAGGGTCTGCCCTGCCCCAACCTCTTTGCCGGCGGTCTCAACTTCCACGGACCCTATGAGTTCGTGCCCGTGCAGTCGATGGAGAAAGCCATGAGGGTCATCGTCAATATCTGCAAGTTGACGAAAGAACGAG
>CAMHDT010000142.1 GCA_946183985.1 uncultured Prevotella sp.
GAAAGTCGGGGCTTTGCGATAAAAACGAGGGTGTGTCTATTTTGACACACCCTCTATCATTCATGCGAGCGCCTATTCTTCAACAGGCACCAGTTTGATAATCATGACGATACTCTCGGTAGAGCCCCTGGTTATCACATACTGCGTACCTGCAGAAACGGCAATGGGCTGCATCTCATAATATGCGCCTTCAGTATTTTCTGTGCCGCCGACCGTTGTTTTCGCGTTATTGATGTTCACATCACGACCATTCTTCACCGTTGCCAGCACAATAATCATGTTGTAATTCTTCTGAGGGGTAAAGGTGATGGAGCCTTTAGAATCCATCTTCTGACCTTTTTTATAATAGGTGCCCTCATAGGTAATCTTACCATCGCCATAGTTACTGGCTGCAGTAAACATGCTGTTAGAGGGGCTTCCATCGAAGGAACAGAAAATGGCACCTTCCTGTGGCTGTGGGTCGTCACCGCCAGAACCTGGCTCGTCGCCACCACCAGGCTGCTCGTTCTCCTCGCCAAAGAAGCCCACAAGCGTAGACTTATAGTTGTCAAGCAGATTTCCTAGCGTAGCATCATAGGCCGAGTCGTCGTCGTCAAGACCAACGTTGTCATTGAAGGTGTAACTGAAGTCGCCGTGGTTCATACGACCGGCACCATAATAGCCTTTAACTATTTCAGGCACATCAGCAGCAGCATCGGGCGTATAGTCATACATCAGCGAGGCATTGGTGTCGAAGTTATTATAGGCAAATGCTCCGCCCGACACGCTTCCAGCCTCACCGCTATATGCTGTGAGTTGATAGTCGGCAGGAACCTGATCGTTACGTGATGCCGTTTCATAGGCATCAATACCTGTACTGGCAGGAGCCTGCTGTGTGTAGTAACTGAAATGTGCAATAGTACGGTCAAAATGGTTGCCATAGGCCTTGATATATCCAGGCTGCTCGCCAGAGAATGTGCCGCTGCCAAGTGCATCGGTACCCTGTACGCTGGAGAGTATAGGTTTCTTAGTCTTCAGGAAGTAGTTGCTCTCTACGAAGACGCTGGAGCCTGTGGTGGCACCTATGCCATACTTGGCAACATTGTCGAAGTAGTTGTTCCAAACATGAACAGTCATGGTACGCACACGCGGATGGCGCGAGTCGGAATGGTCAAACCAGTTATGGTCATAGGAAATATAGTTTGGTCCGCTCTCGCTCTTCATACCGAACATATTGGTCTTGCCAGTATCCCAATAGCGGTTGTAGGACACGGTAACATATTTCGAGTCTGATTTCACATCGGTAGCACCGTCGCCCTTGGCATGGTCACCACTTCCATGTGGGCCGTAGAACACATCGGTATGATGAATCCAGATGTTAGAGTTGTCGGTATCAAGACTGAGACCATCGTCCAGACAGCGCATGATACCGATATTGCGGAACTCTACGCTCTTGGAGTTGCGAACCAGGAAGCCAAAGCCCTTGATGGTGGCATCGTCGCCAATACCCTCGAAAGTAAGGTTCAGTTCTGAGTCGGCCTTGCGACCCTTTACCTGAATACCTTCTTCCTTGCTGCCCACGGCATCAAGATCATCCTTGGTCACCAGTCCGATAAAGCGGAAAGCAATAGGCGTGGTATCATAGCCCTTCTCGTATCCGGTGATAATGGCTTGCAGGCCTACGCACTCCGTGGTACCACCCTTGGAATCGGTCACGACGGTGGTCTTAATAGTTTTCGCAGTATTCTTTGTTACATAGATAACCTTGGAACCTGCTTTCAGCGTACCGTCACTCTTGTATGCGCCGGGCTCATAGCCTCCCATAAAGGCAAAGCCCTGACGCGAATAGTTCTTGACCGTCAGATTGTTGGCCGTGGCAGAAGCCGCAGCGACCTCAACATCATCGACGACAGGCACCACTTTCAATTCATAGTCGCCTGCCTTCAGGCCCACCACATCGGCACGGCCATACGTGCCATAGTTGCGCACCAACTGGTCGTCAATCTTAGTAAAGTCGGTATACTGTCCACCTTTTACATACACATGATAAGCAGTAGCACCCTCAAAGAAGTCAAACTTCACATAGGCCGACTCAAGCCAGCCCTTTGCTTCTGTAATCTGTACGGGAATGGTATTGGTCAACTTCTTCAGAAAAGCCAAAGCCGAGACTGTGTTGTTATAGATATCAGAAGCATCACCCACCTTGACAGTCATCTTACCTGTGGTCTGGTCAAGTTCAATGGTCGACACATCGGCGGTGTTATAGTAGTTGGTATTGCCAGAAGTTAATGACACTTTGGCCTGATTGACATTAAGATCGCGTGCAACAGTATGGTTCACCACATCCTGTGCATGAATGCCCAACGCAGAAAACAGGGCAATCATCGAGAAAAATCCTTTTTTCATCATCGTCTGTTTTTAGCGTTTTACGAATTTAACAACTTGATTACCGGCCTTCAGCATATAGACACCGCCTGGGAGCGAATGCGCCTGAAGAATGGCACGAGCATGGTCTGCACGTGCAGTCAGCATCTTCTTGCCCTCAGCATTGTAGATCACAACCTGTGTGTCGGGCTCAAGGCCGTCAATGTCGAGATTGTCTTCCACAACACTCTTCATGCTGTAGATTGCAGTTGAAGCATCAATGCTGAAAGTCAGGACCACCGAACCCATGTCGGCCGTCTGCGTGGTGGCATCGCTAAAGGTAAGCACCACATTGTCACCATCGAAGGTTATTCGCGCAACCACCTTCGATACCGTTTCACCGTTAATGGTCAGCGTCTGCTTGGATTCGGCCAAAGCCGTAGCACCAACGCCCATTAAGGCAACGATGAGTAAAGTTAAGATCTTTTTCATTTGAATTAATATATTAGTTCACTAGTGTCCGGTTAAATTTTCCAGACCATTAATTAAATATTTAATTATCAATGAGATACAGCGATTCTAAAATTTTCCGATTTGATTTTGTATCTTTGTACTGTCTCATATATAAGATAGCACAGGATATGAATGTCGGAAATACTGTATTCTCGCAACTGATGTCTCTCATCCCTGACTACGAGCTCAGGAAATGTATTGACAGATATAGAGGGGATTTTCATGCAAGGCGATTCACTTGCCGTGACCAGTTCCTTGTAATGAGTTACGCACAGTTTACCAGCAGTGCTAGTCTTCGTAGCATAGAGGCTCAGTTGACTGCCTTCAACTCCAAGTTGTATCATGCTGGCCTGAAGATTATGCCAAAGTCCACTCTTGCCGACATGAACGAGAAGAAGGACTGGCGCATCTATCAGGACTATGCAATGGTACTTGTTGAAAGGGCTAAAGTCCTGTATAAAGATGAATATTATCGGTTGGGTATAGACACTATGGTGTATGCTTTCGACAGCAGTACTATCAATCTGTGTTTGCAACTCTGTCCTTGGGCGAAGTTCCATCATGACAAGGGTGCTTTCAAGATGCACACCTTGATTGATGTAAAGAACAACATCCCAAACTTCATTATGCTTACTCCTGGCAATGTGCATGATACCCAGGCTATGGACAGCTTGCCTGTAGAAGCAGGGGCTTACTACCTGATGGACAAAGGCTATATCGACTTTGACCGACTGTTCCGTCTTTTCCAACGGCAAAAAGCGTACTTTGTTACCAGAGCTAAGGACAATATGAAATATACCGTATTCGAGGCAAGAGAAGTAGATAAGCAGACAGGTGTCTTCTCCGACGAATGCATCAGTCTTACAGGCCTCTTCACTGCCAAGAAATACCCTGATTTGTTGCGCTTGGTCGTCTATGAGG
>CAMHDT010000143.1 GCA_946183985.1 uncultured Prevotella sp.
TGAAAAAAATTTTGGCCATTATTTCTTCAATTTTGGCCAAAATTTTCTGAATTTTGGCCAAAATTATATTCAGGTATGAATTGAAAGGAAGTCATCGCTGATAGAATGAGCAGGTCATTCTTATCTCGAACTCACGTTATGTTCAGAATGTCAAATCTCAGCGAGGCTTTTGTCAAGATTGTTTACTGTTTTTGCCCTTCCGCCAACGTGTTTTTGCTGTCTCTCTATACCTATTTTATAATAAAGATAAAAAAGTTGAAAAATATTTTTTATTTTACAAAATAATATCGTATCTTTGCGGCGTTTTTGCTAACTATAGAAAACTATATTATGAAAAAATATGCCACGCTGCTTTGGTGCCTATTGTGGATGACTATGTGTTTGCAGGCCCAAACTACGTATAATGTGCTGGATTATGGTGCCAAGGGCGACGGCCTGACTGACGATGCTGTGGCCCTGCAGCAGGCCATCGACCGCTGTAGCGAAGAGGGCGGAGGCCGTGTGCTGCTGCCCCGCAATCACACCTTTCTGTGCGGCCCCGTGCAGTTGAAGGCCAACGTGGAACTCCATCTGGAGGCCACCGCCACGCTGCTGGCCAACCCCGACGAACATATCTACCACCTGAGCGCCTTCGGTGAGAACCGTGGCGAGGGCATGATGTGGCTCTGGGCCAACGGTGCCCACAACCTGAGCATCACCGGCCGCGGCACCATCCATGGCAACGGCATCAAGTTCATGGGTGCCGAACTGCACGACAGTTACGAGTTGAAACCCTTGGCTGACCAGACATTCGACCCCCGTCCACATGTGCTGACGCTGACCAATTGCAACAACCTCGTCATCCGCGATGTCACCATCCGCGAGGGTGCCTACTGGACAGTCCACCTCATTGGCTGCGACGGCGCCGTCATCGATGGCATCAACCTCCTGAACAACCTGAAGATACGCAATGGCGACGGCATCGACCTGGACCACTCGAAAAACGTGCGCATTGCCAACTGTCACATCACCAGCGGCGACGACTGCATCTGCCTGAAGAACCGCCGCGAGTTTGAGCAGTACGGCTCCTGCCACGACATCGTGGTCACCAACTGCACCATGTCCTCGCGCTCGTGTGCCATCAAGATTGGCTCGGAAAACATGGACTCCATCTACAACGTGCTATTCGACAACTGCATTATCACCGGCTCCAACCGCGGCCTCGGCATACAGAATCGCGACGAGGGCACCGTGACCAACGTGGTGTTCTCCAACATCCACATGGACCTCCGCCTGTGGAGCGATGTGTGGTGGGGCAAGGCAGAGCCCATCTACGTGACCTCCTACCCGCGTGCCAGCGGCAACCACAAGGACCAGAACTGGCGCTTCCCCAAGGGAGAGACAGAAGGTCGCTGCGGCAATGTGAGCGACATCTGGTTCAACAACATCACCGCCATCAGTCCCAACGCCTGCTTTATTGGCGGCGATGTGCCCGGCAAGGTCAAGGATATTTATTTCAATAATGTCCGCATCAACCTTCAAAATCCATCATCCACTGTCAATCATCAATTGTTCATCGACAAGCGCCCCTGCAAAGGCGAAGGCTTCATCGAGGCCGATTATAATGCCCTGCTGACAATGCCCGTGCCAGTGGTGACAGAGAACTATTCCAGTGAGTCCTATAGGACCCATAGGACCCATGAGTCCCATTAGTCCCAGAAAAACTTTTTTCAATAAACAATATTATTAACCCTAAAAAACTATTTTATGCAAAACGTACAAAAAACATTCAGCCGCGTGCTGATGCTGGCTTTGCTCCTCACTGTCACCACAGTGGCATGGGCACAGCAGCGCATCACCGGCACTGTGAAAGACAGTAAGGGCGAGGCCCTTATTGGCGTGAGCGTGAAGGAAGCAGGCACCACCAACGGTGTTTCTACCAATTTCGACGGCCAGTTCACCATACAGGTGAAGCAGGGCGCCCAGTTGGAATTCTCCTACATTGGCTACACCGACCAGACCGTAGCCGCCAGAAACGGCATGGCTGTCATCCTGCAGGAAGACAACCAGTTGCTCAACGAGGTGGTGGTCATTGGTTATGGCACCATGCGCCGTAAGGATGTGACCTCATCCATCACCACCGTGAAGGCCGAAGACCTGAACAAGGGCGTGTTCACCGACCCAGGTCAGATGCTGCAGGGCAAGGTTCCCGGACTGGTCGTCTCTTCTACTGCCGACCCTAACGGCTCGCCCACCATCACGCTGCGCGGTGCTTCTACGCTGCGTTCGGGTGCTATGTCGCCTTACTATGTGGTTGACGGTATTCCCGGTGTCGACATCTCTATCGTTTCTCCCGACGACATCGAGAGCATCGATGTGCTGCGCGACGCTACCGCTACCGCCATCTACGGTTCGAAGGCTGCCAACGGTGTGATCATCATCACCACCAAGAAGGGTGGCGAAGAGAGAACCAACGTGTCTTACAACGGCTATGTGGCTTTCGACAACATCCTCAAGACCTACGACATGGCCACGGCCAGCGAGTTGCGCCAGTATGCACAGAACAATGGTGTGGCCCTGAAAGACGGCGGTGCCGATGTTGACTGGCAGGACGAAGTGCTCCGCACTGGCATCAGCCACAGCCACAACTTGAACATCAGTGGCGGCAACAGCACCACCAACTACATGATCAGCGGCAACATCATCAAGCGCGAGGGTGTCATCAAGATGACCGGCATGGACCGCTTCAATGTGCGTTCGCTCGTATCTACCAAGGTGCTGAAAGACCACCTCACCATTTCAATGGGTTTGAACACCATGTATGGCAAGCACTTCGGAGTGCCCTCCAACACTGAGGGTGCCTCGGTGCTCGACGCCATGAACTACTATTCGCCCACCAACGCCGTCAAGAATGCCGACGGCACATGGACTGTGGGAGCCGGCTCGAAGAACTACAACCCGCTGGCCCTGATGAACGAAGACACTTCAGAAACCATCTGGAAGCGCAACCAGTTCATCGGCAAGACCACACTCGAACTCTGGAAGGGCTTCTTCTGGAACGTGAACTACTCGTGGAGCAACTATCAGAGCACCTACAGTGCTTATGACACACGCAACTCTCAGATTGAGGGCATCGGCAACAAGAATGGTCAGGCCACCCGCAACACCTACTTCGGACGCGAGCAGACCTTCGAGACCTATCTGAACTACGGCTTCACACTGGCCGACAAGCACAAGTTCGACCTCATGGCTGGTTACTCTTGGGAAGAGAAGCGCAACAACGACGGCTTCGGACTGAGCGTAGAAGGATACTACAACGACGACCTCAAATGGTACAACATGTCGTACGCTCAGACCATCCTCGGTGTGCAGAACTCTGTACAGAGCGGCTATCTTGAGAAAATACGCAACATCTCGTTCTACGGTCGTGTCAACTACTCGTTCGACAGCCGCTACATGCTGCAGGCTACCGTCCGTCGCGACGGTTCTTCCGTATTCGGCAAGAATCACCGCTGGGGTACCTTCCCCTCTGTGTCGGCTGCATGGAACATTACTGAGGAGAACTTCATGAAGAATCAGAACCTCTTCTCTACCTTGAAACTCCGCGCCGGCTATGGTATTTCGGGTAATGCCATGGGCTTCGACGCCTATACCTCTTATCCTACCTACGGCTCAACGGGAACCTTCACCTATGACGGTAAGGTCTATCGCACCTATGGTGCCACCAAGAATGCTAACCCCGACCTGAAGTGGGAGTCTACGGGCATGTTGAACATCGGTCTCGACTTCGG
>CAMHDT010000144.1 GCA_946183985.1 uncultured Prevotella sp.
AATTTTGGCCAAAATTTTTTATAGCGCATTTTATTTTGCTGTTCAGTAACTTATTTGTAATTTTGCAAAAAATATGCGAATGATAAGAAAACTGCGTACTATAGAGATGCAGCGGCTGTCGGTTGAAGAATTTCGTGAAGCACGGAAAGTGCCGCTGATAGTAGTATTAGACGATGTGCGGTCGATGCACAATGTGGGCAGTGTATTGCGCACGGCCGATGCTTTCCTGCTGGAGGCAGTCTATCTGTGTGGCATCACCGGGCGGCCGCCCCATCCTGAGATTCATAAGACAGCCCTTGGTGCCGAAGACAGCGTGGCGTGGAAATATTTTCCTACGGCTGTGGAGGCCATAGAAGAACTGAAGGGTAGGGGGGTGACGGTGCTGAGTGTTGAGCAGGCGGAAGGCTCCACCATGCTCAATGACTTTCACCCTAATGAAAACACGGTCTATGCCATTGTGATGGGCAATGAGGTGAAAGGTGTGCACCAGGAGGTCATCAACATGAGTGACGGCTGCTTGGAGATACCGCAGTATGGCACCAAGCACTCCATGAACGTATCGGTAACTGCCGGCATTGTCATTTGGCATTTTGTGAAAGATGGGTTATAGAATTTATAGGACCTATGAGACCTATGGGTCCTATAAGACCTATAAGTCCTAAGATAGAAAATAATAATAAAAGAAGAAAATATGAGAAAACTGTTTTCTTTACTGTTGACCACCATCATTTCGGCAGGTGCAGGTGCTGCACCGCTCATGGTGTGCGACTTTGAGAACTACGAAGTGGGTACCAAGTGGACCATGTGGAACAGATTTGGCGGTGGTGAGGCATCGACGGCCACCGTAGTCGCTGATCCTACCAATGCCAACAACAAGGTGCTGCACGTGGTGGTGAAAAACTGGAACAGCCATCCTGAGTTCACCGTGCCTGGCGGACTTGTAGGCAAAGGCATAACAGACAGATACACCACTGTGCGCTTCCAACTGTATCGCAGCAATGGCGAGACAGCCGACTATAAGCAGTTTGCCGTGTTTCTCGGCTCTGACGAACTGTATCGTGACGAGGGCTATCCCTATCAGGGTGACAAAAACGTTTGGCAAACCAGAAACTATGCCCTGAAGGCTGCTTCGGACAATAATACTTCCACAGCGTTGCGCCTCGGCATTCATCATGAGGATTCGGAGTATTATCTTGACAATATTCAACTGGTGGGCGAGTACGACGACTATACAGAGGCTGCCGACGGCAAGTTATTCGACTATTGCGTGAACAACACTTCGAGCAACTATAAGAACATCGACCTGGCACTCTATATTCCTGCAGGCGTGACAGCCAGCGTGCGCACATCACGCTACTCAGAATGGACAGGAGCATTGGCAGGTCAGGGCACGCTGAACATCTATGCTGGCGGCGAGCGCTGCTATATAGGTACACAGAAGAGCAAAGGCTCAACCTATCCTGACTGGACCAAGATGACGGGTGCCGTGCATCTCTATCCTTATAAAGAGGTGGCTGGTTCCTGCGGTTTCTATGGCTTGCTGCTGCAGAGCAGCACCTTCTCGCCCGACAACGAGGAACAGTCGCGGCCCAACATCGTGTTTGCCAACAAGCCGCTGGTCATGCACAGTGGTTCGACACTGGCTGCTGAGTCGGGCACACGCGGCTTTAAGATTGGCGAACTGCAGATGGAAAAAGGGGCCGAGATTGTGGGCTATTACAAGTCGAGCAGTGCCAACTCTTACTATGTGGTAGGCGGACTGAACACCGATGCACTGCTTGCAGGAAAAATATATCCTAAGTTTAGTGGCAACAAGGTGGGACTCATTAAAGAGGGTAAGGGCACCTATACCATGACGGGCAATGAGAACGATATCAACAGCGGAATCATCGTCAATGGCGGCACATTGCTTGTTTGCAACGATGCCAAGGCAGCAGAGACAGGGAAGAAGAGTGGTGCGACGGGTGCAACGGGATCTGTGACGGTGATGAAAGGTGCATGTCTGGGCGGCCATGGCAGCATTGCAGCAAACACGGATATGTATGGCACACTGCAGCCGGCTGCTGGTGGCTATGACACGCTGACCTTTGCCAACTATGCCGCCACAAAGAATGTAACGCTGACGCTGCATCCTAAGTCGGTCATTCGCATCTATGCCCACTCGGCCGATGAGCATAGCATGGTGAAAATAGCAGGAACGATAGCCAAGAGCAATATTACACAGGACTTCCAGACCTCTGATGCAGCACCACGGCTGGCACTGACACTGGCCGACGATGCCGTGCTGGGCATTAATGATGAAATCGTATTGCTGACTTGTTCAAAGCAGCCCACCAAGGCTTTTGAGTTCGACATGCGCTATCCTCAGAGATATACTTTTACCACTGAGCAGCGCGTGGCCGATGATGGCACCTTTACCGTGGTGGCAAGGGTTATTTCGCTCGATGATAATCCCAACTACAAGGAAGATGATGATGATACCACTGTTGATGATGAAAAGAACTATCCCGACGAGGATATTATTATCGACAAGACTGACAATACGACGCTTCGCACTTATGCCAACAAACTGGGAAAGAGCATTGGCGTGGCAGCAGCCAGTTATCGCTATGACCTGAGCAGCGACAACACGCCGGAGACGGCGGCTGTGGGGCGTGAGTTCAACATCGTAGTGGGTGAGAACGAAATGAAGTTCGATGCTACTGAGCCCTCACAGAACTACTTTACTTATGGCGGTTCGGATGCCATCATGTGGGTGGCCGACCGTAATCATCAGAAGGTGAGGGGACACACGCTGGCCTGGCACTCGCAGGTGCCGTCGTGGGTCAGCAGCGATGGCCGTAAGAACAATAATAACTTCACGCGCCGCGAATTGCTCGACATTCTGAAGAACCATATATATAATGTGGTGGGAAAATACAAAGGAAAGATACGTGAGTGGGATGTGGTCAACGAGGTGCTCGACGATGACCAGAGCGTGGTGCGTACTAATCCTGGCACCTATAAGTTGCGCCCGTCTATCTGGACAACATACATTGGCGAGGAGTTTATTGACTCAGCCTTCGTATGGGCTCATCAGGCTGACCCGTCGGCAAAACTCTATATCAACGACTATGGCGTGGAGTTCATGGGCAGCACAAAGGCTGAGGCTTACTTCAATCTGGTGAAGCGGTTGCAGACATCCAATCTTCCCATTGACGGATGCGGACTGCAATGCCATTTCACCACGGGTCAACTCGACACGCTCAGGCTCGAGAATAATATCCAGCGCTATGCTCCCTTGGGATTGAACTGCATCATCACTGAACTCGACATTGCACTTGCCAATCCATCGGCTCCGGATGCACTGGAGGCGCAGGCAAAGGAGTTTGCAGCCATCACACGAGTGTTCCTGCGCAACGACAACTGTCCTACACTCATGGTCTGGGGCATCTCCGACAACCACTCATGGCGACAGAACAAGCCCTTGCTGTTCGATTCCAACTGTCAGCCTAAGCCCGCCTACTACTATGTTCATGCTCAACTGCGCAAGGCTGCCGAGCAAGTCACATCGGTGGTCATGACACAGGCTGATCAGCCCTTTTACCATCAGTGGTACAATTTGCAAGGTCAGAGAGTCATGCCGGGAACAAAGGGATTAGTAATAAGTAAGGGAAAGAAAATTTTTAATAAAAACTGAGAGAACTGAGAATTGAAAACTGAGAGAACT
>CAMHDT010000145.1 GCA_946183985.1 uncultured Prevotella sp.
GGCTACCGCTTTGCCCTCTTCCATTATGCCACCAAGCAAATAGGCGGCAAGGCCGACTTCGATTACTTCCATGTTAAATAGGCATAAAGCATTATGAAACGATTTCTGCTGTTTTTTTCATTCTTTACTCTTCACTGCTCACTATTCATTAGCCACGCAGTGGCACAGCGCACGGCATCCATCACGGTGAATGCCACCACTAAGTATCAACATATTGACGGTTTCGGAGGAACCGCTATGACACCCGACTGGCGTGACGTCTACACACAGGAGAAAGTGAACATGCTATGGGGCACGGGCGAAGGCCAGATAGGCCTCAACATTATGCGCCTGCGCATCAGCCCTAACGAAAACGAATGGGGAGGATATGGCAATCCCGTAAGATGGGCACGCCAGGTGAACCCCAATATGCAAGTCTTTGCCACACCATGGACACCGCCAAAGAAGTACAAGACCCATAACACTACCGGGTATTATAACGAATTCGGCACTTGGGTATGGCCGCTAGTAGAGTACTCTTGGGGCGGCGAGGGCAGCAACGGTGGAGCCATCAACCCCGAGTGCTACGATGAGTTTGCCGACTTCTTGGAACGCTACCGTCAGACTATGGAGCAGAAAGGCTGTCCCATCGACATCATCTCTATTCAGAACGAGAGCGACTATACGCCTACGACTACCGACAACGGCGTGGAGCACGCCAGTTACGAGAGTTGCATTTACTCGCCCAAGGAGATGGCTGCCATGTGCAAGGCCCTCAAGGCCAAACTCGATCCCAAGTGCAAGGTCATGGGCCCCGAGTGCTTCGGCTGGCAACAGCATGTCTACAACAACACCTTGGCCAACATTCAGGATGCCGTGGACAATATCGACATCTGGGGAAACCACCTCTATGGCACCAACGACTGGTCGTTTGTAAAGAGCGTGACCGACAAGACTGGTAAACACATGTGGGAGACAGAGTTCCTGCTGGACTATAACGGCCAGAACGCCCCCAACTACCAAGGTGAGTTCAAACCCGAATACAAGATGATTGAAAGTTTGGAGAACACCATGAAGGCAGGCTATAGCGCCTATGTCTACTACTCCATGATTACCCATTTCTTTGCCTCCAACCATGGCGGCAGCCCTAACCAGTTATGGAAGCGCGCCTATGTATTCAGCCACTATGCCAAGAACGCCACCGGCAAGACACGCATCGGCTCATCGTTCTATGATGCCTACAGCAACCTGCTGGGCGGCTCAACCTATATGAGCGACAACGGCGACTCCATCGTCGTCATGATGCTCAACAAAGCCACCAGCGCCACCTATACTCTCACCGTGAAACTGCCATGGGTGCCAAAGCGTATCACGCAGGTGGCCACCAACGATGTGGCCAATGCCCAGCATGCCGATATTACCGAGAGCAGCAGTAACGGCACGGCCAATCCCAAGGTGACACTGTTGCCTGGCACCTTCTACACCTTCATCTTTGAAAAGACCGTCAGCGACGAGACCACCGCCAACCAGCCCACCGCCTCTGCCAAACAGGCCGAGAACGGCAACCCTCTATGGAGCAGTCAGTATATGGCTGACCCCACATCAATAGAATATAATGGCCGGCTCTATGTCTACGCCACCAACGACCAGCAGGAGTTTGACTATCACAACGGTCTGCAGAAGAACACCTATGGCCACATCACCCAACTCGCCTGCATGTCTACCGACGACATGGTGAACTGGACCAACCATGGCATCATTGATGTAAAAGCCATCGCACCATGGATTTCCACCTCATGGGCACCCAGCATCGTCAGCCGTGAGGAGGCCGATGGTAAGACCCACTTCTACCTCTACTTCACCAACACCGCTGCAGGCATTGGCGTGCTTACCGCCACCTCGCCCACAGGTCCGTGGACCGATCCCCTCGGACATGCGCTCATCGACGGTAGCACACCCGGGCTGGGCACCATCTCCAATATCATCGACCCCGGCGTAGCCATCAACGACAATGGCACCGAAGCCTACCTCACCTTCGGCGGCGGCGATGTGACGGGCACCGACCTGCAGCCAGGCAATGCGCGCGTCGTCAAACTGGGCAGCGACATGATCAGCCTCGATGGCGACATCAAGACCATTTCCGCCCCCTGCCATTTTGAGGCCAACGAACTGAACTACTATGGCGGTCGCTGGGTCTACAGTTACTGTACCCGATGGAGCATAGCATCAAACTGGACTGACTATACCACCGGCGTTGCCGCACCTTCCGCTGCCAGCATGGTGTATATGGTGACCGGCGACCCCCTGGCCGACAAATGGTCGTATAAGAACGAGTTCTTCCCCAACCCGGGCACGCTGGGCTATCCCTATGGCAACAACCACACCCATGTGCAGAAGTTCGGCACCAAATACTATGTGTTCTACCATACACAGTGGTTGGAGAACCAGAAAAGCATAACTGGCGGCTATCGCAGTTTGCAGGTAGCCCCCATCTCGGTAACCGTCAACAAACTCACCAAGAATGTCACCTTCGGCAAGATGACCGCCGACCAGACTGGCATGCAAGGCGTGGAACAGTTGAAAAACGTGAATCCTTTCGATGAGCAGAGCGCCGACATGGCCGCCATCAGGGAAGCCAACTGGTGGATGGTGCGCGGTGTGAACTTCAGTGCCGACAAGAAGACCGCCCGCAGTCTCATCGTCCGCGTAAAAGGCAGTGGTCGCCTTGAGGTGAAGCGCGAGAAACAGACCGCCACGCCCATTGCCATCGTCGACTTCAATGCCGATGACGAACAAACTGTGGCCGTAGATCTGGCCGCCGTGCCTACTGGCGTAACGGGCTACCTCTACTTCATGCTCCCCGAGAGCAATGCCCAGGCAGAGGTACTCTCATGGCAATTTTCCGAGCAGACCGCTGAAGAAATCACTTCCGGCATTGGCGCTACGCTTATGAATAGTGCGCTCGACCCCTGGTCGCTTGCTACCGAAGGGACGCAAGAAGAACGAATAGTGAATAGTGACATCTACGACCTGCAGGGCCGCAAAGTGGAAAAACCACAACGAGGCCTTTACATCATGGACAGACGCAAGATCATCATCAAATAGTTACCTGTATTTACGCCCCGTCCGTAAAAAGTTTGCGAACGGGGCGTCATTGTATGCTTCACCTCGTACCACCTTTGCAAAAAAATAAAACATAGTTATATATGAACAAAAACATGATGCTGCTGGCCGTGATGCTGATATGCAGTTGTATTGGTAAAAAGGAACAAGAAACAAAGGCTCCTATTAGAGTTAAAACAGAGTTGGCACAGACTTCCACGAGTACCAACGGACAAACGTATGTGGGCATTGTCGAAGAGCGTGAAGCCACCGCCGTAAGTTTTACTAGCATGGGTGTGGTAAAACGCATGCTGGTAAATGAGGGCCAGGCAGTAAGTAAAGGTCAGGTGATGGCCGAGATGGATGACACGCAGGCGCGTAACCTACTTAGCGGCGCTGAGGCGCAGATGGCGCAGGCCAACGATGCACTGGCACGTTTCAAGATGCTGCACGACGCCGGATCGCTACCAGAAATACAGTGGGTGGAGATTCAAAGCAAGGTGGCACTAGCGAAGTCGCAACTGGATATAGCGAAGAAGAACCTCGCCGACTGCCGTCT
>CAMHDT010000146.1 GCA_946183985.1 uncultured Prevotella sp.
CAACAGGCTCTTTTGCGTATGTTTTCTTATCTTTCATATCTCAATTCTTAATTCTCAAATCACTACATCGGCACATCGATGTTTTCATCGTCGCCCCAGGGTTCCACCTCGGCATCGAAGGCACCGGTGCCTGTGGGCTGGGCATAGGGCAGGTTGGGCACCTCCTCTTCCTCATAGAACGGAGCGTCGACAATAAGGTCGAGTTCCAGCGTCACGTCGGTCTTGGCGAAGTAGCCGCCCTGCTGGCCGAGGCTGGTGTCCACATCAATGTTCCTATATTTGATCATCTTGCCCACAGGGTAGCGGAACACATGCTGCGTGCCGTCGATGAGGGTGAAGCAGAGCGACAGCACGTTGCTGGTGGAGTCGCGCTGCACGTCAAGTTCGCGGCCGCGGGGCAGACCGAAGGTGCGTATGGTGGTGTTGATATATCCCACGCTCTTCAGCGTGTCATTATTCACATAGGTGATATTGGCTATGTTCCATCCTTCCAGCAGGTGCTCGCCCGACTGCGGTCGGCGCCAAGCCTGGGTGAGGAGGAATCCGTCGGCCATGCCCGAGATGCTGCCGATGACACTGCTCATATATTTGATGCCGAGCACCCTTACGCGGATATACATCTCTGTGGTCATCGGCTCTACAGTCTCATGGAGCCACAGACCCTCAAACTCCGTGGGCACCTTGTCCTTGTAGTACACAAAGCGCGGCTCGCCGTCGGCCATCTCCGGCAGCACGGTGAAGGTGTCTACCACGCAGCCAATGGCCTCCGGCTCTTTCATATAGGTGTGGTTCACATCCCAGAAGTCGGTGGTGCGCTGCAGGTTCTGTGCGTAGGCAAAGATATCGGAGAAACTCTTGCGCTCGCCAAAGGCCATGGAGCCGAATCCGTTGTAATATTCGTTGAAGATAAGCATCTTGTAGGTGCCTGGCTCGAGCATCATGGTGTAGCGGTCCACATCGTTGGTTATGTCGGTGAAGATGATGCTGTCGCTCTCCTTGGCCAGGACGATGGTCATGCCCGTGGGGCGCTCGCCGAAGCGGCTCTCCCAGTCGACGTCTACCACCACCTCTGCCTTGCCGGTGTAGTAGAGTTCCAGCGGCTCGCGGTCGCAGGAGGCGAGGAGCAGCAGGAGGGCTATGATAAGTCCTATAGGTCCTATGGGTCTCATTGGTCTCAGTAGTCTCATCATCTCTTGCCTCCTTTCTTTCCTAAAAGATAAACCAGCGAGAGTTTCAGTTTCGTGGGGCCGGCGTAGAACATGTTCTTCGTGTACTTGTAGATGAGGTGGGTGCTCTCGAACTCGGCGTTGTAGTGGCGGCGTTCGCCGGCCACGATGCCGGCAGAGACGCTGGCCTCCAGGTTCCAGTGGCGGGCGAGGGGCCACGAGTGGCCGTAGGTGAGGCCTGCGCTGAACACCTCGCCCTGGTCGCCCGTCTTGTTATGCTCCATGTCGAACTTGGCCACGGCAGCGTAGACGCCCACGAAATGGCCTGAGAGGAAGGGACGGCTGCCGCCGCAGCGCGGTGAGAACCAGTGGCGCAGTTCAACACCGCCCTCCTGTATCTCGTAGGCCTCGTCCAGTTTGTCCCAGCGCCACCACGGGTTGGTATATTCGGCCATGAGACTCCAGCGGGCGTCGCGTCGCAGCGGCATCTCCACCTCGATGTTAGGCGCCACGAGGACGTCGTAGAGCAGGTTGGTCTTCACGGCCAGCCAGGGTCGGAAGGTGGCGGGAGCATAGTCCACGGCGGGCACGGGTGCCTCGTCGTAGATGGTGGCGCTCTTCACGTAGATGGTGTCGACGGCCGTCTCGGTATAGACAGTGTCTCGTCCGTCGGTGATGCTGTAGTCGATGCTATAGTCGGTATGACGGAGCAGGGGGAACACCACGGTGTTCAGTTGCCTGTAGGCATCGGCATGGCGGCTGGCTATGAGTGACAGTTTCTTGTCGGGGTCGTCGTTGCTGTCGATGATGGCAAGGATTTGCTGGCGGTCGGCCAGGTCCGACTTCGCCACATAGTCGCGCAGCCCTGCCCAGTCCTCCGGCTCGCTGTCGGTGCTGATGATGGCGGCTGCCAGGCCGTAGTGGTCCACCAGATACTGGCGCAGGCTTTCCACACGGCCCTGCGACAGTTCGCTGTTGTGCTTGTAGGAGCCTTCGGGCGAGGAGTAGCCTTTGAGGAGGATGCGCTGTATGCTGGTGTTCTCTCTCTGCTGCAGACTGTCGAGGACGCCGTGGAGGCGTGCCAGTTCGCGGCGGTTGTTGCCCAGGTCGGGCCGTATGTCGGTCTTGTTGACGGCGAAGTTGATGTAGGCGCGGCCCTGCAGATGGCTCACGGGCGCCTTCGTCCGCCTGAACACCTCGCGCTGGTTGAGCACGGTGTGGGTCTCGCCAATGGTGAGGGCGTTGTGCTGATACGCATTGCCGCAGCCGTCAGACCTGGTGGCAATGAGTTTCAGTTGGGCCTCGTTCATCCATGGCTGGTAGGCCACATGCTTGGAGTAGGGCAGGGGGATGCCGGCCTCGGAGGCGGGTAGGAGCAGACGCTGTGAGGCGTCTGTGGTGCTCTCGCTGCCGCGCAGCAGGGCCATGTGGGCCCAGCGGCCGTAGAGGCGCACGGCGGGCAGGTCTACGGAGTCGGTCTCTGAGAAGAGGCGCGGCGTCAGGGTTACGATATCTGTCTTGGGGAGTGCGTTCTCGGCAAGGCTCAGCATGAAGGTCAGGCCCACAACGGTGTCGGTGGGGCTTGCAGGGCTCGCCACCCCTTTGCTCAGACGGATGCTGTCGACAACCACGACGCATCCCATGCCGCCCGCCTTGTCGTATACCGGTAACATCTGCTGCTGGGCAAAGGCACCTGTGCTGGCAATCAAGAGCATCGTCAGTAGCAGTGCGCAGCCCCGCACCCAATTGTTAACGTTATGTTTTATTTCGGTCATCAGTCTTAAATCTTTTTATCAATATTAGTACGCGAACGTTAATATATATGTAATTTTAGTCAGTTCGCGTCTTATTTTAATCTACAAATGTAGTACTTTTTATCACAAAAAGGATGAGATTAGCGTGATTTTGCCTGTTATTTAACGAGATTTAACAAATCGGAGGGGGGTAAATTAACAGACGGCGGAGAAAACTTTCTTCCCTCCAAAATTTTTCTATGTCGTCAAACCATGCAAAATGTGAATATTCTTGCAGTATCATGCAAATATATGCAGAATAAGGGAACATAAATCTACATAAATTTTTCATAAATGAAAAACAAGGACATAAACGAAAAAAGAGAATATGAACATAAATCTACATAAATCAGACATAAATGACATAAGCGTAGACGAACATAAATGTTCGTAAATCTAACATAAATAAGATAAACGCGGATGGACAAAAATCTTCAAAAATCTGACAAAAATAATCCACTTGAGAGGAGGAACATAAATCTACATAAATCAGACATAAATGACATAATCGTAGACGAACATAGATGTTCGTAAATCT
>CAMHDT010000147.1 GCA_946183985.1 uncultured Prevotella sp.
ACTTATAAGCCTTCTGGCGGCGTGCAGCGCGGAAGGGCCCGACCTGCAGGAGCAGGAGCGGAGGGCCGTGGGCTTCGGCACCTATACCGAGCAGTTCAGCACCCGAGGCGAGCAAGGCCAAACCCGAGGCGAGCAAGGACACACCCGCGCCGAGGTGAAAGGCGCCATCGCCGACGGCGAGGGCATCGGCGTCTATGCCTACTACCACGACGGCAGCACCTGGGAGGACGACTGGAGCGACACGCCCGCAGAGAACAAGACCACGCCCAACTTCATGTGGAACCAGCAGTGCACCTATAGCAACGACATCGGGGCCTTCACCTATGCCCCGCTGAAATACTGGCCCAACGAGGAGAGCGACAAACTGTCGTTCATGGCCTACTACCCCTATACGGACCCGGCGATTGTGGAAGCCGACCCAGCCCATCCGGTGAACCCGGCAAGCACGGCCTCAACAGGCCTCACGCCGCTGCTCACCAACAGCGGCAAGGGACTGCCCTCCTTCACCTTCACCGTGAAGGATAACATTGGCGACCAGGTGGACCTGCTGGTGTCTGACCTCATCGCAGACCTGCCACAGAGCCGCGACACCGAGGGCGACCCGGGCACGCCGTTCCACGACCTGAGCATCTACGACAAGGTGAAGTTCCTGTTCCACCACGCGCTGGCGAAAGTGGAGTTCCGCATCGTGGCCGACGAAGAGATACGCCGCGACCTCGTGAACTTCCGTCTGAACAGCCTGAGCATCACGAACATCTACAAGAGCGGCACGCTGACGCCCGCCTATGCCGCCGGCAACACCACGCTGGCCTGGAGCGGACAGGGCACCCCGCAAGAATACGCCTTCACGACCTACAAGGCGCAGTTGCTGCTGCCGCAGACCATCGACAACAGCGCCCGCCTGAACGTGGACTACACCATGACCTTCAAGAGCGACAGCACCACCTACCGCTATGTGGGCACGGTGCCTGTGGCCGACACGGAATATACATACAGCAACGTGGCCTCGCTGCGACTGAACGAGATGAAGGTGGTGGGCACCGGCGACCCTCTGACCACATGGCTGCCCAACCACCACTATATATATAAGATACGCCTCAGGGCCAACCGCATCGACTTTACCGGCGAGGTGGTGGACTGGGGAGAATATGTCAACCCACTGATCATAGACGGCAAAGACTATATTGATGTGGAAGAATGAAGCGTGAAAAGACCATAATAAGACTGATGGGACTCATGGGACCTATGGGACCTATAGGACTTATAGCCCTTATTGTGCTGGGCTGCTCTGGCGACAGCGGCGAGAGCGGCGATGGCCCAGTGCCGGAGGAACCGCAGCCGGTGGCCATGGGCTTCGCTGCCCATCTGGCGGAAAGCACCAAGGGGGCAATGGCCAGGACCACCCGCGCCGCCGAGGTGGGCGATGGCGAACTGACCACGGCCCTGCTGCAGGAGAAAGGCTTCGGCGTGTACTGCTGGTACACGAAAAGCAATGTCTTTGTCCAGGGCAACCCCATCAGCAACTATGCCACCACCATCCTCATGCTGAACCAGCGGGTGACCTACAGCGGCGGTCTGTGGACCTATACGCCAACGAAATACTGGCCTATCAACAAAGACGAACTGCTCACCCTGCGGGCTTACGCACCCTACGTGAGTTATAACCTGCAGACTGACGCCAACGGCATGCCCATGCTGCCGGTGGTGGTGGATGATGAAGACTACCAGAACGGCACCCAGCACGACCCCCTGTGGGGCACGAGCAAGCATGAGGGCACGGCCGACGCGGAAGATGACGATACGAAGAACGAGGTCTACGGCAAGCACTACGACAACTACACCCACGAGATGAGCGGCAACCTGCTGGCACAGGACAACCGCGACGGCGTGATTGACTGGTACTTCCACCACGGCATGACAAAACTGATGTTCACCTGCAGGGTCATCGCCAACCCGGGGTGCAACAAGGTGGTCGTCAAGGGCATCAAAATCACACCGCTCTATCAGCAGGGACTGCTGGACCTGAGCAGTTCGGCAAGGACGGCCAACTACCCCGACAAGCCCATCTGGGCGCAAACCGGCGGCAACATGACCGTGGACATCGGTGCTGACTATCTGAAGAGGAGCCCGTTTGAGATCAACACGAACCTGATACCCCCTGCCGAGACGGAGCCCGACTCCCTGCTGAGCAAGGGTCTGCTTATCATACCGCGCGCCTACACTGGCGAGAACAAGATGCAAATCACCATCACCTACTCGATTGACAGCGATGACACGCCGCTGGAGGCCAAGGCAGAGATCAACAACACGTTCTACGGCAACACGAGTTACCTGCTGAACCTGAGGTTGACGCCTTCTACCCAAGGTCTGGACATCACCATGGTGCAGGCGGCCTTCACCTCATGGAAGGATGGCGGAACGGGAAGTTACGAACCATATAACTGGTAAAGAGAAGAATTGAAGATTAAAGAGACGATAATAAGACTGATGGGACTCATAGCCCTTCTGGCCCTTGCGGGCTGCTCTGACGACACTGAGCAGCGGCAGCAGAGGCTGCAGATGGAGGCTGTGGCCTCAGCCCCCGGCTATATGGAGGCGGAGGCCGAGGCCAGAGGCACCATGGAGGAAGGCTACCACGAGGGAGGCACCCGCGCCTGGGTTCCCCCCACCATACCTACACAGTATTATCTCTACGATGTTCTCTATAGCGGCAGTTTGTATGCCAACTATAAGAGCCTCAACAACATGGCCATCGACGTGTTCTTCACCCACACGGGAGAAGGGGGACTGACCACCAGCCCCAACCCGCTGCACGCCCGACTGAGATATGTTCCTGCCGCGCCGCCTGCCGTCAGCAAATGGAAACTGGTGCTGCCCAACCCTGTGAAGGAGGATGATGTGAAGGAAGGCAGTTATTATGTCTATGGCTTCATCCCCCGCAATGCGGCCGACGGTGCGACCATCACCGGCAACCCCACCTTCGATGAAGGCGCCGTGCTGACCATCGAGGGTCTGCAGAGCATCACGTCCGATGCCTGCGTCATCATCGGTGCCAAGGAAGGCTTCTCGGCCGACTACGACGGCGACTATACCGACACGAATCACAATGATGCCTACGACGACGGTACCGACATCAGGACGAACCGTCTGACTGCCGGCGACTTCAAGTTCAACCTGAAGACGGGCGAATCGGTGAATAACTATATGTACCTGCTCTTCGACCACCTGTGCTCGGCCCTGGACATCAGAATGAGGGTGTATAAGGACTACGACGACCTGCGCACCATCAAACTGAAGGAACTCCATCTGCAGACCGCCACAGACGAGGGGAAAACGAAGAAGAAGATGAACGTGACCGTGACGCTGAAGAAGACGGCCGACGGTGGCGACCCCATCAAGAGCGTGGTGTATGAGCCCACCGGCGAGGAGGAATGTGACGGCATCGTGTATCAGGATGAAGAAGGAATAAGGCTGAGCACAGACTACAGTCTGTT
>CAMHDT010000148.1 GCA_946183985.1 uncultured Prevotella sp.
TGGAGATGACTGTTACTTTTCTGGGCACTGGCACCTCGTGTGGCGTGCCTGTCATAGGTTGCCAGTGTGAGGTGTGCCAGAGCAGAGACCCGCGTGACCGCCGACTGCGCTGTTCCATTTTGGTGGAAACAGCATTGACGCGTGTGCTGGTCGACTGTGGTCCCGACTTCCGCGAGCAGATGCTGCCGCAGCCGTTCCGCCGCATCGACGGCATCCTGGTCACCCATTCGCACTATGACCACGTGGGAGGCATGGACGATATAAGGCCCTACTGTCAGTTTGGAGCCATGAATGTATATGCCGACGCCGAGGCTCGCAAGGGCATGTTGCAGATGCTGCCCTATTGTTTTGCCGAGCACCGCTATCCCGGCGTGCCGCAGATAGGACTGCATGAGATAAAGGCTGGCGAACTGTTTGCTATTGGCGATATACTTGTGCTGCCTGTCAGGGTGATGCACGGCCAGATGCCAATCCTTGGCTATCGTTTTGGCCGCTTCGCCTATATCACAGATATGAAGACGATAGAGCCTGAACAGGAAACCTTGCTGCAGGGTGTGGAGATCCTGGTGGTCAATGCCTTGCGCTTCGACAAGCCTCATCATTCGCATCAACTGGTGGACGATGCTGTGGCTTTTGCCCGTAGGGTAGGGGCCCGGCGCACGCTTCTCACTCATATGTGTCATGATATAGGATGCTTTGACCAGGCGTCGAACATGCTTCCTGATGGGGTGGAATTAGCCTACGATGGTCAGAAAATAACCGTTTTTGGTTAAATAAAGTTACAAAAAGGAAGTTTTCGAAGCAAAATTCTTTTGAATTGAAATATTGTGATTAACTTTGTACCGTGTTTTTCATAGTATTAGATTTAAGGTTAACAAAGTTGGGAGTACGGCGGTACTCCTTTTTTTATCGCCGGAAGATGTTGAGGATGCTGCCGTAGCGGCCCTTCAGTTTGCGCAGGGTCATGACGCCGTCGTAGGCCATCATGCCATATTTCAGGTATTTGACAATTTGCTCGCTACGCGACAATTCCTCTTCCTCCTTGGAGGTTAACTGTCCCCAAAGACGCTTGATCTCCTGGTTCTCCAGGTCGATGACCTCGCTCAGTTGCTCTTTGCGCATCTGTATGTCTTCCAGCGAGCGGTAGGGTCTTACCCTTCTTCTTCTTGCCATGGCAGTTCAGTTTAGCAGTAGTCGTGACAAATACTTGACCAAAGGACGCTCAATCCATGACTTGCGGAACAGGTAGACGCCCAGCATCAGTAGGACATAGACGCCGGCAACGGTAAACAACGCCGTCGTGAGACCTGTATATTGCGATAGCCAATGGGCCACGCCAGCCGATACGAACAGTACTGCCATTGCCGCAATGACGGTCATGAACATAAGCAGGGCTGCCAGCGTGAACAGGCGCACCACCTTTTCCACCACATCGAGTTTCGCATATTCCGTGCGAATCTCAATGTTGTGCTTCACCATCTCCACCAGTTGTGAGATGGTTTCTATATTCTTGTCACTCGACAGCATTTAACATGCGCGTTTGGTGTGTCCTATTCCGAGGCGTCTTCCAGATCTTCAATCAGGTCGCCCACATCCTTGCGGTTCAACTTGATGTTGTGTTTCTTCAGGAACTCGTCCACGGTGTTCGATATTTTCTCGCGTGTTACGCTGCCTTTGTCGGGAGCAACGAGAATGCCGATGGCTGCACCAGCGAGTGCACCGCCGAGAAATGCGCCTACATAGCCTAAACCTTTCATAGTTTTTCTTGTTTTGTTTGTTTGTGTATGTTGTATGAATTCAGTCAGCAAATTTACATAATTCTTTCGATATAACGAGTGAAAAGGGTGTGTTTTTTTGTTAAAAAGCCGATATTTGCGTCATTTAACAAAGTTTATGCACAAAAGTTGTCTTTAATTCGCCGATAATTTGTAACTTCGCGCAAAATATTTTTAAACCGCATTTATTATTAATAGAATTATGAAGAAGTACATTGTTTTGTGCGCAGGCCTCTGCCTCGCCATGTCGTTCACGGGTTGCAAATCGAGTGAGAGTGCCTATAAGAAGGCATACGAGAAGGCTCAGGCACAGGCAGCACAGCAGCAGGCACCTGTGCAGCAGGTGACCGAGGTGCCCGTGGTTACTCCCGTGCAGACCGTTCCTGCCAACCAGACCCAGGTAGTAGACAATTATGACAACGTGTCGGTGCGCCAGGAGCGTGTGGCCGTGGTCAACGGTACAGGCCTGAAGAACTATAGCGTCGTGGTGGGCTCGTTCTCGGTCATTGCCAATGCCGAAGGCTTGCAGCAGCGTCTGAAGAACGCTGGCTACAATGCTCAGATTGTGAAGAACGAGGAGCGTGGCATGTATCGCGTCGTGGCTTCTACCTATGACACGAAAGCCGAGGCTGCACAGAGCCGAAACGCCATCAGCGGCACGGAGTTCAATCCCAACGCCGACGCCTGGCTGCTGTACTATACCCGATAACCCGGCAGTTTTGGCTCGCATCCTTTCGATTGACTACGGTAAGAAACGTACCGGATTGGCAGTCACCGACCCTCTGCAGATTATAGCGGGAGGGTTGGCGACTGTCTCTACATCTGAAGTGTTCGACTGGCTCAAGGCCTACACGGCGCGTGAAGCGGTGGAGCGCATCGTCATTGGCGAGCCCCGCCAGCCCAACGGTGCGCCCAGCGAGAACCTGGCGCGTGTGCAGCAGTTTGTCAACCGCTGGCGCAAGGCCGTCCCCTCCATCCCCATAGAGTATTACGACGAGCGATTCACCTCGGTGTTGGCCCATAAGGCCATGCTCGAAGGCGGTCTGAAGAAGAAAGCCCGGCAGGACAAGGCCCTTGTCGACGAGATTTCGGCCACCATTATCCTTGAGGACTACCTGCAATCGAAGAGGTGAGAAAAGAAATCCTGATTCTCAAATTTCAATAGAAATGATTCTACCTATATATATATATGGTCAGCCTGTGCTTCGCAAGATAGCCCAAGACATCACATCTGACTATCCCGAACTGAAAACCCTTATCGCCGATATGTGGGAAACACTGGCCGAGTCGGAAGGCATCGGCTTGGCAGCACCTCAGATAGGCCGCGACATCCGCCTGGTTGTCATCGACCTTGATCCGTTGTCCGATGATATGCCCGAATACAAAGACTTCCGCCGCGTATATATCAATGCCCATATCGTGGAGTATGACGACAGCAAGACTAACTCTTCCGAGGAAGGATGCTTGTCGCTGCCCGCCATTCACGAGAAGGTGACACGCCCCGTCCGCATCCGTGTGCAGTGGATGGACGAAGACTTCCAGCCCCATGACGAGTGGGTAGAGGGCTATCTGGCCCGCGTCATGCAGCACGAGTTCGACCATCTCGACGGTAAAATGTTCATCGACCGCATCTCGCCCCTGCGCCGCCAACTCATCAAGAGCAAGTTGA
>CAMHDT010000149.1 GCA_946183985.1 uncultured Prevotella sp.
GCTACCGCCCAGAATAAAAAAAGAAAAAACAACGGGCGGCAGCAAATTTTTCACTTTTCACTTTTCACTTTTACCTTTTTTTTCTTACCTTTGCACCCGAAATCAACAATTACAAACAAAAAACAATACAATTATGGACGATTACCCGGCGGACAGTAACAAACGTTAGGCCAGGGGATAGCGAGCAAGACTGCTAATCCTCTTGCCGCAAATTATCAATTGTCAATGATCAATTGTCAATTAAAAACGGATTAGCAACAATGAAGACTTATTGGAACACCCAAGGAGGACTGAACCAACTCACAGAGTGGCAGCCCAACTGCTGGATACAAGTAACATGTCCAACAGAAGATGACCAGCACGAACTGGAAGAGAAGTTCGGCATACCCGACTATTTCATCAGCGACATCAGCGATACCGACGAACGTGCCCGCTATGAGTACGACGACGGATGGATGCTTATTATCCTGCGCATACCCTATGTAAAGGAAGTACGCTCACGGACACCCTATACCACCGTGCCTCTCGGCATCATCCACAAGCGCGATGTAACTATCACGGTGTGTTACTATGAGACAAACATGATGATAGACTTCGTGAGTTATCAGCAGAAGCGCGGCGTGGGCTTTACCGACCATGTCGACATGATATTCCGTCTCTTTTACTCCTCGGCCGTATGGTACCTGAAACGACTGAAGCAGATCAACTCGCTCATCGATAAAGCCAAGCGCAATCTGGATCAGGATGTGAACAATGAGAGCCTCATAGGACTATCGCGTCTGCAAGACTCGCTTACTTATTTCCAGACATCCATCCGCGGCAACGAGACTCTGCTGTCGAAACTGAAATTCAAACTGCAAATCGACGAACTTGACGCCGACCTTATTGAAGATGTGAACATCGAGATGACACAGGCCCGCGAGACCACCAGCATCTATTCAGACATCTTGGAATCGACCATGGACACCTATTCGTCGATTATCAACAACAACATGAACACGGTGATGCGTACACTGACATCTGTGACCATCATCATGATGTTCCCGACACTCATTGCCTCGCTCTTCGGCATGAACCTCATCAACGGCATGGAAGCAAGCCGCTTTGGCTTTGTCCTCGCCCTGGCCATCAGCATCGGCACAGCCGCCGCCGCATGGTGGTTCTTCCGCCACAAACGACTCATTTAAGCTAAATGATAATAGTGAAAAGTGAAAAATTTGCTACCGCAACGAAATAAAAATCGTTAATTTTTGTATAGCGGCAGCAAATTTTTCACTTTTCACTATTAACTTTTACATTTTTTTGCTACCTTTGAACCCTCATTTTGTTTATACCAACCGATTCAGTAACTAAAAAAGTTAAATGATGGACTCTCAAGAAAACATCCTCGAAACGGGGAATTTGGAAGCAGTTGCTTCGCCAGTTGAAGAAGAAAGCCAGTCGGCCGAGCAGGCCGCAGTGGAAGAGCGAAAGGTGTATGCCACCAAAAACGAGGTGCTTGATCGCGTAAAGGAAATAGCCCATGGCGACGAAACACCCCAGAAAGACGAGGTGGACTATCTGAAGACCGCTTTCTACAAACTGCACATCGCCGAGCGCGAGGCCAAACTGAAGGAATATATTGACGGAGGAGGAGACCCCGAAGCCTATCAGATTACGCCTGACGAGGCAGAGGAAGCCTTCAAGGCCGAGATGGGCATCATCAAGGAGCGTCGCCAGCAACTCTTCCGCGAACAGGAGGCCGAGAAAGAAGCCAATCTGAAGAAGAAGCAAGCCATCATTGAGAAGATAAAGGCCATGGTTACCTCGCCAGAGGAAGCCAGCAAAACTTATCAAGACTTCAAGTCACTGCAGCAGGAATGGCGCGAGATAAAAGCCGTGCCAGCCGAGCACGCCAACGAACTGTGGCGCAACTACCAACTCTACGTGGAACAGTTCTACGACTTGCTGAAACTGAACAGCGAAGCCCGCGAACTTGACTTCAAGAAGAACCTGGAAGCCAAGACACGCCTCTGCGAGGCCGCCGAGAAACTCTCTGACGAGGAAGATGTCATCAGTGCTTTCCACCAGTTGCAGAAACTGCATCAGGACTACCGCGAGATAGGTCCTGTGAGCAAGGAACTGCGTGAAGAGATATGGCAGCGCTTCAAGGCAGCATCAACTGTCATCAACAAGCGCCACCAGCAGCATTTTGAGGACTTGCGCTCGCGTGAGGAGGAGAACCTGACCAAGAAAACGGCTCTCTGCGAGAAAGTGGAAGCCATCTGCGCCGAAGAGAACAAGGGCAGTGCAGACTGGGAGCGCCACACACAGGAAATCATTGCTGTTCAGCAGGAGTGGAAGACCATTGGTTTCGCCCCGCAGAAGATGAATGTAAAGATCTTCGAACGTTTCCGCGCAGCCTGCGATGATTTCTTCGCCCGCAAGGCAGAATACTTCAAGACGCTGAAAGACAATTTCAAGGAAAATGCCGATAAGAAGCGTGCGCTCATAGAGAAGGCCAAGGCCTTGCAAGACAGCACTGATTGGCGCTCTACCAGCGACAAACTCATTGCCCTGCAAAAGGAATGGAAGACCATTGGCATGGTGCCCAAGAAACTGGGTGACCAACTATGGGAAGAGTTCCTCGCTGCTTGCAACAAGTTCTTTGAAGCACGCAATGCCGCAGGTGCCGGCCAGCGCGGTGAAGAACGCCAGAACCTAGAAAAGAAGCGCAATGTGATTGAACGGCTAAAGGCTGCTGCTGAAGCAGGCGGCGACAATCTTCAGGACACCGTGCAGAAACTGGTGGAAGAGTACAATAGCATAGGTCATGTGCCCTTCAAAGAAAAGGACAAGTTGTATGAGGAGTACCATGCCGTGCTTGACACACTCTATAAGGAACTTAACATCTCGGTGGCAAAGAAACGCCTCAGCAAGTTCAAGGACAACCTGAAACAGGTGGCCGAGCGTGGCGAGGGCGCACTGGGCAACGAGCGTTCACGCCTCATGCACCAGTACGACACGCTGAAGCAGGAAATCCAGACCTATGAGAACAACCTTGGATTCCTTACCGCCAGCAGTAAGAAGGGTAACAGCCTCATTGAGGAGATGAACCGCAAGATCCAGAAACTGAAAGACGACATGCAACTGGTAAAGGAGAAAATCAAGGCTATCGACGCGGAAAATAAGGAATGATGCATTTTCTGTGTGCCTCACCCAGTATCATTAGGATTTCCCTATTCAAGAACAGGAAAAATCCTCTCCTATAATATGAAAATTCCCTTGTCTGCCCCGCCAAAAGTTCCGATCTTTGCAACGAGAAAAGACAAGAAGTTTAACTTTAATTATTGGGGACTTGATTATGAAAAAGATGATGATTCTGGCAATGATGATGGTCATGACCATCTCGGCCACAGCCATGAACTATAG
>CAMHDT010000150.1 GCA_946183985.1 uncultured Prevotella sp.
AGCGCTTGATAGAATAAACGGTGTTCTTCGGGTTGGTGATAGCCTGACGCTTGGCGGGGTCGCCAATCTTACGTTCGCCACCCTCGACGAAACCTACTACTGAAGGTGTGGTACGCTTGCCTTCACTGTTTGCAATCACAACAGGCTCGTTGCCTTCGAATACGGCTACGCAACTGTTGGTTGTACCTAAGTCAATTCCAATAATCTTTCCCATAATTCTGTATTGTTTTAATTGTTGTTTTCTTTGTTTATGTTAAACTTTGTGTCTCGTCTGTGCGCCTTACGGCATCTGCCGCTGTGACGGGATGCACGACCTGACACACTATTACTATAGCAAAGCGTGTGCCAAAAGTATAAAAAATCTCAAGAAAAGGCTAAATGTCGTGCCTTTTTGTCATAGTTACAAATCTTTTTTTTTAACTTTGCAGCAGAAAATATAAGAAATGGAATATGAGAAAACTTCTGTTTGTCATCGTTGTGGCTTTCCTTTCTGTGGGTATGTATGCCCAGCAGCCCGTCAATAAGTATATTGTTAAGACAAAGGGTGCCGCGAAAACCGTGCAGGCCGCTGCAGTGGTGGAGGAGGAAGAAAAACCTCAAGACCTTCTGACCCAATATTTCCGTTATGTGAGCGTGTGTGACTGGAAGGAGGGCATGCGCTTCATGGTGATTCCCGACAAGAAAGACATCATCATCAAGACCTTTGTCGATGCTGCTACGGGCAAGATGGTGAGCAGCCTGAGCCTGCGCCATAAAATCATGATATACAAGGGCCATGAGAGCGTTGGTGGCATACATGAGCATCTCAACTTCAATTGCGAGGATGATGGCAAAGCCTACTATTTCGAGATACCGTCGGTGTCGTATGAAGACTACTGTTTGGGCCGGTCAGGCGTGCCTGCGCTGGCTTATCTGGGCGATGTGGATATGGCCCGTGAGGTGCTTATGGGCAAGACCTTGTTGACCCAGGCAAACCAATACTATGTTGATACCGAACTCGATGGCGACGGCTGCGCCCCCATTTTCGATGTGCCCGTCAATACCGAGGTGAAGGTGGTGGCTGTGGGCGTTGGTACGCGCAACTTCCCCGTGAAAGTCATTGTGGCAGACGAAAATGGACGCGAATTCTTCCAGAACGTGGCCATCAGTCGCACCAACAGTGGCATGCGCGATGACGAGTTTGATGCCAGCAGCATGAAACTACACTCTTTCAAAGGCTCGTTTGAACTGCTGAGTGACAATATGACAGCCTCTTCCGAGTTTAAGGACTATCTTGGCAAGGATGTGTATACACTCAACAGCACCACCATGGCCGACAGTTATGGGGCACGTGTCAAGGTAGCCCGCCTCTCAGTCTTTACCATCAAGGACATCAAGCCACAGCGTGGCCAGCAGTATGTCAAGATGACACTGACTGGCCACGGCTCGGGCAGGGAATACACCATGATGGTGATTCTTCGTAGCGATGATGCAACAGGCGACATTGCCACCATGTCCGAACATCTCTTCTCGTCGATCTTTGCCTGGGGCGACCCGATGAAGATGGAGGGAGTACGCCAGTCCAACCTGCAGAATGTGCAGAAGGGCATTGTGAAAGTGGGCTTCACGGAAAACGAGGTGCGTCTGGCTTTAGGCGAGCCCACCGATTATGGCACCGACGACCATGGTCACTATACGTGGATATATAAATATAATGACCGGTCTAGTCTCTATGCCCGCATCTTCTTCAGCATTGAGACCAGAAGGGTGACAGGTGCATATAAGTAAAGCAAAAGCGCATCGGAATTGTGATTCCGATGCGCTTTTACTTTCTACAAAGGGGAGCCGAAGCATTATTGCTCGGCCAGTTTCTCCATAATCTTGGCCTCTATTTCTTCGCAGAGTTCCGGGTTGTCCTTCAGTATCTGCTTGGTGGCGTCGCGGCCCTGACCCAGTTTCGAGTCCTCGTATGAGAACCATGAGCCGCTCTTCTTGACGATGCCGTATTCTACACCCAGATCCAGGATCTCGCCAATCTTCGAGATGCCCTCGCCGAAGGTGATTTCGAACTCGGCCTTGCGGAAGGGTGGGGCTACCTTGTTCTTCACCACCTTTACACGCACCTGATTGCCAATCACATTATCGCCGTCTTTGATGCTGGTCACACGACGAATATCCAGACGCACGGAGGCATAGAACTTCAGGGCATTGCCGCCGGTAGTGGTCTCGGGGTTGCCGAACATGACGCCAATCTTCTCGCGCAACTGATTGATGAAGATGCAGGTAGTGTTAGTCTTGGCAATGGTCGAGGTAACCTTGCGCAGGGCCTGACTCATGAGGCGTGCGTGCAGACCAACGGCGGAGTCGCCCATGTCGCCTTCAATCTCCTTCTTCGGTGTGAGTGCAGCCACCGAGTCGATGACGATGATGTCGATGGCGGCCGAACGGATCAGTTGGTCGGCAATCTCCAGTGCCTGCTCACCGTTGTCGGGCTGCGATATATAGAGGTTGTCTATGTCGACACCCAGTTTCTGGGCATAGAAGCGGTCGAAGGCATGCTCTGCATCGATGAAGGCAGCGATACCGCCGGCCTTCTGCGCTTCGGCAATGGCGTGGATGGCCAGTGTCGTCTTTCCGCTTGACTCAGGACCGTAAATCTCAATGATGCGTCCCTTGGGATATCCGCCTACGCCCAGTGCGGCATTCAAGCCTATCGATCCCGTTGGAATCACCTCTACGTTCTCTATCTTCTCTTCGCCCATGCGCATAATCGAGCCTTTGCCAAAGTCTTTCTCAATCTTCGACATGGCAGCCTGCAGGGCTTTCAGTTTTTCCTGTTGCGGGCTCAGAGCCTCGCCTTCGTTTTCTTTTTTTGCCATAATTAACCTCCCCCGACCCCTCCGAAGGAGGGGAGTGCCTGGCGGTTTCAGGGGGATCACCAGACTTCCAAAATGTTTATTACTTAATTATTAATTATATACTGTCCGTAGGCCCTCCTCCCCTTTCTTGCGTCCCTCTGGTAGCAAGCGTCCAAAGGCCGAGCGGGGGAGGCTGGGAGGGGTTATAATTCAAGATCTCCGTCGTGAATCTCGTGCCAAGGCAGGCCTTGCTTGTTGAGTTGCTCCATGAAGGGGTCTGGGTCGAACTCCTCTACGTTGTGAACGCCGGGCTTCTTCCACAGGCCTTTGCAGAACATCATGGCACCAATCATGGCGGGCACGCCCGTGGTGTAGCTGACGCCCTGCATGCCGGTCTCCTCATAGGCGGCACGGTGACTGCAGTTGTTATATACATAATAGGTGTGCTCCTTTCCATCGTTACCGATACCACGGATGCGACAGCCGATAGAGGTCTGTCCTTCGTAGTTCTCGCC
>CAMHDT010000151.1 GCA_946183985.1 uncultured Prevotella sp.
ATACGCAATTACCCTGGCAGAAGACAACGTCTTTGAATAGCCATTATCAACCAATGTGTCTACGTTGAACTTCTGCGGCAACTTGGCGAAAATCTCACGTATTTTCCTGCTGCGTTTTCTTGGCACAAATGTTTTGGCTTCATTCTCAAGCGCATCCATTACCATCTGACCGAAGAAGTACATCTGACTGGTAAGGCAGAAGTCGCCAATGAGTTTGGCAAACTCAAGGTCGCTGTCCAGCACCTGTAGCGGCTCGCCTGCTGCGGCCTCTTTCAGTTGGCGCATCACAATCCTTACCAAGGTGTAGCGAATCATAATAAGCGGTATGCGCTTGCGGAAATAGTCCAGGCAGTAGTCTTTTTCCAATTCCGCTTCCTTAGCCAACTTTGCTTCATACTCGTAGCAGAAATCAACCAGTCGGTCAACTTTCAGTTCACCTTTCACTTCTTCAAGTTTCAGACCAATGGAGCGCAGAAAGCACTCGCGGTCATGGTCACGCACCACGCGCTGCTGTTCTATCATGGCGAAGTCATTGGCTGGCATGGGGAAGAGCACAAGGCGGGTGGCAAGACCGTCGAGAATGGTTGTAGGCCTTATCTTGCGTGCCATGGCGTCGGGTGTGCCTGTGATGACTTGGTTCCAGTTCACCTGAATGATGCCGTTCACGCTTTGGTCGTTGGCATAGTCCACGCCGGCCACCTCGTTCTGAAACGACTTACACTCCAAGTCCAACTTGCCTGCCCACGAGCCCTGCTGTGCACGCAGTGCCGTGGCCAACTCTGCCTCGCAGGTGTACACATGCAGGTGGATGGGCTGACCGTCGGGCCCCATCACATTGCCGTCGACGGCATCGATGAGACGGCGATAGAGCATGGCATTACTGATGGTGCTGGGCACATAGCGTATCACAGGGTGCTTCTGTTCGGGAGCCTCGGCCTTGGCGTTCTTGCTGCTGGCAGCACGCTTCTTCATTTCCTCTTTATACTGACGCTCCCACTCGCGGCCCACACGGTCGGCGGCCATCATCGGGGCCATGAGCAGCGCATCCATCCTTGGCACAAAACTCTTGCCGCTGGCAGCACCGCCAATGATATAGACTAGGAACGAGAGGCGATAGTCCTTGCCGTCGAAGTGCTCCCACCAGCAGCGCGTGAGGTAAGTGCCCATCATGGCACCTGCCGCCAGCACGCCTGCTAGTTTATGGTGGTCGGGCAGAGATGCAACGGCTTCACGGTACCCTGGGCTGTCAGAAAGAAGAGGCTCAAGCCGTCGCCACCACATTTCATAATCGATTTGATTTTTTGGCCCAGTTGCATCGTCCACGCTTCCGGCAGACTCGAATATACCAAGACTTGATAGCACCGGCTGGAATCTTTTTGGAATGCTTTTCCATAGTTGCCGCCCACACGCACCACTTGCAATAGCGGCCAACTCTGCACCGTTTCCTTCATCGATGAGTTCTCTGCCCACAGAACACTCTTCAAGAACCCTTTTGAGTAGTTGTGGGTCGTTATCGGTGATATACCTGAGGTCTGAAGCCAATGAGAGCAGAGTTCGATGACGGTCTCCCATTGCAGGCTTTCCACCATTATTCTCGAACCATTTTTCGCAGATGTCATAGTACGATTTCCCATGATAGCCCTCCTTTAATCGAACATCCACGTTCTGAACATCCACGTTCTGAGATGAGACACTTTGCCGTTCGACCAATCCAGCATCCTGTTTAACTTCTGGCCCAGCCAGTTGAGCGGTTCTACCATTGCCAGTTCTGCTATTGCCAATAGGATTATGATTATTATCACTGCTGCGAGAAGCAAGGGGTTGACTATTACCGCGACGATATTGGTCGCCAAACTTTTCATTGTACTTGGGGTTTTCATAATTGAATAATTTTTCGTTGTCTATATAAATAATGTCGTCGAACATGGGGCAGAACGAGCACCGGCTTGCATCCTTGCAGGCCACGTCGGGCTCCACACCCAGTTCTTTTGCCAGCCACTGCTGGTTGTCGGCCAGATTGCCGCGCTCAGCATCGGCCACCGCCACCATGCGCAGGCCGCGGCCGCTGGGCGTTACGTGGATGAGCAGAATCTGAAAGTGCTCGCACAACTCGTGCACCGTGGGCATGTTGTTGCGGTCTTGCATGTCGAGCAGACACTGCTTGAAGTCGTCCACATGGTCAATGTCGAGCATGAACAGGCCGTTCAAGATGGCCGCGCTCTGCTTGCGCCACGTGCCCACATAGCCTTTCTTCGACACGCTTTCGGCAAAGGTGGCCTGATACATCAGCACGGGAAGCCCCGTTTTCAGAGAGGATATTTCGCGAGCCTCGGCCTGCAGGTCTTTCAAGTTGCGCTTCATTTCAGCCAGCAGCGCATCGTCGTTGACCGCAGCCGTTTTTTCGCGAAGTTCGCTCACCCGCTGTTTCAGCAGGTCAAGTTCAGGCAACCGCTGTCGGTAGCCCTTGATACGTGTCACCACCTCGTCGCTGACGATGAGGCGCGAAAACTCCTCAGATGTCATTATCTGAGCAGGTTTAGAGAAGATTGATTGATAGCAAAACATTGTGATACTTTAGACATTAGTTTCAACATAGTAGAATTGTAGTCGGGCGACTGCTTCACATCGATGACCATGTTCACATATATCTTATGCTCCTTGGCCACGGTCTTTACACTCAGGTCGTCGTCGTTCCATACGAGGCGGCCGCCGGCAGGTGTCTTTGCCTTCGTCTTGCTCTGCATGCCGGCTGTCAGTTTCGTCACGGCTTCATGCAGGAAGGCAGGCACATCGGCTTCCTTCTCGGGAATCACGATGTGGGCCACCATCGAACGCTTCTGCTCGCCCACGGTGCGATAGATTTTGCCCGCCGCCGTCTTGGCAATCTCTTCCTGACTGGAGATGCCGGTCTTGCGCTCGGCGCGAAACTCAAGGTCATCCTCGGCCTTGATGGTGAGGGTGCCGCGAATCTTGCGCGGCACCTTCTGCTCGTTTCTTACATCTTCCATAATTTCAAGATATTCAAGTGTCATACAAACCGTTTAAAGAAAGTTGATGCTCTCAAGGCGCAGGCTCGTCAGGAAACGCTGCTTGTTCTCCTTGTCCTTATAGTCCTTCACCTCGGCCTTGAGCACTGCCTTGTAGAAGCAGTCGGAGCGCGTCAGACCCTGATGGCGGGCCTTGTCGTTGAACATGGTGCAGGCAAACGTATCAGCCCCGCTGCGCAGCACAAAGTCCATGGTGGCCATGCGGGTGACGGTGCCGTCGTCTCGCGCGATGTCCTTTTCCTGCAGGTTGCCCTGGCTCACTATACTACAAATAATTTCCAT
>CAMHDT010000152.1 GCA_946183985.1 uncultured Prevotella sp.
GGCCATAAATGATGATTAAAGCGAACAAAAATCTTCAAAAATCAAACAAAAATCGCCATAAATGGCTCATAAATAATGATTGATTGAAAGGAACATAAATCGCCATAAATGGGCCATAAATAATAATTATATGGTAAATTACATGGGCCATTATATGGAAATTATATGTTAAAAAAGAACATAAATCTTCATGAATGGCACATAAATAATTATCAATCCAATTTGCCTTGTTGGTAAAGGTGGAGAGATGAAACCATTCTAGAAAATAGATGCAATGATTTTGTCGACAACTTCGTCAAAATATTTCTGCTTGATGCTGCCGAGGCGGCGTGTAACATCGCGCTCTATATTGCCTGTAAGAATCTGGCATTTTACAAGACTGGGCTTCGAGAATGTGAATCCTTCAACCATTTCATTGCTCAGTGGATAGGAATACTGGGGATTGAGCCAGTCGTTGGAGGTGATGAGCACAAGGTAAAACATACCGTCTTCATCTTCCTGCAACTCATCGTTGCTGACAATGATGGCTGGATGGGGCTTGAACGTTCCGTCAGGAAAAAGAAAACTTACCTCAACGATGTCTCTCTGATGGTACTTCATAAGTAGCGGGCAATAATGGGAGACATTGTCTTACGGGAATGTTCAAGAACTGCATCTCTCAGTTCGCGATGAGCCTTCAACTCCTCCTTTGTCGGATGGTTGTTGCTATCGTGCAATTGTTCTTCCGAGTGACTGGCTGTTTTCTGTACAAACAGTCCTGTGGCCAGCAGTGCGGCCAATTTGCGCCGTGCAAGGGCATTGCTCTGATTGTATTCTAACGTTACAGTACACATGATTGCAATTATTTTGTTTGCTGCAAATATAATAACTATTTTTGAATCCCGCAAATAATTAACATAAAAATTAAGTTTTGATGTTGGAAGGAACATAAATCTTCATGAATGGCACTAAATAATGATTGATAGAAAAGAACATAAATAACCATAAATGAGCCATAAATATTATTTTGAAGGGAACATAAATCGTCATAAATGACACATAAATATTATTTTGAAGGGAACAAAAATCTTCAAAAATCAAACAAAAATCTTCAAAAATCCTGCAAAAATGGCGGTCGAATGGCTTATTTTTGAAGATTTTTGAAGATTTTTGTTTTTTGACACAGCCAGCTTTTTTTCTGTCTGTCTTTTACCCGAAGAAGTCGCCGTCGCCCTGATGGTCGTAACTGCTGCCGTCGAAGCAGTGGGTGCACACCTGGCTCTTGGGCAGTCCTATCGACTCGATGAGGTCTTCCAAGCGGGCGAACTTGAGCGTGGTGAGGCCCAGGCGTCGCGCTATCTCGTTGACCATGCGCTTGTATTCAGGCGAGTCGGTCTGCGAGTATTTGTCGAGGTTGGCCTTGTCGTCGCCCTCGAAGTCGCGTATGATGCGTCGGGTGATGAGTTCGAGGTCGCTCTTCGAGTTGGTGAAGCCGATGAAGGGGCATCCGTAGACCAGTGGCGGACAGGAGATGCGCACGTGCACCTCCTTGGCGCCGTTCTGCACGAACTCGCGCACGTTGTCGCGCAGTTGTGTGCCGCGCACGATGCTGTCGTCGCAGAACACCACGCGCTGGTTGCGCAGCAGGGCCTCGTTGGGTATGAGTTTCATCTTGGCCACGAGGTCGCGGCGGCTCTGGTTGCCGGGTGTGAAGGATCGCGGCCATGTGGGTGTGTATTTGAGCACGGCGCGCTTGTAGGGTATGCCCGAACCTTCGGAGTAGCCCAGCGCCATGCCCACGCCGCTGTCGGGTATGCCGCACACGAGGTCGGCCTCCACATCGTCGCGCTGGCCCATCATGTTGCCGTTTTTCTCGCGCACATACTCGGTGTTGATGCCTTCGTAGCAGGAGGCGGGGAAACCGTAGTAGACCCAGAGGAACGAGCAGATCTGACAGCGCTTGAAGGCGGGCTGCAGCACTTCGAAGCCGTCGGCACGGAGGCGTACGATCTCACCGGGACCCACATCGCGCACGGGCTTGTAGTCGAGGTTGGGGAAACTGGTGGTCTCGCTGCTCACGGCATAGGCTTTCTCCCAGTCGTCGGTGCCTATGGGCGAGAGGCGGTGCACCTCTTTGCGGCCGATGACGATGGGCGTGCGCCCGAGGAAGTCGCGTGCGGCGATGATGCCGTCTTCGGTGAGGATGAGCATGGAGCAGGAGCCTTTGATCTTGCGGTAGACCATGTTGATGCCCTCTACGAAGGTGGCGCCCATGTTGATGAGCAGTGCCACGAGTTCGGTCTGGTTGAGTTTGTTGGCGCTCTGCTCGCTGAGGTGCATGCGCTGTGCCAGCAGTTCGTCGGCAATCTCGCGCAGGTTGTTGATCTTGGCCACGGTGACCACGGCATAGCGCCCCAGGTGCGAGTTGATGATGATGGGCTGCGGGTCGGTGTCGCTGATGACGCCCAGTCCCTGACTGCCTGCAAACTCGTGCAGTTCGTCTTCAAACTTTGAGCGGAAGTAGTCGCGCTCGAGCGAGTGGATGCTCCGGCTGAACCCTTTCTCCTTGTCGAAGGTGACGAGGCCGGCACGCTTGGTGCCCAGATGTGAGTTATAGTCGGTGCCGTAAAACAAGTCGTTTACGCAGTCTTTGGTTGAGATGGTTCCGAAAAATCCGCCCATAGTCGTTATCGCTGTTTTTGTTGGTTGTTTGCGGGATGCTTTAGTCGCAGATGAGGTTCTCGCCCGTCATGTCCTTGGGCTGCTCCAGGCCCATGATGTGGAGGATGGAGGGTGCCACGTCGGCCAGGCGGCCGTCCTTCACAGTGGCCGAGTTGTTGTTGGTCACGTAGATGAAGGGCACGGGGTTGAGCGAGTGGGCGGTGTTGGGTGTGCCGTCGGCGTTGATGGCGTTGTCGGCATTGCCGTGGTCGGCAATGATGATGGCCTCGTAGTCGTTCTTCTTAGCCGTCTCGATGACCTCGCGCACGCAGTTGTCCACAGCCCATACGGCCTTGGCAATGGCGTTGTAGACGCCGGTGTGTCCCACCATGTCGCCGTTGGCGAAGTTCACCACGATGAAGTCGTACTGCTGGGTGTTGATGGCGGCGCAGAGTTTGTCTTTCACCTCGAAGGCGCTCATCTCGGGCTTCAGGTCGTAGGTGGCCACCTTGGGGCTGGCCACGAGGATGCGGTCCTCATTGTTGTATGGAGCCTCGCGTCCGCCGTTGAAGAAGAAGGTGACGTGGGCATACTTCTCGGTCTCGGCGGTGTGCAGTTGCTTCTTGCCCTGCTGCGAGAGGTATTCGCCCAGGGTGTTCTCCACGTTCTCCTTGGGGAAGAG
>CAMHDT010000153.1 GCA_946183985.1 uncultured Prevotella sp.
GAATGCCAGCCTGTCACGCTGGAGGTCACGAGTTCGAGCCTCGTACGCACCGCAAGCTCTTCGATGAACGGCAAACAAAATTTATGGACTGGTGCGTTAGTTCAGTAGGTTAGAATGCCAGCCTGTCACGCTGGAGGTCACGAGTTCGAGCCTCGTACGCACCGCAGATAAAGAACAAGTCCATTGATTTCAGGAAATCGATGGACTTTTTAACTATAACTATGACTACAGACATGATGAAGACAACACTCAAGACCGCCATCCTGGCTTGCATGATAGCCATGCCCATGATAGGCAATGCACAGACAAAGACCACCATGGCCACACTCTATAAGGAGTTCAAGCCCGCCACTATTGAACTGGCCGACGGGCGCACCATCCACAAATCGCTTACCAACGTATTCCTGAAGAACAGCAGTCTGCTCTTCCTGCAGAACCTCTACACCATGGAGGCCGACATGGAGACCATCAAGAAGGTGACTTACGACGACCGCACCTTCACCGTGGTGAACAAGCAACTGGCCACACTGGTCGACTCGGTGGGTGAAAACATCATCTACCGCGTTGACTACCTCGACTTGGAGGCCTTCAATGCCCAACTGAAGAACAACATTCAGATTACCGACCTGTCGATTGGCGACCAGATAGGCACCACGACCATAGACCTTAGTAACGAGGAAGACTATAAATTTCCCGTTATTCACAAGTATTATATGGTATACAACCACGAACTTATCACCGTTCACGAGCGCGAGATATGGCGCAAACTGCCCAAAAGCAAGCGCCGCATGTTCAAGACCGCCATCACCATGCCCGGCTTCAGTTGGACGAAAGACGAGAGCATCGTGGCCTTGCTGAAAGCCATCACCTTAGAAGAAAGCACCGACCCGAAAGCGGAAGATTAATAAAAGAGAAAGGAGACAATACTATGAAAGAGAAGAAAATGAGCCTCAAGGACTACTACGACCAGGCCATGAAAGTGGCCGACGAAGTGCTGAAAGACCCCGTAAAAGGCGTGAGCGAGATATTGAAGAACAAACTGGGCTACGACAACGGGCTCAAAGGGTTCTTCACCGACCCATGGAACCTGCTGTTCATCACCCAGCCGCTGGGCATTGCCGGCCGCGTGCTCTATAAATACATGAAGCACAGAGAGCGCCAGCGTCAGGAAATGGAGATGATGAAGCGCAATATCATTGCCAAGCAGCAGGCCATCATCAAGAAGATGGAACAGGAAAGCAACCTTAACGAGCAGCAGAACAAGAACCTCAAGGAGACCGTTGACTTCCTGCAGGAGACACTCAACCGCATCGAAGAGGCCAAGAAACAAAAGAAGTAGTGCTATGAAATACCATACCGACGACAAAGAAACGCTGAAGGCGCTGAAGATGCAAGAGGGCGACCTGGCCCGGCTGTCGGAGAGAAACGAGTGTCAGCATCAGGATCTGCAGTCGCTCGACGAGCGCCTTGAGCAACTGAAAGCGCGCACCCGCCAACTGGCCAGCGACGAAGGTATCGCCATGGAAGAGCGTCCGAAGATGCCCGCCTATGTGGAAAAAGCGCCAGAGCGCATGTCGCTCGACGAGGTACCGTCGTGGGACGACATCGTGGCGCGCATGAACCAAGAGGTGAAGGCCGATGTGAAGATGGAGGACCTACTGTCAACAGAAGAGATAACATACTCGCTCGACGAGGTGAAGCGCATCAACGACGACTTTGCCCAGCGCACCGGCCTCACCAGCCGCGACATGGCCTTCCTCACCCTGGCCACCAGCATACAGACAGCCCGATGGATGATGATGCCCAAACTGCTGGGCAAGATGAGCAAATCTGGCAAAGTTCTGGCCGCGCTCTCGCCATCGGCCATGGCCATGCTCGATGTAAAGCCGAAGACGGGCACAGAGGTAGCCCTGGCCGACGAGGTGAACAAAGAGTTTCAGGAAGAGGTTGACTGGGAGGTTGAAGAGATAAAAGAAGGGCGCAAGTCGTGGCAGGATATACTAGAGACGGGCACCGCCAATGCCGGTCAGCAACAGAAGGCTTTCAACAACGAGGCCATGAACTGGATATTCGGCATTGTGAACAACATCACAGGCACGAAGACCAACGGCGACTTCACCTCGGTTGATACCGCAAGCGGCGAGAAAATCAAGACGCCAGGCGTGTTTGCCGAGGCTTTCCGCAGCATCAAGGAAGACCCCATGCGACTGCCTGCCGCTGTCTATGCACAGTATGCACAAGACCAAGCAGCCCACGGCAAGACTGCCGACCTGCTGGCTCCCGTGACGCAAGCCTTCTCACCCGAGATGGTGGGCGACCTCTATAAAAGTCAGGCACAGCAACTGGCCTCGCTGCAGAGTCTCACCGTCGTGGGTCAACAGGCAGCCATCCCCCTCATGATTAACATGGCCGTGGGCGTGCTCCACGGGTTTATGTACAACCCCGCTACCGACGGGCCGCGTGAGTTCTACGACGCCCGCACCCGCAAGATACTGCTTATCAGCAACCTGCTGGCCACCTCGTCAAACATAGGTATGACGGCAGCCACCGAGAAATGGCTCAAACTGGATGTGGGCGGACTGCTGGTCACGGCCACGCGAGCCATGCAGGATGTGAACTACCTCACCACGCTGAAGGACAACTTCATGAAAGAGCACATGGATCAAGTGCTCTTAGACAGTCTGCAAGACATCGACCGGCATTTCAACAATCAGATAACGCCAGTTGAACATTAAGCAACGAAACAAGAAATGCTGCCGCTTTCCCTGTGCATCGGGAGAGCGGCAGCATTTCTTTCGCAGTTATCTTAACCTTTAAAAGTCCTTCGTCTGCTCGGCCACCTCAGCGTTGATCTTGTCGATAAACTGCTGAATGGTCATAGTAGCCTGCTCGCCACCACCCTGCTGACGCATGGAGACAAGACCCTCGGCCTCCTCCTTCTCGCCCACGATGACCATATAAGGAATGCGCTTCAACTCGTTGTCGCGGATCCTGCGGCCCAGTTTCTCGTTGCGCAGGTCGATAGAGCCGCGCACACCCTGCTGGTTGAACTGCTCCATCACCTTCTTGGCATAGTCGTTGCACTTCTCCGACAGGGGCAGCACCACAACCTGGTCGGGGGTGAGCCAGAGGGGGAAGTGTCCGCTGGTGTGCTCGATAAGCACAGCGGTAAAACGCTCCATAGAGCCGAAGGGTGCACGGTGAATCATCACAGGGGTCTTCTTCTGGTTGTCCTCGTCGGTATATTCCAACTGGAAGCGCTT
>CAMHDT010000154.1 GCA_946183985.1 uncultured Prevotella sp.
TCCCTTGGACCCTAACGGAGTATTCCAATGAAAATGGATGATGGAAGATGGAAAATGGATAATTGGTTCGAGGGGGCGAAACAGGCCCTTTTTTGTTCTAGAATGGGAATTTAAATTGTCGTGATTTTTTTTACCAACCAACTGAATAAATAACCGAATCCGGACTGTTTGAAGAAAAAGTTTTGTATCTTTGCATCGGTTTTTTAAACAATGTAGTGATGAGCACGGAAAACAAACACATGCTTCCCATTGGCACGACGTTGCAAAACGGGAAATATATCATTGAACGGCACCTCGCCTCGGGAGGGTTCGGTAACACCTATGTGGTCACCGAGACGGCCTTCGACGAGCGCATGGCCATGAAGGAGTTCTTCATGAGCGGAATTACCGAGCGTTTGGACGATTCGTCGGTGAGTGTGAGCAATGATGAGAACCAGGATCAGTTCGATTTGCAAAGCAGCAAGTTCAAGAAAGAAGCACGGCGCCTGCGCAACCTGAACACTCCACATGTGGTGCATGTGCACGACTTGTTTGAGGAGAACGGCACGGTATATTATGTGATGGACTATATTGAGGGCGAGTCGCTGGCAGCACGCCTCAAACGCCAGGGGCCACTCTCCGAGCGTGAGGTCTATGATGTGTTCCATCAGGTGATTGATGCCCTTGAGGCCGTTCACGCCCAGAATATATGGCACCTTGACCTGAAGCCGGGCAATATCATGGTGGACAAGCAGGGGCAATGCTTCCTCATAGACTTTGGCGCCAGCAAGCAGAGGGATGTGGTGACCGGATATGAACAGACCTCTACGGAACTCTGCTTTACCAGAGGCTTTGCACCGATAGAGCAGATTTCCGGTAATATGGAACGCTTCGGCCCCTGGACCGACTTCTATGCCCTTGGTGCCACGCTCTACAATCTGCTGACCAACGAGCGCCCGCCGGATGTAGACACGGTGAGCGACGGTGTGGCTGCCTTTAAGTTTCCCCCCTCTGTCAGTCCCCGTATGAAGGAACTCATTGTGTGGCTCATGAAGAGCGAGTGTAGGCAGCGCCCACAGTCGGTGGCCGACATACGCCGATGGCTGAAAGGAACCAAGGTGGTGCCTCAGCCTAAAGCCGCGGTTCAGGACGCGGGACGGCATCAGCAGGCAAGCAACGGCGTGGCCACGGTGATGCACGTATCTCCCAAGGCACCAGCCCCCAGACCACGGCAGGCGCCGGCACCGATGCCGTCTCAAAAGATAAATGAAACGGTGCCCCCGCCACGAGTCTACGTGTCTTCTGGCTCAGGCCACTCAAAGTCGCCCTGGCCGCTCATTGCCATCGTGGGTATTCTGCTTGTTGTCATCGTGGCAGCCATCTTGTTCCTGCTGTCTATGCTTGGCCTGTTCTCTTCTGATAAGAACACACAACAGCCCAATGACACTTGGATGCCCTATGACAGCATCGTGGTACAAGAGCTCGTCGGTGACAATGATGCCGAAAACATCGACACGCCCACGGCCTACACACCATCCAACCGTTGGCACGACCTGGGCCATGGCAGCACCATGCATCACCACTTTGAAGGTTCGATGACCGACCATACGGGGCCACACCCCATTGAGTTAGACTTCGACTATGCCAATAATGGCAGCGACCAACTCTCGAATGTGGTTTACAAGAATGTCACTTTTGGCGGGACCATACGCATGACGGGCCAGATTTTCGATGACCTCTCGGTCTATCTGCATGGCTACGACGGCAATAGCGAGTTTACGATGGACTTCAGCATGAAGACATGGAAAGGCGATGCCCGTGTGGGCGAAAAGCAACTCAAGGTGGCCCTGCAACCCGCCTGCAATCATGACTGACGACAAAGCGCCCGGCGACGAAGGAGACGCGTTCTTTGCAAGCAAAGCGTCGCAAGCGCCGAGCGGCCTAAGCAAGAAATAGGCTATAAAAATTTGGTTTTTCGCTCGGTTATTGAATAAAATTCTCACGCTTGGCTAAAATAATTATCAATTATCAATTGTCAATTGTCAATTATTATGTACCTTTGCACCCCAAAAGAGTAAATATATAAAAAATATGATGACTGCAAAAGAGATTCGCGACTCGTTTAAACAGTTCTTCGAGTCGAAGCAACATGCCATAGTGCCCTCAGCACCCATGGTAATCAAGGATGACCCGACGCTGATGTTTACCAATGCCGGCATGAACCAGTGGAAAGACATTATACTGGGTACACGCAACCCCGAACCACGACGCCGGGCCGATACACAGAAATGTCTGCGCGTGAGCGGCAAGCACAACGACCTGGAAGAGGTGGGCCACGACACCTATCACCACACCATGTTCGAGATGCTGGGCAACTGGTCGTTTGGCGACTACTTCAAGGAGGGGGCCATCGACATGGCTTGGGAGTATCTGGTGGATGTGCTGAAACTGAATCCTGACGATCTCTATGTCACTGTGTTCGAGGGTTCACCCGAGGAAAACATCCCCCGCGACGACGAGGCTGCCAAGTATTGGGCCAAGCACGTGCCTGAGGACCACATCATCAACGGCAACAAGCACGACAATTTCTGGGAGATGGGCGACACGGGCCCCTGCGGTCCATGCTCGGAGATTCACGTGGACAGCCGCACGCCTGAGCAGAAGGCTGCCAGTGGCAAGACGGGGCGCGAACTGGTGAATCAGGACGACCCTCAGGTCATCGAGATATGGAACCTCGTGTTCATGCAGTTCAACCGCAAGGCCGACGGCTCGCTGGAGAAACTCTCCATGAACGTGATTGACACCGGCATGGGCTTCGAGCGTCTGGTGCGCATGATGCAGGGCAAGCACTCCAACTACGACACCGACGTCTTCCAGCCCATCATCAAGGCCGAGCAGGACATCACGGGTCTGAAGTATTTCACTTTCGAAGAAGAAGCCAATGGTCAATCGTCAATGGTCAATGGTCAATCGGAAATCAACGTGGCCATGCGCGTCTGTGCTGACCACCTGCGTGCCGTGGCCTTCTCAATAGCCGACGGACAGTTGCCGTCGAATGCCAAGGCTGGCTATGTGATCCGTCGCATCCTGCGCCGTGCCGTGCGCTATGCCTATACCTTCCTCGGGCAGAAAGAGGCCTTCCTCTATAAACTGCTGCCCACGCTCGTTGAGGAGATGGGCG
>CAMHDT010000155.1 GCA_946183985.1 uncultured Prevotella sp.
CATTTTGTATCTTTGCATTAGTAACACGCCCGCCTGCCCGAACACACGCCAATGATGACATCTCTGCGCCCCACCGGCCACCTCTCGCACCATAAAACATATACCTCTGACACGCCAGAAGGCACTCCTGACACAACGAAAAAGCCCTTTTGAGAAAAACGGCACAACGAAAAAAACTGCTGAAAAGAGATTCAGAGACTCCCCCACCCCAACGAACCGCTACACATTGACGGCGCCGCAGGCGGAACAACGGCCTTTAGAGTGCATCGGCTGACCGCAGTTGCCACAGACATACTGGGCACGGGCATGACGGCAATAGCGCCACATGGCAAAGATGATGTAGGCTACAAGAAGCAGATAACCGACATACCACAGCGTGGTGACGCTGAAGATGATGTAGTCGGCAGCACACACGGCAGCAAGTCCGCAGAGATAAAGCACGGCCTCGCCGAAGGGCAGACGATGGCGCGCCACATCGACACTCGCCAGTCCTACAATGAGCATCGCCCACACCGAGACGAGGAAGATGGCAAGCACGGGCTCAACGACAAAGGGGTTGAGCGTGGGATGGAAATAGAACTCGCGCCAGGTGTCGGGTGCAAAGTTCTGGATGCTGGCATAGAACGACGCCGAGGTGGCCACAATGAGCGTCAGCAGCGTGGGATAGAACGACGCGATGTCGTTGAAATGCACAATCTTTGCGTTGCGGCGCAGCGATGTGCGCACGATGTAGGCAGCAGCGATGAGTATTATAACGATGATGAAAATGACGTAGTGGGTATCGCTGAAGAAGGAGATGAACTGTGATATGGGGTCGTCGGGCACCACGGCAGGCAGCAGTTCCGACTCGTGTGCCCATCCGAAAGTGAACTGGTCGTGAGCCACCTGCACCCAGATGCTGTCAACCTTGTCGGTAGGCACAACATGAATGTCGGCAACCACGAGATGGTCACCCTTAGACAGGTGCAGCGTGTCGGTAGGCATCCCCACCACCGCCTCCTCGGGCAACTGCTTCAGCAGGCATAGCGAGTCGGCACGCACCACGAAGTTGTAGTTCTCTGAATAGTGATGCTCGCGGTCGAAGCGCAGGCTGTCGAGTTGCTTTTCGGTGAGGGTGGTGTCGGTGATGGGCGCACGCCTGAGGCTTATGCCCTTGCCACAAGAGCACAGCGTCAGCACCACGGCCAACACAAAGACGATTGCTATATGTATACTTTTATTCACCATATCCGTTGGATTTCGTCCTGCTATCCCTTACCTCGGCATGGTCTCTGCCCTCGGCTGAATAGACGTTCATCTGACAGTTTTTACAATCGAACTGCAACGGGAAGCGTCGCCCGTCAGGAAGCACCAGTCGCAGAGGCTCGCGCCACACGGGTTTCTTGCCGCCGTTCTTCACACAATAGCCATAACTGTAGCGCAGACAGTGGCGGCATTGCATCAGCAGCGCATTCCGCACAGGGCGCCTCAACTCGAATGCCTCGCCTATGCTCTCTGCTCCACACGACTCATAGAAACGCCGCGCCACACCATTGCTGATGTTATACAGGTAAGGCAGCGGTGCCGTGGGAGGAGCCGTCAGCGGCAATGTCTCGGCATCGGCACTCGACTCTTGCTGGGCATTCATGCCGGCAGCAATTTCCTCCTCAAGACGGGCACAGGCATCACGGCGCAGAGTTGCTATCATGCTCGAAGGGATGAAACGGCTGAACGACGCCGGCTCAAACTCAATGCTGTCGGCCACAAACGGAGTGTCGCCCAGACGACTGAGCAAGCGAGTGTAATTGTCACGCTGGGGTGTCTGCGCCTCCTGCTTCTCAGACTCAATGAAAGACATAGCCATGATAGGGCTATCTATCTCGCTGCCAACGACTTGCATCGTTAGGCTAAAGCCTTGGTCAGTCTCTCCAAGCACTAACGACACAGGTATTTTCCGCTCTGCCGAAGGCTTCTGAAGTTCGCGTTCAAAGAGTTGGTCGTTGTTGCGATAGAGCAGTTTACCCACCTTCAGCGTGTGAGGAGTCTTGGCTGGAATGAGGCAGTTGTTCTCCACCCTGTTCACGCGGAAGCCCTCCAGTTCGCGCTCGTCGTTGATGTAGCACAGTCCGTCGCCATTGGCAAACGATGCCGTTCCCGACACCTTTATCCACCTGCGGTTTATCTCCTTCACCCTGCCGACGTATTCGCCCATTGCCTTCGGAGTGTCTGGCGAGGCGATGTCGGGAGTCCTGCCATAGAGGAAATAGTCGGTGAAGCCCCTGTTGAATGTCTTCTTCAGGTTAGGCGTGAAGGTATATGTTGTGCTGCCCAGCGATGCTCGGGCGAGTCTGCCGTTGCTCTTGGCTATAATCTGATTGAGACGAGTGCTGTATGCCGCCACCACGTTCTTGACGTATGTGACATCCTTCAGGCGCCCTTCAATCTTGAATGAGGTGACACCGGCATCCACCAACTGCTCCAGATGGTCAATGCGGCACATGTCCTTCAGCGAGAGCAGGTAGCGGCCGTTGTCTATCACGTTGCCGTCGGCATCCTCAAGGTTGAACTTCAGACGGCAGAACTGGGCGCACTCGCCGCGGTTGGCACTTCGCGCGAAACAGTATTGAGAGGCATAGCATTGTCCGCTGTAACTGACGCACAGGGCGCCATGAACAAACACCTCAAGTTCAACGTCGGGCACCGCCTTGTGGATGGCCTTTATATCAGCCAGCGACAACTCGCGAGCCAGCACTACGCGACGGAAGCCCAGCGACCTCAGCCAGCGCACTTTCTCCACCGTGCGGTTGTCCGTCTGGGTGCTTGCATGCAGCGGCAGCGTGGTGTGCTTCAAGAGCGACATGTCCTGCACCAGCACGGCATCGACACCGATGCGCTGCAGGTCGTCGAGCAACTGTCGGGTGTCGTCAAGTTCGTTGTCGTAGATGATGGTGTTCACCGTGACATACACCTTAGCAGCATACTTGTGAGCATACTGGCACAACTGCTCTATGTCCTCGACAGAATTGCCCGCAGCAGCCCTTGCGCCGAAGCGTTTCGCCCCGATGTAAACGGCATCAGCGCCATGTGAGATGGCTGCAATGCCACATTGCAAGTCCTTTGCCGGTGCAAGCAGTTCTATCTTTCGCAT
>CAMHDT010000156.1 GCA_946183985.1 uncultured Prevotella sp.
TGACGGCTGAGACTTGAGGGGAGAGTGTGACAGACCAGCGTGTCGTCGGCTTGGTCAGCAGCGACAGTACGTCGAAGTTGGCCTGCAGCCCGAAGCGCATCCACTGGGTCTTGGCTTCGAGGTCGCGATAGTAGTTGCCCTGCTTGCCAAGGACGGGCGCGAAGGTGTACTCGCCGTCGGTAGCGAGCCAGAATGGATCGCAGTCGAGCGACGTCTGCTTTTGTCAGCCCATCGTGGCGAGGGCTTCAACTGATAACAAGCGGCTGAACTGATAGCCGCCGAAGACACCGAACTGAGCACCGACATGGGTCTTGCTCTCGGTGATGCTGCGGAAGGTGGCCTGACCGAAGGAGGTGCCGCCGCTGAGCCCTGCGTACCATTTTCCGACGGGAGAACCGTCGGACGCAGTTTGGGCAAAGGCTGTCTGCACCCCTGCGGCCAGCATCGCCAGCAGCATGAGGATTGAAATAGATAAATGTTTCATCATTCGTATTGTTGTTTGGATTGAATATTTTAATAATGTGTCAAACTTGTTTCCGTTGATTCCTTACGCCTCGTCCTTCAGTTCCTGCAGCGTCTCCACGCGCCACAGCAGGAAGGCGATGATGACGAGCGTGACAATCTGCGACAGATACTCGCGCAGCAGTTCGCCGCCGTTGCTGGTGTAAACCTCATAGACCACGAAGAGGGCGACGGCGAACGTGAGGCTCTGCCACACCTCCTTATGTTCCAGGTTGGCGTAGTTGTCGCGCAGCCAACGGCCATAGTGCCGCAGCGCCAGGGCATAATAGATGATGAAGCCAGCGATGAGGGCCAACTGGCAGTAGCCCAGTACGTCGTAGCCCCAGAACTCGTCGCGCCCGGCGATGCCCATCACGGCTGTCACCACCACTGCCGCCACCTCGGCCACGAACCACGGCCAGAGCGGGCGGCGCCGGTCTTGCAGCATGGCCAGCAGCACCGCCATCGTGAGCGGCACCAGCGTCACGTGGTCGAGCGCGATGGCTATGATATTGCGCACCAGCCTGTCATCGGTCAGCCATATCTGGCCGAGGGCGTACCACCACACGTGGCTGCCCACGATGGCCGCCATCAGCGCCGCCGTCCACCGTCTGAGCCTGAGGCTCGACCTGACCCCGGAGCCCAAGCGCAGCGGCCCGTTCGGAGTCTCAATCGTCTTCACACTCTCCGGCCCCTTTTCCTGCATGAATGCGTTGCCCCGACGGCAGAGCAGATACACACAGGCCAACAGCGCAGCGAACGCCGCCACGCAGTAGAGGGCGATGAAAATCACGTCTTGCAGTCCTTCGTATTCGTACATAAATCGATAGGTTGTTTGCCAAATTTGGACGCGAAGTTACAAAAAAATCTCAACCCGCCCCGCGCCCAAATCGCCTACCCGAAAAGTTTTGTAAATTTGTCTACCAGTTTTTTACGATTTGTCCACTTTTTACGATTTGTCCAGTCGAAATTGTAAATTTGTCCAGTCCGTACAGTTCGGTTTAACCTACATTATTACCCCCCCCCGTTTCGCGCATCCAAGCCGAGACGCTCTGGCCCGTGCGCAGCATGAACGCACGGCTGAAGGTGCGGTAAGTGCTGAAGCCGCTCTCCTCGGCCAGTTGCTGGGCGACGATGGGTTGGCCGGTCTTGGCAGCCTCCTGACAACGGCTGACGAAATAGTTGATGCGCAGGTTGTTGATATAGGTGTTGTAGGTGATGCTCTGGCGGGAGAAATACTGGCTCAGATACGAGCGGTTTGTGCCGATGGCCGATGCCAGTTGCGGCAGGGTGAGGTCGGGCTGCAAGTAAAGTTGCGTGTCGGCGCAGTGCTTTTTCAGCAACTGCTCAATTTGGTCGAGGTCGATGCTGACGAGAGACTCGCCACCAGACCCGCCCTGTGAGGGAGCGGGGGCTATAGACTTTTCTTCTATAATTTCAGTTTCGTCAGTAGTGGTTTTACGCTCCAGTTCTTCAGCGGAAGGACTAACTACGCTCATCCCTACAGGGAGGGGCTGGGGTTGGGGCTGGTTTTCTTGCTCCTCCAACTGCGGCAGCGTCTCCACACGCCACAACAGCAGACCGAAGAGCACGAAGTCGGCAATGCGGATGAGGAAGAACGACGGGTCGTCGGCAGCGAATCCATAGACCACGACGAGCAGCAGAAGCAACAGCAGAAGCGTATGGCTGAGCCACACCTCCTTGTGCTCCAGGTCGGCATAGTTGTCGAGCAGCCACCGCCCGTATTGCCTGACGGCGAACACCATATATACGGTAAAGGCAACATAGGCCACCAGTGAATAGACGAGGGCAGGGACGAGGAATTGTCTGGTGGGGAAAGCCATCTGCAACACACCGAGCACGGCAATGGGAATCGAGGCCACGGCAACGGGCCACACGGGGCGGCGGCGGTCCTGCAGCATGGCGAGCAGCGTACCAGCAAGGGTGATGAGCAGCGACACGCAGTCGAGCACTTCGCCCATGACATAGCCCGGGGAATAGTCCGTGCCATACATCAACTGGTTGTCACGGAAATAGAGGTAGAGGAGGAACCACCACGCATGGCCCAGCGCTCCTGCGGCATAGAACGCCGCCGCCCAACGGCGCAGGCGCACAGGCGGCGTGATTTCGGGCGCGATGACGTTCACCCGGCTCAGCAGCAGGTAGAGGCACAGCACGACGCACAGGGTCGCCGCTCCGCCGTAGAGCATGAAGTACAATATAGACTGTGGTGATGTATGTTCGAGCAGATTCATTTCCTTAATTGTATTTGCGTTGCAGAAAAGGTCGCTTTAGCAAGCGGCATGGCATAAAAACATAGCGGCTTCCCATTGCTTTTTGCATGGAAAGCCGTATATTGACGCGCACAGGCGCGTATATTATTAAATGTGGTGGACTGGCGGTTAGCGCATATGAGAGAGAGAGAGAGAGAGAGAGAGAGAGAGTAGCAAAATTATTGGAATGGCCAAATGTTTCGGTCATTCTTTTCACTGCGTTGGCATTATTTAACTCTCTGCGGGGCATGGGGATTACTCTGCTGGGGTTTTCGGTACCTTGTAAAATGATTAGTCTTCGT
>CAMHDT010000157.1 GCA_946183985.1 uncultured Prevotella sp.
GTCCAAGACAGCCTACGCTGAGGTCCAAGACAGCCTACGCTGAGGTCCAAGACAGGTTGCGCTCAAGTGAAGCGAGACGCTTGCTACCGAAGGGACGCAAGAATTAAAGTTCTTCGTAGGGAGGGATTTCCCGGAGAAACGTGTAGGTGTGCCTCTCATAGTCCATGCGGCAGCAGAAGTGCTGCAGGCCGTTGGAGATGACCAGGTAATCCACGTGGAGTAGGAGGTTATAGGCCGAAATCTGGTCGAACACGCGCTGCGTGAGGTCAACATCGGGGGCCTTGTACTCTATGATCATCTGCGGCTGCAATGCCTTGCTGTACAGTAAGGTGTCGCACCGCAGTTTCTTTTCACCCACACGCAACTCCACCTCGTTGGCCAGAAGGCCCTTGGGGTAGCCCTTATGGTCGGTCAGGAAGTGCACAAAGTGCTGGCGCACCCATTCCTCGGGCGTCAGTGCCACGTATTTACGGCGCAGAACGTCGAAGATCTGGCGGCGTCCGTCCTGTTCGCGCCATTTTATTTCGTATGGAGGTAGGTTTATTTCCATTTTTTTCGTACCTTTGGCTTTGCCGAAGTTAACTGGCACTCGGAAATGAGAAGAAAAGCGTGCTTTTCTTTTGCATTTCACTCGTTTTTCAGTAACTTTGCAACTGCAAAGATACAAAATATCTTGCAAAGAACAATGGCAGAGAGCAAAAATGTGACTTATAGCAGCCTGATGAAGGAACTGCAGAGCGGACAGTTCAGGCCCGTCTATTATCTGATGGGCGATGAGGCCTATTATATCGACAAGATATGCGACTATATTGCTGAAAACGCCCTGCAGCCCGAGGAACGCGACTTCAACCAGACCATTTTCTTCGGCAGTGATGTGAGCGCCTCGCAGGTGGCCGACGCTGCACGCCGCTATCCCATGATGGCCGAACGGCAGGTGGTGATAGTGAAAGAGGCGCAGAACCTGAAGAACACGGAGGCGCTGGAGAAGTATATGAAGTCGCCCATGCCCACCACCATCCTGGTGATGTGCCATAAAAACGGCAAGATCGACGGGCGCAAACAGGGCTATATAAAGGCAATCCGCGAGGCTGGCGTGCTTTTTGAGAGCATGAAACTGCGCGATCGCGACCTGCCGGTCTTCATAGAACAGTATGTGAAGGCGCGGGAAGCCAGCATCGACCCCAAATCGACGCAGATGATGGCCGACGCCATCGGCGCAGACCTCAGCCGTCTTACCAGCGAGATAGAGAAGGTGCTCATTGGCTTGCCGGAGGGCGATCGGCGCATCACACCGCAGGTGGTGGAGGAGCAAATAGGGGTGAGCAAGGATTTTAACGGTTTTGAACTGCGCGACGCCATCGTCAACCGCGATGTCTTGAAGGCGAATCGGATAGTAAATTATTTTGACAAAAATCCGAAGGCAGGAAGCCTCTATTCGTTTCTCCCGTTGCTCTTTAATTACTTCCAGAATCTCATGGTGGCCTATTATGCCCCCAACAGAACCAGTCAGGAGAGTGTGGCACAGTGGTTGGAGATGAGATCGCCATGGGCTGCAAAAGACTACATGACGGGCATGAGAAATTACACGGCCATGAAAACGATGCAAATCATTTCAAAACTACGCGAAATTGATGCAAAAAGTAAAGGTTTGGACAACCCAAACACCCCTCCAGGGGAGTTGATGAAGGAACTGATCTTCTTCATTTTGCACTGAAAAAGCCCGTTTTTGACCCTCTTTTTTTCTAGAATAAGCACTCGCCAGGAGTGCTTTTTTGGGCCTCAGACGCTTGTAAACACAGGGCTTTCACTGCAAATAACTACCCTCATATTTTAAAAATTTTCAATCGCTCGGCCGCTCGTTCTGAATTTTTCAAGCATTTGAAAATAAGTCATTTTTGCACGACGAAAATTTAACGTTAATCTTTTTTATGATTTAATTACTTGAAGTTTGAGGAGTTAAAAGGTTTCAAAGTTTAAATATTCTGGGTGGAAATATGAATTTTAAAACGTGAATAATAGTGTGTTTAAGTATTTAAAATTAAACAATGGAAACTTTAATTTTGTGCTTTAATTACTTGAACGTATATCCATAACTGTTTGTATATTTAAGTATAAAGTATTAAAAATCAAGTTGTTAGCACAATATTTCAAATAAGGTCTTGAGTTTTTGCCTTTAAATATGCATATCCATATCATAGTCCTGAATTTGCATGATTCCTTTGTTTATTGGCAAAAACAACCATTATACGATAATTACATGGTCCATTATATGGTAATTATATGTTCAAATAGGATGATTATTGTATTGTTAAACAATTAAAAACCAACATATTAGACGATTTTTCCGTATTGTGTGTTTGTTTTTATAAACGTTTGTGAATTTAAATTTATGAATTTAAACGCCCAGAAAAGGGTTTTGCCGATTTAAATTTACAAATTCAAAAGCGAAAATTTAAACTTCGAAATCATAAATTCTTCTTTAAAAAGTTGCACGGTTCAATTTTTTGTTTTACCTTTGTAAACTGAAAACAAAACCGCCTTTTTAGGGCCAAAAAGCACTTATCACAGAAATGAAGGACAGAATCAGACAGATTATGGAGGCTCAGCACATGTCTCAACAAGTGTTCGCCAATGCCATCGGAACGACCCCCGCCACCCTCAGTGGCATCTTCAACGATCGCACCCGCCCCACCATTAACATCATAGAGAGTATCAAACGGACATTTCCTGACATCAGCCTCGAATGGCTCATGTTTGGAGACGGTGAGATGTACGGATCAAAAATTAGGGGTGCCGAGGCCCAGGAGGCCGGCGGACAAGGCGATGATCTGTCTTTAAAATTTGTGCAAGACGGACAGCAGCAGATTTTTGATTTTGGTGCGGCACCCGCTCCTACCCCCTCTTCAACGCGTCTGGCAGCACAAAACTTTAATGGTGTGAGAAATACACGGCAGGAAATCGTCCGTGAAGAGGTAAAAAAAGTTGACAAAACACCTCGTCATGTCACCGAAATCCGGGTCTATTATGACGATCAGAC
>CAMHDT010000158.1 GCA_946183985.1 uncultured Prevotella sp.
CACACCCTCTTTTTTCCTGTTTTTTACGCGTACATTATTTATAAACGTGAAAAATTTGGTTAGAAGGAAAAATCTTCTTACCTTTGTCGCGAATATCCAACGATTAACGTAACAATGAACCATTTTATTCGCGATTTAAAGGTAAGGGCTGTGGAGCAGATACATGAGCGCTATGTGCTGATCAGGCTCACCGATGATGAGGCGTTGCCGCCGATGCAGCCCGGCCAGTTTGTCGAGGTGCGCGTGGATGGCTCGCCGTCGACATTCCTGCGCCGCCCTATCTCCATACATTTCGTAGACAGAAACACCAATGAACTGTGGCTCCTGGTGGCTTGCGTGGGCGACGGCACCCGCCGCCTGGCACAACTGAAGGCCGGCGACAGGCTGAACTGCGTGCTGCCGCTAGGAAATGGATTTAGGCTCTCCCCTCCTTCTTGCGTCCCTGCGGTAGCAAGCGAACTGGGCTCGAGCGCGGAGGCGTCGGGGGAGGTTCTTCTTGTTGGCGGCGGCGTGGGCGTGGCTCCCTTGCTCTATCTGGGTGCCGTGCTGAAGGAGCAGGGCGTAGAGACGACCTTCCTGCTGGGCGCCCGCACGGCCTCTGACCTGCTGATGCTCGGTGAGTTCGGGAAATGGGGGCGCGTGCTGGTGACCACCGAGGACGGGTCGGCCGGCGAGAAAGGCTTCGTGACCAACCACAGCGTGCTGCAGCAGGAGCACTTCGACAGGATACAGTGCTGCGGTCCCACGCCCATGATGAAGGCGGTGGCCCGCTATGCCCGTGAGAAGGGCATCGACTGCGAGGTGTCGCTCGAGAACCTGATGGCCTGCGGTCTGGGGGCTTGTCTGTGTTGTGTGGAGAAGACCACAGAAGGCAATGTGTGTGTATGCAAGGAAGGTCCCGTGTTCCCCATCAGCAGGCTGATGTGGGGAGATTAGATAATTGATAATTGATAATTGATAATTGATAATTCACAATTCACAATTCACAATTCACAATTCACAATTCATAATTCATAATTCACAATTCACAATAAATGGCAAGATTAGATGTGAACATAGGGGCACTGAAACTGAAGAACCCCGTGATGACAGCCTCTGGGACATTTGGCTATGGCCTTGAGTTTCAGGACTTTGTGCCGCTCGACCAGATTGGAGGCATCATCGTGAAAGGCACCACGCTGAAACCTCGCGAAGGCAATGACTATCCACGCATGGCCGAGACGCCCATGGGGATGCTGAACTGCGTGGGCCTGCAGAACAAAGGCGTGGACTATTTCTGCGAGCATATCTACCCGCAACTGCTGCCCACCGGCGGCACCTATATCGTGAACGTGAGCGGCTCGTCGCCTGAAGACTATGCCGAGTGCGCGGCCCGCATCGATGCCCTCGACGGCATCCCCGCCATCGAACTGAACATCTCTTGTCCGAACGTGAAGGACGGCGGCATGGCCTTCGGCGTGACCTGTGCCGGGGCTGCCAGCGTGGTGAAGGCCGTGAGAAAGGCCTATCACAAGACGCTTATCGTGAAACTGTCGCCTAATGTGACCGATATTACCGAGATAGCACGTGCCGTGGAGGCTGAGGGCGCCGACAGCGTGTCGCTCATCAACACCCTCATGGGCATGGCCGTGGACATTGAAAGGCGCAGGAAGACCCTGAGCATCGGCACTGGCGGACTGAGCGGTCCTGCCGTGAGGCCCGTGGCCCTGCGCATGGTATACCAGGTGGCGCACAGCGTGAAGATTCCCGTCGTGGGCCTGGGCGGTATCATGACGGCCGAGGATGCCATCGCCTTCCTCATGTGCGGTGCCACCGCCATCGAGATCGGCACGGCGAACTTCGTAGACCCCGCCGTGACCATCAAGGTGCGCGACGGCATCGATGCCTGGCTCGACCGCCACGGCTGTCTGTCAGTACAGGATATCATAGGAACTATAGAATAACTAACTTACTATAATGATGAAAACAAAACTACTTATCGCACTAATGCTGCTTGTTGGCAGTATGACCGTAGGTGCACAACAACTGGCGTTCCCTGGTGCACAGGGCTTCGGACGCTATGCCACGGGCGGACGCACAGGCAGCGTCTATCATGTGACCAACCTTAACGACAGCGGCACTGGCTCGCTGCGCGATGCCGTGAGCCAGCCCAACCGCATCGTCGTGTTCGATGTGGCCGGCATCATCCGCATCAACTCACGTATCGTGTTTAAAAACAACCTCTACGTGGCTGGACAGACGGCCCCCGGCGAGGGCATCACCGTCTATGGCGACGGCGTGTCGTTCTCGGGTGCGGATAATATCATCGTGCGCTACATGCGCTTCCGCATGGGTGCCGTGGGCACGAAAGACAAGGATGCTGCCGGCATTGCCAACGGCCAGAACATGATTTTCGACCACTGTTCCTTCTCATGGGGACAGGACGAGAACTTCTCCATCAACTGGGACAACAAAGGCACGGCCCCGCAGAACATCACCCTGATGAACTCGATAGTGGGACAGGGCCTGATGACACACTCGGCCGGCGGACTGATGCAGGCCGACAATATCACGCTCTACCGCATCCTGCTGGTGGACAACTCTACGCGTAACTTCAAGGTGAAGGGCATCAACCAGTATGTGAACAACATGGTGTACAACTGGAAGAATGCAGCCTATAACATGGGCGGCGACTCGCAGGGTTCGAGTTATGTGAACATCGAAGGAAACCTCTTCATCAACGGACCTGCCGTGGGGGGCAACGGCCTTACGGGCGGCAACAGCGACTTCCATTTCTATGGGGCTGACAACTGGCAGGACGCGAACCGCGATGGCATCTACAATCCCACAGAGTTTACCGGTGACGGCGGCGGCGACCGTCAGGCCACGCCCTATGCCTATCCCGAACTGGAGAAATGGGCGGCCACCGACCTCGTAGAGAAACTGCTGCCGGAGGTGGGGGCCTCGCTGCCTTATCGCGACCTGGCCGACTGCTATATGGTCGACGAGGTGCTGTCGTT
>CAMHDT010000159.1 GCA_946183985.1 uncultured Prevotella sp.
CGGTGAGCAGGGCGTTCAGCGTGTTCTCGCGCTCGTCGTTGCCGCCCATGGCGGGGTTCTTCGAGCGTGCACGGCCCACGGCGTCAATCTCATCGATAAAGATGATGCAGGGGCTTTTGGCCTTTGCCTGCTGGAAGAGGTCGCGCACGCGGCTGGCTCCCACGCCCACGAACATCTCCACAAAGTCGGAGCCGCTCATGGAGAAGAACGGTACGCCGGCCTCGCCTGCCACGGCTTTTGCCAGCAGCGTCTTGCCCGTTCCCGGAGGCCCTACGAGCAATGCGCCCTTGGGTATCTTTCCGCCCAGGTTGGTGTATTTCTGCGGGTTCTTCAGAAACTCCACAATCTCCTGTATCTCCTGTTTGGCGCCGGCCTGGCCAGCCACATCCTTGAATGTGATGCCCAGTTCGCCTCCTTTTTCATACATCTTGGCCTTCGACTTGCCTACGTTGAAGATGCCGGCTCCCATGCCTCCACCACCCATACGGCGTATGAAGAACATCCAGATGGCTACGAAGAAAAGAATAGGCAGCAGGCTTGACACCAGGAAACTGAGGATGCCCCCGCTGGGTTCGCGCTCATAGGTCAGCGTGCCCACAAACTGTCTGTGGGCACGGGCGCTGTCGACAACCTGCTCCAGCGACTCGATGCCGCCAAACTCAACGTTGAGGAAAGGCGATGGGCCCATCTGACGGGCATTGTCGGGAAACACGGAGTCGATGCTTTCGCTCTTGACATACATCTTGAGCGTGTTATGGCTCTTGTTAGCCACGATGCGCGACACATAGCCTTGCTTCATGTATTTCTGGAATTCAGTCCACGAGGCATCGGTGAGCGACTTCTCGTCGGACTGCGTCCCCATGGCACTGCCCGAGAAATAGAAGTAGGCCAGTGCGGCAATGGCTATGAGATAAATCCAGTTCATGTTGAACCGGGGCATCTTAGGTTGCTGATTATTCTGATTCTGTTCCATGCGTTATTCGTTTTATTCGTGTCATTTTGCGGTTGTTCTTCCTAATCCAGGTCTTTAATCCGCGTCAGTGGTGCATCCTCCCAAAGATGTTCCAAGTCATAGTAGACGCGCACGTCGGGCAGGAAGATGTGCACCATCACATCGCCATAGTCCATGGCCACCCACTGGGCGTTCTCCAGTCCCACTACATGGGTGGGCTTCTCGCCGAGTTGCACACGTGCCATCTCGCCCACGCTGTCGGCAATAGCCTCGACCTGTGTGGGCGAATTACCCTGGCAGACCACGAAGTTGCGACACACGGCACCATCGATGGCACTCAGGTCGGCCACTACGATGTCGCTGCCTTTTTTCTCTTGTATACCTTTGATAATAGTCTGTACGAGTTGTTCCATTAAAAAGTCTCTTTCTTATGTCATCGTTGCTGCAACATCTTTTGTTGCAAAGATTGTGCAAAGATAGTGCTTTTTATTCGATTTGATGCTATAAAAATGTTTTTTTTGAGTATTTTTATAAAAAAGTCGCTAAAAATTTTGGAGGTTCGGGAAAAAGTAGTACCTTTGCACCCGCAATCGAGAATCGGTTTCTTGGCTGCAAAGGAATTGGGGTATGGTGTAATGGTAACACTGCAGATTCTGGTCCTGCCTTTCCTGGTTCGAGTCCGGGTACCCCAACAGAAAAAATGCTGAGCGTTGACTGTCAATGCTCAGCAATTTTTTTTGCTATTATCTAAAACTTTTATAATAGTTCTCACGTCAAAAGCACTTGCTCCAATGTCTCAATCTCATCATCGGTGGTTGCCCAACTGGTGACGAAGCGACAGGCGGTATGATGTTCATCCACTGGACACCAAACCTCGAAGCCGATATGTTGGCGCAGGTGTGTCAGGTCATCATTGGGAATGATATAGAACTGTTGGTTCGTGGGAGAGTCGATGAAAGGCTTGTAGCCCAAGCGTTCCACAAAGAGACTGCGCAAGCGCATAGCCAGCGACACGGCTTGCCTACCAATGGTCATATACAACAAATCGTTATCGACTTTTGTGAATAATGCTTCAAACTGCACCCCTACAACTCTACTCTTTGCCAGTAGTGCCCCGTGGCGCTTGATGCGGCTGAGCATGTGGCTAGGGGCATTGGCGTGGGGAAACACCACTGCCTCACCGCACAGTGCGCCGCATTTTGTACCGCCGATATAGAAGATGTCTGCCATCTGTGCCAACAGCGGCAGTGTTACATCCTTGCTCGCCGCCAATCCATAAGCCAGACGCGCGCCGTCCACGTAGAGCAGCAGGTCGAATTGCATGCAAACCTCATGTAGTGCTTTCAGTTCATCGGCTGTGTACAGCGTGCCCAGTTCGGTGGGAAACGTAATGTAGACCATTCCGGGCCGCACCATGTGCTCGGCCGTTTCATCGGCATAGTAAGTCTTGAGCCACGCTTGCAAATCCTCGGCCGTGAGTTTACCATCATGAGCAGGTAGTGCGATGACCTTATGCCCCGTGAACTCTACGGCTCCCGCCTCGTGTACGTTGATGTGAGCCGTTTCTGCACACAGCACACCCTCGTATGGCTGTAGCGCACAGTCAATGATTGTGGCGTTGGTCTGTGTGCCACCAGCGAGAAACCATATTTGTGCATCGGGTGCCTCACAAGCCTCGCTAATCAGCGTCCGTGCCTGTTCACTGAAGCAGTCGTCGCCGTAACTCTGCGTCCGCGCTGCGTTAGTCTCTACAAAATGTTGTAACACCGCCTTGTGTGCGCCATTGTTGTAATCGCTTTCCAGATGTATCATATCGCTTGATGTACTTATTTCCTTTATACCAAACTCATACTTTCCTTCAGTCCGGCTGCTTTT
>CAMHDT010000160.1 GCA_946183985.1 uncultured Prevotella sp.
ACGGCATGTTCCGCATGGACTGGAGCATCTATGAGTGGCAGGAGGCGCGCAGGGGCGACTTCTTCTATATGATGCGAACGGGCGACGACAAGGCGGGCATCGTGTTCAGCGGCCAGTTCCTCTCTGACCCTTACCCCGCCGACGACTGGGCAGGCAGCACCAAGCGCAGGATGTATGTGGATATGATATGCTACAATGCGGAATCTGGCTCTGCGCCTCACATATCGCTGGAGAAGCTTCAGGCAGCCATCCCCGATTTTGATTGGTCGAAAGGCCACTCCGGCGAGTTGCTGTCGGAAGAGATAACAGCGCAACTGGACGAGATGTAGGGAGAAGAGTAAGGCTACGCCTACCGAACGCCTACGCTATGACCTCGCTACGACCTTCCAACGACGGCCGAACGACCTTGCTACGAGTGCTCGCCAATGGTGAAGTGGGTCGTTCGTATAGCACCCTCTATGTCGAAGTCGAAGATGTCGTAGAATGGCTCCAGACGCAAGCGTCGAGCGACGGCTCGTGTTACTTTTCTTAGAAAAAAGGCACTGGGAATGGAGATTATTTATTACCTTTGCAGACAAAAACGGTGAGAAATGGAACATTCTGAAGAAACAACACGCAAGAATTGGCGACAGTACCAGCAGTGGATGCGTGGGGCTGTGATGATATTGTTCCTGTTGTTGGGACAATATGGTGTGGCGCAGACAGAAGCGGTTTTTAAGTTGACACAAGAGCAGGGGCACTTCTTTTGCGAGACCACGCTGAACGGTGCGAGTGCCAAGGTCATGGTGGAAAGCGGTGTGCCTGGTCTGATGATGAGCGAGGCTTTCTATGAGGCCAACAAGGAGGCCCTGAAAATGGAGGTTAAGGAGTGCGACGAGAAAATCATGTATCTCGGCGGAATGAGACATATCATATATTCGGCTCAGGCTCGTCTGCGCATGGGTGGTGCCATCTTTGAGGGGCCTGTGAAGATAACCCGCGAAGATGATGGGCTTAAGATGCCTATCCAGATGCTACGCCATCCGCTGGACAACAGTTCGATAGTCAGGATGGACCTGGGCAGGCAGCAATTCAGCCTTTGCAGCCGTAACGAGTTGCAGGATTCTGTCAAGGGCGCCTCTGTCTTCGACCTGGCCTACAACCAGTGGGGGATGCCGGTGGTCACGACTACGTTAGACCTGAAGGCTGATGGCCGGAAAGCCCGCCTCACGGGAAAGTTCATTACTGACATGGGAAATGCCTCGCTGCTCTTCCTCAACAGAAACAACACCGACATGGAAAACCTTGTCAGAAAAGGAACACTCCGCCTGCTTGATGCCCGCGACAAAGCGACGGGCAAGGTGGTTGCGCAGGGCATATATGCTGAGAAACTGACCATTTGCGACAGGACCTACAAGGACGTCTCCGTGGGGGTGTCTACCTTCAAGTCGTTGGAGGAATGCGGCTTCCTGGGGCTGAAGTTCTTTACGATGCCTGCCATTTTCGACTTTGGCGAGAATAAGTTGTATCTGTGTAGGTGATAACGAGAGAAAAAAACGCGTGTGTCTGAAAAAGAAAAGAAAAAATTTGGTGGAATAAAAAAATAGTTGTACCTTTGCATCCGCAAACGGCTAAGGGTGCCTTGACCATGGGTCGAGACCCCACACGCTCGAAAGAGCAGATGCAGACAGCATCGCTCTTTACTCGCTAAAGGGTGCCTTGGATGAGTGGCTTAGTCAACGGTCTGCAAAACCGTCTACAGCAGTTCGAATCTGCTAGGCACCTCAGAGAAAGTCCTGAATCTCCGAAACAAGGGGTTCAGGGCTTTTTCTTTTCCCCCTGCTCCTTGTGCATCTCTCCTTTCTCCTTGTGCATCTCTCCTTTCTCCTTGTGCATCCGCTGACTCCATAAAAGCAGAAACCCTGCTTCCCGATGGGGGAGGCAGGGCTCTGTTGTTTGTTTGGAATAAGTGTGTTGTTTGTAAGTTGTTATGCCTCAGCGTCGGGTATAACTGAAACGATGCTCTTGTCGAACTTACCCTTGTGGAAGTTCACAGTGCCATCGATAAGGGCATAGAGCGTGTCGTCTTTGCCAATGGCTACACCGTTGCCGGGGTTGTGCTTGGTGCCGCGCTGGCGAACGATGATGTTGCCGGCTATGCACTTCTGGCCGCCCCAGATCTTAACTCCAAGTCGCTGGGCTGCACTCTCGCGGCCGTTCTTAGAACTACCTACACCTTTTTTATGTGCCATACTGCTGTTCCTCCTTAAGCGATTACTTGTTTAACTTCTACCTGAGTGAACTGTTCGCGATGACCGTTCTTCTTGCGATAGTCCTTGCGGCGCTTCATCTTGAAGACAATCACCTTCTCGCCCTTCACGAGCGGGTTCACTACTTCTACTACTACCTTTGCACCTGCTACGGTGGGTGCGCCAACCTTGACAGCGCCGTCGGCATCTACGAGCAGCACCTTGTCAAACTCAACAGTCTTGCCTGCCTCCGCATCTTTCATGTGGTGCACGAAGAGTTTCTTGCCCTCTTCTACCTTGAACTGCTGACCCTGAATTTCTACAATTGCGTACATTTGTTTTGTTTGTAAATAGGGGTTTTTCCGTAAGGCGGTGTACGTTCGTACACACTTGACCCTGCCTCCGCGGACTCATTTCGGGGTGCAAAGGTACATATATTAATTGAAAATTGAAAATTGAAGATTGATAATTGTTCCAATATTTAGTAAAGTTTAACGATTAAGGGGGGTGCTAAAAAAAGCAAAAGCGACGGACTTCACAGTCGATCGCTTCTATCTTCAATAGGTATTAGTTCTTTTAAGGTAAAAAGATTGTTTT
>CAMHDT010000161.1 GCA_946183985.1 uncultured Prevotella sp.
ATTCTTTCAGTCGCTTCGCTTGGTGAAAGCGTCCCTGCGGGCCGAGCGATCCATTATCCATTATCCATTGTCCTTTCCGTCCCCAACGGAAAGGACATCGCCCGTCGCACCTTCAACCCCCGCCTGGGCATCGAGGGCGGCATCAGCATCATCGGCGTCAGCGGCATCGTCAAACCTTTCTCGGAAGAGGCGTTCATCGACAGCATCCGTAAGTGCATGACGGTGGCCCAGGCCAGCGGCACCGACCGCGTGGTGATCAATAGCGGCGCTAAGAGCGAGCGATTCCTCAAGGACCTCTACCCTGCCCTGCCACAACAGGCCTTCGTGCAATACGGCAACTACATCGGCGAGACGCTGAAGATGGCCGACGAACTCCACATACCCAACATCACCCTCGGCGTCATGCTGGGCAAGGCCGTCAAACTGGCAGAGGGACAATTAGACACCCATAGTCGCAAAAGCACAATGAATATAGGCTTCATTCAGGAAATGCTGAACGAAGCCCATATAAATATTTCCCTGAAAGATATCACGCTGGCAAGGGAGTTATGGGAAAGGATTCCCGAAGATCAACATCCGACCTTCTGCGATGTTGTCATCCGCCACTGTGAGACGTATTGTAAGCCTCTGCTGCCCAACGGCAACCTGACTATCCTTCTGATTTCCGACGACGGAACAATACACTCGCAATGATAGGCGCACCCACCAATGCCGTGATGGAGTTAACGGGCAAGGCACCCTCAAATCCCGGCATACGCGCAATCAGGTTGCACAACAATGCCAATGCGGCACCAGCCAACATGGTGGCGGGCATCAACATACGATGATCGCTGGTACGGAAGATGGCACGCGCCAAATGAGGCACGGCCAATCCGATGAACATCACCGGACCGCAATAGGCCGTAACGATAGCCACAAGCGTGCCGGAGCAGACAATCAGCAGCAGACGGGTGCGACGGACATTCAGTCCCAGGTTACTGGCATAGGCATCGCCCAGCATATACAGGTTCATGGCCTTCACCGTGAGCATACTCAACGGTAACAGGATGCACATCAGGATGACGAAAAGCATCATCTGGTCTCCCGACACACGGGCAAAACTGCCCAGTCCCCACACCACATAGGCACGGATATCCTCCTCTGCCGAGAAGAACTTCAGCACGCCGATGATGGCCGTGGCCAGATAGCCTATCATCACGCCGATAATCAGCAGCGTCACGCTGCTTCTCACCTTCGTGGCTATCCACAAGATGAGTCCCATCACGGCCAGGGCACCTACGATGGCAGCAATACTGATAGCCACATCGCCTATGTAGCCCAGCCGGCTCAAGGCAACGCCGCCCAGCGAGCCCGACAGCAGTACCACGCAGGCCACACCCAGCGAGGCGCCATTGCTGATGCCCAGCACCGAAGGACCAGCCAGCGGATTGCGGAACACCGTCTGCATCTGCAATCCGCTCACCGCCAAGCCGGCACCTGCCACCAAGGCCGTCAGGGCCTGCGGCACTCGCGAATTCCAAATAATATTATACCATATTTCCCATTGCATTGTGCCTTCAAGGGGATGTCCCATCCCAAACAGTCTCCCCATGGCGGGATGTACCAGAATGTCTACCACCGTTGCAAACGGGATGCGCACCGTGCCCAACAGCAGGTTGAGCACGAAAAGCAGCACAATGCATACCAATAGTAAAAGAAGCGCTAATGCACGTTTCATTTCAGCATACGATAGAACGTTGGTTCATAGTCGGCGGGCATCAACTCCGGATGGAAGATAGCCACCAGATCGCTCAGCAACACATCGGGCATCACAGGCGACTTCTCATAATAGGGTGTCTGCTTCATGTTGCAATAGATGACCTTCTTCTCCTTGAACGCCTTAAACAGTTCATTACGGGGTTCGCTGGCCTTCAGGGCCTCATAGGAGAAGTCGCCCTCGTAACTGTTCAGGATGCGCCAGTAGTCGGCATTGGCCGCAGCGGCATACATCTCTTCAAACTCAACATTCACGCCGCCCGTATCATCATTGTCAAAAACGTACTGCGCACCGGCATCGCGGAAAATCTGAGCCAGCGAGTTCCTGCCTCCCACGGCATACCAGTTGCCGCCGTGCATCTCACCGCTGAAGACGGTGGGAGCCCCAGTCTGTGAGCCAGAAGAGCCATTAGCAACCTTCTCTTTCAGGTCGTTGTAACGCTGTTCGATGCCAGCAAAGATTGAGTCAGCCTCCTGTTCCTTACCGATAAACAGTCCCACGAAACGAATCCACTCAGCCTGACCCAGCGGCGTCAGTTCCTTATAGCCCAGATGCGGAATGAGCGTGATGCCCGTCTCCTTGATGGCGTCATAGCCGCCGCGCTTGAAGGGCGAGATAAAGATGACCTCCGGGTGCGCCGCCAGAATCAGTTCCGTGTCGAAGTTGCCCTCCATGCCAATCTTTACCATGCGCCCATCCTCCACACGCTGACGGATATCCCTATTAAACAGATTCTTGGTGCCAGTGATACCCTTCACCGCATCGAGGCCATCCAGGGCGGTGAAGTTAGACAACTGCAGCATGGTCATGACAATGGTGCGCTCCACCGGCACCTCCACCCGCGTGTAGCCCTCGGGCACCTCGGCCTCCGTGCCTTTCTGCACCAGCGCGAAATGATAGTCCACGGGCATACGGTCCTCATCGTCCTGCGGGTCAGCCACATCCACCAGACGCACGCCGTTGTCCAACGTATGAACAGTAAAGCCCTTGGCATATTTCATAGAATCAGAATCTTCGCCAAAGACATTAGCCTCTACGGTTCCTTTGTTTCCAGAGCACGCAGCCAGC
>CAMHDT010000162.1 GCA_946183985.1 uncultured Prevotella sp.
CCGCGCTCGGCCACCTCGTCCATGCGCTCGGTGCGTATCTGCACCTCCACCCATTTCTTCTCTGGTCCCAGCACGGTGATGTGCAGGCTCTCGTAGCCGTTTGACTTGGGCACGGTGAGCCAGTCGCGCATGCGCTTGGGGTTGGAGGTGTACATGTCGGTGATGATGGCAAAGGTCTGCCAGCATTGCTGTTTTTCCTTCTCAGGCGGACAGTCGATGATGATGCGGATGGCAAAGAGGTCGTAGACGCCTTCGAAGTCACAATGCTGCTTCTTCATCTTCTGCCAGATGGAGTAGATGCTCTTGGTGCGTCCCTTCATGTGGAACTTTAATCCGGCATCCTTAAGTTTCTGGTTTATAGGGCCTATGAACTGCTCTATATACTTGTCGCGTGCCAGCTTGGTGGCATTGAGTTTCTCCTTGATGTGGTAGTAGACATCGTGCTCCAGGTATTTCAGCGACAGGTCTTCCAGTTCGCTCTTCAGTTTGTAGAGTCCCAGTTTGTGGGCCAGGGGAGCATAGAGATAGGCGGCCTCTTCTGCCATCTGGCGCCGGCCCTCGTCGTTGGCGGTGTCGCGAATCTGTCGCATCAGGTTCACACGGTCGGCAATCATAATGAGAATCACGCGCATGTCTTCGGCAAACGACAGCAGCAGGTTGCGGAAGTTCTCGCCCTGCTGTCTGACGATGTTGGAGCGCTCGCTCTCTATCACGGGATTGCTGTGATACAGTTCCTGTATGCGGCGAAGGCCATGGAGAATCCTGCCCACGGCCAGACCATAGACCGTCGTGGCGTCGTCGATGGTGAGGGAACCTGCCTCTACACATGGGTTGAGCAGGATGGCCAGCACGGCATCGCGGCGCAGGCCTATCTCGTCGACCACGAGCAGGGCTGTCTGCAGACTGGTGACGATGGGGTTCAGTCCGAAGACATCGCGCTGCACTTGGTTCTGCTCCAGGGCATGAAGCAGTTGGCTGCGCACGTGTGTCTCGTCGTCTTCCTCCAGCGAAGGTGCTATCTTTGCTTTCAGTTCTGCATAGAGTTGCAGCGTCAGTTCTCTTTCTTTTATGGTAAAGTCAAGATGTTCAGTCATTGTAAATGTGTCAATTCGTCGGCAAATATACGAAATTAAAGTGAAAAAGTGAAAAGTTCTTCACTTTTTTTGTTATCTTTGCAGGCAGAATAAAGTAAAAAGCAATATGGAAATGGTATTAATGTTGCTGCTGGGGCTGGCATTAGGCCTTATTGCAGGTTTCTTGCTTGCCCGCTCGCAGGCTAACAGGCAGCAGGCGTTGCAGAAGCAGGAACTGCTGCAGCAGACGGAAGTGCTGAAACAGGAGCATGCGGCTCAGACGCTGATGCTGAAGCAGGAATATGCGGCCCAGATGGAAACGCTGAAGCAGGAACATGCGGCCCAGATGGAAACGCTGAAGCAGGACTATGCCAGGCAGATGGAGGCACAGCGTGAATCGCAAAAAGACTTGATGGAGCAGCAGTTGCGGCTCGTCAAGGCCGAGATGACGGCCGCCTCGGAAAAGATTCTGAAGGAGCGGGCCAGCGAACTGTCGTCGACCACCGAGCAGCAACTGTCGAACATCCTGACACCCTTGCGCGAAAACATCAGGCAGATGCGCGAGGCAGTGGAGCGTAGCGACCGGGCACAGACCGTGACCATGGAGCGCCTGGATGCGTCGATTAAGGAGAACTTGAAGCAGGCGCAGGAGGTAGGGCAGAGGGCTGAGAACCTGGCACGTGCCCTGACCAGTGAGAACAAGGCCCAGGGCAATTTCGGCGAACTGCGGCTGAAACAGTTGCTGGAAGAGATTGGGCTGGAAGAAGGCCTGCAGTTTGAGGAGCAGACCACGCTGCGCGACGAGCAGGGACGCACCATCTTCGATCATGATGACGGTAGGCGGATGGTGCCCGATGTGATTCTTCACTTCCCCGACCGCCGCGATGTGATTATCGACTCGAAGATGTCGTTCACCGCCTTTCAGGACTACTATAATGCACAGACCGACGAGGAGCGCGAGTCGGCCTTGCACCGTCATCTCACGTCGGTGCGCCAGCACGTCACCGAGTTGTCGCGAAAGAACTACAGCCGCTATCAGCGCGACGACCGCCAGCGCCTCGACTTCGTCATGATGTATGTCTATAGCGAGAGTGCCCTGCAACTGGCCTTGAGCCACGATCCTGCGCTGTGGAAGTGGGCATACGACAATGGCGTGGTCATTGCCGGCAGCCAGAGCCTGTTTGTCATGTTGCGTGTGCTGGAGATGTCGTGGCGCCAGATGCGCCAGGTGGAGAATCAGCAGGAGATTATGAAGACGGCCAGCATGGTGGTAGAGCGTGTGCAACTGTTCTACGAGCGTTTCCTGAAGGTCGACGAGCAGTTGCACAAGACGGCCGACGCCTTCGAGGAACTGAAGCGTAGCACGGCCTCGTCGGGTCTGAGCATCACCACCGCTGCCGCCAAACTATTAAAATACGGCGCTCAGGAAAATCCCAAGCGCCGTCAGCGTCTGCCAAAGGACGAGGGGGAAACACCCTCGCTGCTTAATAGCCCGGCAGATTAGTAACTGCGGGCGATGATGACGCGAGCCTTCGAGGGCTTGCCAGTCACCATGTCCACGCCAGGCGTCTGCTCCACGCCGAAGGGCACGCAGCGAATGGTGGCCTGCGTCTCTTCCTTGATCTTGGCCTCGGTCTCGGCTGTGCCGTCCCAGTGGCAGAGGA
>CAMHDT010000163.1 GCA_946183985.1 uncultured Prevotella sp.
TCCCAGCGCATCACGTTGCACCACTGGTTGCACATCAGGGGCAGGTCGCGCCACGACTGAATCCAGTTCTTATAAGTGTTCCAGATAATGGTCTCGCTGGTGGGGCGGATAATCAATTCCTCTTCCAACTTTGCAGCAGGGTCTACCACCACGCCGCTCTTGTCCTCAGTAGCCTTCAGGCGATAGTGCGTCACCACGGCGCACTCCTTGGCGAAGCCCTCCACGTGCTCGGCCTCTCTCGACAGGAACGACTTTGGTATGAGCAGGGGGAAATAGGCGTTCTGGGCACCCGTCTCCTTGAACATGCGGTCGAGTTCATGCTGCATCTTTTCCCAGATGGCATAGCCATAGGGCTTGATGACCATACATCCACGCACGGCCGACTGCTCAGCCAGGTCGGCTTTCACCACCAGGTCGTTGTACCACTGGCTGTAGTTATCGGCGCGTTTTGTTAAATCTTTTAATTCTTTAGCCATGATTTATCCAATAATTTTAAAATTTTGGTGCAAAGGTACAAAATAATTCGTAATTCAATATTCAATATTCATAATTATTTTCTATCTTTGCAGACGAAAAGTGAATCGTTTAACATTATTAATTAATAAAAACAACGTGATTATGAAAAAAATGAAAGTAGTGGTCCTCACACTCTGTGCAGGACTGATTATGGCAGGTTGTAACAATCTGGCAAAGGGCACGGCTATTGGCGCAGGAAGCGGCGCTGTGCTGGGTGCCATCGTTGGTAAGATTGCAGGCAATACGGCTGTAGGTGCTGCCATCGGTACCGCTGTAGGTGCCGGCACGGGTGCACTCATCGGCAAGCACATGGATAAGGTGAAGGCTGAGGCTGAGGCTGTGAAGAACGCTCAGGTGGAGACCGTGACCGATGCCAACGGCTTGCAGGCTGTGAAACTGACTTTCGACTCTGGCATCCTGTTTGCCACTGGTTCTTCTAACCTTACTGCCAATTCAAAGAGTGCTCTTAACCAGTGCGCTACGCTGTTGAAGAACAATACCGATTGTGATATTGCCATCTATGGACATACCGACAATCAGGGCTTTAAGAACAGCACAGCCGAGCAGAGCGCACAAAAGAACCTTGTACTCTCACAGCAGCGTGCCAAGAGCGTGAAGACCTATCTGCAGCAGCAGGGCGTGAGCGCCTCGCAGATTCGCACCGTTGACGGTCAGGGCCAGACCAACCCCGTTGCCGACAACTCGACAGCCGCCGGTCGTCAGCAGAACCGCCGCGTGGAGATTTACATGTATGCTTCGCAGGCCATGATCGAGGCAGCAGAGGCCGGAACACTAAACTAATCACTACTTATATATCAAGAGCGTTGGGCAGAACATCTGTTCAACGCTCTCTTTGTTATGAAGAAAACATTACGCCGCATACTAAGAGTAACGAAATGGGCCGTTGTCGCTTTCTTCGTCTCATCCATCCTGTCGGTCGTTGTGCTCAGGTTCATGCCTGTCTACTACACACCGCTCATGTTTATCCGACTGTTTGAACAGGATGAGTTGAAGTTGAGCCACAAGTGGGTGCCGCTGGAAGAGATGTCGCCACAGATGCCGTTGGCTGCCATGGCCGGCGAGGATGCCCGGTTCACAGAGCATCACGGCTTTGACTTCGAAGCCATACAGGCGGCCATGGAGCGCAACAGGCTCCATCCGGAGAAAAACAAACTGGGCGCATCGACCATTTCGCAGCAAACAGCCAAGAACGTGTTCCTGTGGCCGGGCCGCTCGTGGCTGAGGAAAGGACTCGAGGCCTATTTCACCGTGCTGATAGAACTGATGTGGTCGAAGGAACGTATCATGGAGGTTTATCTCAACAGCATCGAGATGGGGCCGGGCATCTATGGCGTGGAGGCCGTGGCCGAAGAGCATTTCGGATGTTCGGCAAAAGACCTTACGGCCAACCAGTGTGCACTTATTGCCGCCACCTTTCCCAGTCCGCTTCGCTATAGCAGCAAGTCGCCAAGCCGCTATGTGAAGAAGCGTCAAAGGCAGATACGGGCCAACATGAGGTATGTAAAACCATTGGATGAATAAAAAAATGCAGCAGAATGTTGGATGTTTGAAAAAAAAATGCTAACTTTGCCCCACTAATATTATTATTAACTTAATCAGACAATAAATGGAAAACAACGCTCAACTGATTGCCGAGTGCGCTGCACGGGCTAAGGAATGGCTGTCTCCTGCCTTTGATGAGGAGACACGTAAGGAAGTTCAGGCTATGCTCGATAATGAGGACAAGTCGGCCCTCATCGATGCTTTCTATCAGAACCTGGAATTTGGTACGGGCGGATTGCGTGGCATTATGGGTGCCGGCACAAACCGCATGAACAAATATATCGTTGGCATGGCCACACAGGGATTTGCCAACTATATCAACAAGGCGTTCCCCAACATCCAGCCTGCTGTGGTCGTGGGACACGACTGCCGCAACAACGGCCGTATGTTTGCTGAGACTGTGGCCGACATCTTCTCGGCCAACGGCATCAAGGTCTATCTCTTCGAGAGCCTGCGCCCAACACCCGAAATCTCGTTTGCCATCCGTCAGTTGAAATGTCAGGCAGGCGTCAATGTCACCGCTTCGCACAACCCCCGCGAGTACAACGGCTACAAAGCCTACTGGGACGACGGCGCCCAGGTGCTCTCGCCACACGACAAGGGTATCATCGACGAGGTGAACAAGGTGAAGATTGAGGATGTGAAGT
>CAMHDT010000164.1 GCA_946183985.1 uncultured Prevotella sp.
TTCCTCATTCTTCCCCGTCTTGCCTTTATTTCAGGCCGAATTGCGTTAATCTTCCAAAATCGCTTCGCTTTTACAAGCTTTTTTCGTAACTTTGCCATCAATTAGTTGCGAATGACATGATGCTCACCCCTTTTGCACGCCCGTTCTATATGATGGCAAAGCCTGTAGGGGCTGCCTGCAACCTGGCATGCTCCTATTGCTATTATCTCGACAAGGCCCAACTGTATCCTGAGAAAGGAGAGCGGGTGATGAGCGACGAGGTGCTGGAACTGTTTGTCAGACAGTATCTGGAAAGTCAGGCCAACGAGGCGGTGCTGTTTACGTGGCATGGGGGAGAGCCCACCTTGCTGCCCATGGCGTTCTACGAGAAGGCCATGCGCCTGCAGCGTCGCTATGCGGCAGGACATCATGTGGACAACTGCTTGCAGACCAACGGCACGCTGCTTACTGAGGAGTGGTGCCGGTTCTTTCATGACAACGGCTGGCTGATAGGGCTCAGCCTTGACGGACCGGAGGATCTGCATGACGCCTTGCGCAGAAACAAGGGGGGAGCGCCTACGCATCGCCAGGTGATGCGTGCCGTTGAGATGCTCGACCAATATGATGTGATGTGGAATGCTCTCTGCACGGTGAATAGCCTGAACGCGGAGCACCCTGTCAGGGTCTATCGCTTCTTCAGGGACATAGGATGCCGGTATCTGCAGTTCACGCCCGTGGGGGGTGATGTCACGGCCAGCCAATGGGGGCGTTTCCTGTGTAGCGTCTTCGACGAGTGGAAGAAAAACGATGTGGGCCATGTGTATGTCAATATCTTTGAGGCCACGCTGGCTAACTATATGGGTGTGACGCCTGGCATCTGCGCCCTGTCGGACTTGTGTGGCCATGTGGGCGTGGTGGAGTGGAACGGCGATGTGTACAGTTGCGACCATTTCGTGTATCCTCAGCACAGGTTGGGAAACATCCGTCAGCAGTCTGTCTACGAGATGATGAACGGAGAGCAGCAACAGGCCTTTGCCCGTCAGAAGACAACCGGCCTGCGCGAAAAGTGCAAGGCGTGCAAGTGGCTGTTTACCTGTCACGGCGAATGTCCGCGCAACCATTACTACCTGTGTGAAGGCTATCGGCAGTATTTTGAACATGTCGATGCCTTTATGGAACAAATGAAAGGGTAAGGATATGACTAAAATCGTAAAACAAATACTATTTGGCTATGAAATATAGAGACTGCTCGCTGATCACCGTTCATTTATCGCTGCTCGTTAGTCCCGCTGAGGCGCAGCAGGCCACGCCAGACCGCCCCAACATCGTGTTCATACTGGCCGATGACATGGGCTATGGCGACTTGTCGTGTTTTGGCAGTAAGCATGTGAAGACACCCAACATCGACCGACTGTCGGCCACGGGAACCACCTTTACACAATGCTATGCCGGCAGCGGCATCTCAAGCCCGTCGCGCTGTTCGCTCATGACGGGCAAGCACACCGGCAACACGCGCATCCGCGACAACCAATGCCCCGTAGGCGGCATTCAGGGCATTAAGATCAATGCCAACGGCGACACCACCTATATACGCCGCACCAACCTCATGCCTACTGACACCACCATCGCCACGGTGCTCAGCGCAGCCGGCTATCGCACCTGTCTGGTGAACAAATGGCACCTCGACGGCTACGACCCGGGGGCCTCGCCCAATCATCGCGGCTTCCACGAGTTCTACGGATGGACCATCTCCACCGTTCACTCCAACTCGCCTTATTATTATCCTTATTATCGGTTTGCGGGCGATACGCTCACTACCATTGAAGAGAATGCCCACGATGCCCACGTGCGCCATAATACGGATATCTCCACCGATGATGCCATCGCCTTCATCGGCCGGAACAAAGAGCGCCCCTTCTTCCTCTATCTGGCCTACGACGCCCCCCATGAGCCTTATATCATTGACGAGACCTCATGGTACGACGGACAGAAGGACTGGTCGATGAACACCAAGCGCTATGCCTCGCTCATCACTCACATGGACCGGGCCATTGGCCGCCTCATGGACTATCTCGACCGTGAGGGCCTGCGCGAAAACACGCTTGTCATCTTTGCCAGCGACAACGGGGCTGCCGTGCAGGCACCCATAGCCGAACTGAACTGCAATGCGGGCTTCCATGGGCGCAAGGGACAACTCTACGAGGGCGGCATCCGCGTGCCGATGATTGTGAACCAGCCGGGGCGCGTGCCTGTGCAGAAACTGCAGAACCTGATTTACTTCCCAGACATGATGCCCACCCTTGCCGCGCTGGCCGGCGGCGAAGAGCACCTGCCGCAGCATATCAACGGCATCAATGTGCTGCCACTCTTCTATGGCAACGCCGTTGATACCGACCATCGGATGCTCTATTGGGAATTTACGGGCAAACAGCGTGCTGCCAGGCTGGGCAACTGGAAGTGCGTGACCATCAAGAAGAATGCGCCTCTTGAACTCTACAACCTGAAGGACGACCCTGAGGAACGCCATAACCTGGCCGACCAGTACCCTGAGATGGTGCAACTGTTCGACCAGGTTATGCAACGCATGCATCAGCCCTCAGAGTGCTGGCCGCTGCCAGGAGAGTAGGCGTGT
>CAMHDT010000165.1 GCA_946183985.1 uncultured Prevotella sp.
TTTTCAATTTTTCACCTTTTCATAACAACGCCCACCATGATGCGTGAAGAGTAGACATGCTGCTTCAGGTTGTTGACCTGCAACTGCTGGTAGTCGCCCAGATAGCCCAGGGTGATGGCCGTCCGCTGGCTGCAATGCCATGCTGCGGTGAGGTGCTGGCGGAAGGTGGGAGCCGAAACGAAAGTGGTGGGCACGATGTTACGGTCGTAGTTGCCCCTTGAGAAGAGTTCATAGTACGACTGTCCGTAGCGAGGACTGAATGCCAGTCCGGCGAGTGGCAGGTCAAGTTGATAGCGGAAGGAGAACTTCTTCAGACGATAGGTGGCTATGCCCGAGGGGTGTATGCCCATGGTGAAGCGTGCCTGTGCGGGGTTGTTGCCGTTGCGTGTGTTGTAGATGAATCCCAGGGCGATGCTTGCCATACCGCCGGCCTGCAGTTGCAGTCGGCCGTCCATCAGTTCCCATGCGTGATAGCGTCCTGCATACAGGTTGTAAGCCATTTCGAGTTCCGAGCCGTCTTTGGTGCGGTCTTCGGCAGTTGCCATGTTTATTTGGTGCTGCCAAAGTGTTGACCATGACGACTTGTCTTTTGCATACTCGCTGGTGGATAGGTAGGTAAGTCCCAGTCCGCTGAACTTCTCCTGCGACAGATAGGTGTCGAGGATATTGGTTGTTCCGAGTCCCAGTTCATGGTGCCGGGTGCTGGTGGTCTGTGCCTGTGCGCTTACGATGCAGCCCAGCATGCACCATGCGATGCACAGTATGCGGAGGAGGTGTCGTTTACATGTCATCGTCGAAAAGTCTTAGTTGGCCCGTCATCTCGTCAATGATTTGCTGTTGGCTTTTTATTTTTGTTTGAGTGGGCTCAGGCTCGACAGGGTTGTCAACCTTGTCGGCATCGGGGTCGTTGTCGGGCTCTTCCTGAATTTCCGGAGTGTCTGGAGTATCCTGGGCTTCCGGCTCTTCGGGGAAGCGCACGGGTTCCAGTTCCACGATGCTTTCAATCTGCCAGGTGCTGATGCGCTTGCCCTTGGCCTTGAAGCCCTTGACGGCGATGAATTGCTCGGCATCGATGTCTTCACTGCCGCGATATTCGTCGGCCCCGCCATAGGTGACGCGAATGAGCGGATAGGCCACGTCGGTGATAAGCACCTGTCGCGACTGCGGGTTGTCGCCCAGATAGTTCTGCTTGCGCTTGACAGCCTCCATCTGGAAGCGCTTCATGTAGGGATAGCCCTGGTTGTCGGCATCGAAGAGCACGCAGGTCCACACTTTGTCGGGGTTGTATTTCTCAATGCGCCAGATATTTTCCTCGTAGTGGTTGTTGGCATCGAAGTTGGTGAGATAGAACTCGCCGTTGTCGAGCACCACGAGTATCTGGTCGTCGTCGAAGAACTCGCCCAGAAGCCTGCCGTGCTCGTCGTAGTTCAGACGGTTGACATCGGGGTCGAACCACACCTTGCGCCCGCCCAGGGTGGAGTGTCCCTGGCTTTTCAGCGTGATGCGGTGCACAGGGAACTTGGTGAGGATATTGCCCTTTGATGAGCGTCCCTTGATGTCGATGGTGGCAAACGAGCGTTCGAGGAAGAGGCTCATGCGCGGATGGTCGTTGAGCACGACGGCTTCGAGCGTCACCTTGATCACCTCGGCCTCGCCGTTGGGGTTGGCCGTGAAGTAGAGAACGCGTGTTCCGGGCGTGCCCATGGTGAGGTCTACCTCGCGGTCGCGTGTGACGCCTGTCACGCTGAAGCGCTTGATATAGCAGGGGCCCGCCTTTCCGTCGCGATACACCATATTATATATAGTGCGCTTGTCGTTTTTCTTAAACACACCAATCCACATCACGTTCTTGCCTACGAAGAGTTTCTCGGCCACGCGCACCACCTTGAACTTTCCGTCTCGGTAGAAGATGATGATGTCGTCGAGGTCTGAGCAGTTGCACACATATTCGTCTTTCTTCAGTCCGGTGCCGATGAATCCCTCCTGACGGTTGATGTATAGTTTCTGGTTGGCCTCGGCCACCTTCGAAGCCTCGATGGTGTCGAAGTTGCGCAGTTCGGTGAGCCGCGGATGGTCCTTTCCGTATTTGTCCTTGAGGAACTGGAACCAGGCGGCCGTCACCTCTACCAGGTTGTTCAGGTCGCGGTCTATCTGTTCTATCTCGGCCTTGATGCGCTCCATGAGTTCGTCGGCTTTCTCCTTGTTGAACTTCAGGATGCGCTGCATCTTGATTTCAAGCAGTTTCAGGATGTCGTCCTTAGTCACCTCGCGCACCAGTTGCGGATAGTAGGGCGTGAGGCGGTTGTCGATGTGCTCGCACACCTTGTCGACATTGGGTGCCTCCTCGAATTTCTTGTCCTTGTAGATGCGCTCTTCAATGAATATCTTCTCAAGCGAACAGAAGTGGTATTGCTCAAGCAGTTCGTTCTTGCGAATCTCCAGTTCCTGTCTGATCAGGTCCTTGGTGCGGTCGACAGAATGCTTCAGCACATCGCTCACGGTGAGGAACTGCGGTTTCTCGTCTTTGATGACGCAGCAGTTGGGCGAGATGTTGATTTCGCAGTCGGTGAAGGCATAGAGGGCGTCGATGGTCTTGTCG